>JADGDJ010000037.1 GCA_016744925.1 Spirochaetaceae bacterium
GTGGATCATTTATTCTCTATGGTACGGCGCTGATTTTAAAGGAAAATGTATTTAGACACGCCACCAGTCTGGCTCTTCTGGCAACATCAGTCCGATTGATATTCTGGGATCTCGCCCAATCAACCCTCCTGGCAAAATCCATAGCCTTTTTAGGAGCGAGCGTTATCTTTATCCTCATAAATATCCTCTATTCACAATTTAAAGGACGGTTTGACAATGCATAATAAAGCACTATTAATTATCACGTCCTGTTTTATGTTCTCTCTTGTCATTTTCTTAGTTATTGAAAAGCCCAATTCTCCCCGTGAAGTGTCATTCGCACCACTTTTTCAAATCCTGGGGAAATTCGTTCAAACAGCAGATGCCACCTTCAGCAGGATTCTGGCCGCAGGGGAATGGGATGAAGCTGAATTCGGTGATGAGTTGAAAAAACGTTTTGATAAGCAATATGAGGTAACACTGGAATCGATTTATCTCAACGATCTGGTATCTGAATTATCTCAAAACAGTCGCAAGGACTTTGAATATACCGTTTATGTCGACTATTATATGGCTCCCAATGCCTATGCCATGGCGGGAGGTGTTATAGTCGTTGCGGACGAGTTGCTTGATCTATTGGAAAATGAAGCACAGATCGCATCCATTCTGGCCCATGAAATTGCCCATATTGAATTGGATCACTGTTTGAATGCTGTGAAATTTGAACTTGCAGAGAGGGAATACAATTTGGACACACCGGGTTTCTTCAGCGGCCTTTATGATTTACTTATAGGAATCTCTTTTTCTAAAACACAGGAGGACGAATCTGATGCCTTTGCCTACAGTCTGATAACCACAAGGACAGATTACTGGCCTGAAGCTCTCAGTGACGGTTTTCAGCTGTTTATTGAGGCTTATGGCGAAGCGGGAGATCGTCTTGTGCTGGAAGAATTCTTTCAAAGTCATCCCGATATGGAATACAGAAGAGATAAATACCTTGCAAAAGCCGAATTCTTAAAAGGAACTGGTGAAAAATACATTGGAGCAAGCAATCTCAATGAGAGAATTCCAATGACTGATCAGGCTTTTGATGATGAGTGGGAAGTATATTGAAATAGTTTTGATAAGTTCGTCGAAAGCAGTCTTAATTTTTTAGAAATAAGATTAGGGCTTATAGTAAACAGTAGTTACAAGCGAGGGAAGAAGTCTTCTTTTTAAATTAAAATGTAACGGCTTTGTTGAAGTCGTATTATTGATGTATATTAGCTATTACAGATTATATTTATACCTTGGGAGTTCTCGTGCTAAAAAAATTACAATACATAATGTTATCCATACTAATATTATCTTTATTCGGATGTAAGGACAGTAGTACTGAACCCAGTTTTACGACTGAAACTGTATCAAAAACACTTAGTGGTGATGATGTGTATTTTATATTTACTAATACTTCTATGACCAATAATGCTCCGGTCGCAGCTTCTGTCAGTTCTTCCTCATCGGTAAGCCGGTTTTCGGCAGGCAATGAAGTTTACATTCCAGCTCGCGAGGATTCTAAAGATGAATCAGGGATAATGGCTGAAATACGCGAGTTTAATGAGAGTGGTTTTTCAGGAAATCATGATATTTCAAGAAATTCTGTTACTCCGAGTGCTCCCAATTATACAGTGAGTGTACCTTCTGGAGATGTCGCAGGAACGACAACTGGGACTTTTTTTACAGGAATAAGTGATACAAGTACTGAAATAAACGCAACCTGCCAATTTGTCGATACCATTGATGGAATTCATTTGTCAATCTGGGTTGCAAATGCTGACTGGGGTGCCGGTGTTGGTAAAGTCGATCAGACTATGGTCGATGACATGGCTGACAAATTTCTCCTTGACGGAAGTGATGATGGAAATACGGATATTATAGCTGATGATATATACGCATGGGTAACAAATATTTATGGTGTTCCTTGGGGAACAGAAGCCGATAAATATACAAATCTTTTAGGCTCAACAGAAGCTCAGAACATAACTATTCTCCTTTATGATATCGATAATGATAGCAGTAGTGGTTCTACTATTGGGTTTTTCTACAGTAAGGATAACTTCCAGAGTAGCGAATATTCTGGTTCCAATGAAAGAATTATGTTTTATATAGATGCATATAAGTATGCCGTTGGTGATTCCGATACAATCTTCAGTACTTTAGCTCATGAATTTCAGCACATGATTCATTTTTATCAGAAACAGATAATGCATCTTGCATCTGGTACGGATACCTGGATCAATGAGATGTGTTCAGAGGTAACAGAAGATTTCCTAGCTGATAAATTGAATGTCTCGGGCCCAAGAGGATTCGGTAATGATCTTTCTGAGGGAACAGCTCCCTATCCAGGTGTTTGTCGGCTAAATAATTTTAATGTCGGTACTGATGAATCATTTTTAGAATGGTCTAATCCATATGATTATGCAGCAGCTTACGCATTTGGTGCCTTTTTAGCGAGGAATTACGGTGGAACAGAACTCTTTCAGAAAATTGTTCAGAGCTCGGAATCTGACGAATATGCAGTATTGAATGCAGTCAATAACTTAAACAGTACCAGTAAGACCTTTGAAGATTTGTTGATCGAATGGGGTGTAGCTGTCTTAAATTCTGAATTGACGGATACAGATTACAAATATAATAAAAGTGGAAGTATAGGGTTTCCGAGTTCATTATCGGGAACGGACTATTATTTAGGTGCAATTGATCTGAATAATTATGAAACCCAGTTAGGTGTTGGTTGGAATTATTCAGGACCGATTATTTATAATGATGGAGAAATAGGAGATCCAATTTCTGGGGTAATTATGGAACCAGGAACAAACACCTTTTACCAAGCCGGTGATAATCTAACTGGTACTCATTCCTGGACCGTTGAAGTTCCTAGAGATGTAACTCTTACTGCTGTTGTGAAAGATAGTCTATGAAAAAAACAAACTTGATAGTTTTGGCATTATTCGTTTTTTCAATGGCAATTCTCTCCGCCCGTGGCAGATCTGATGATGTTGATGATAAAAAGCAACTGGAAATAACTGGTATAATAAAAATCAAAGGTAGTGAACCCCATACTTCTGTTACTTTAATTACAGAAGAGGGAATCAATTATATTTTAACCGGTGAAAAGTCTCTCGAAATCAGAGAAAACTACCAACTGAAAACTTTGAAAATTAAAGCTGAATTAATAAATCCGGCACAAGCATTTATGCCGGCAGAAGTGGAAGTTCTCAGCTATAAATTCCACAAATAATCAAAACCGGCAAATATTAAATAAATATTAATAAAAGTGAAATTATGTGAATTTATTCCATAAATTTAGTAGTTTTAAACATGTGCTCACTTTGCATAGAACATTTAAATATAAAAAGGAAGTCAAATGGCAAAAGTTAATCCAAAGAGAATCGGTTTTATAATCATATTCGTAATTATAGCCGCTGTAGTATTATTTTTCTCTCAATCAATCGTTGAAACTGTTGAAGGTGGTGAAATACACGTAAAACAGGCAGCAGTAACCGGAACACTGACTACAAGGGCAGACGAAGGGCTCTACCTCCAGATGTTTGGTAAAATTACTAAATATTTCAGGACACATGAAACATATTTATCTAATGATTCGCTCGATGGAGGTTCTGGTGATGAAACAAATGCCACAACAGTCCGATTCGGAGATGGTGGTACGGCAGAAGTTGGTTCTGTAACACAATGGAGAATGCCACTGACCGATCCGGATATTATTAAAATCCATAGAAACTACAGATCTTTTCATTCTCTAGCCGCACAGGTCAGGCAATGGGTTATAGAAGTTGAAAAACAGACAGCATCTACTTTTAAAGCTGACGAAACCTATTCTACCCGTCGTGGAGAATTCTCACAACTTATTACTGATCAAATTGCAAACGGCCTCTATCAGACTACACCAGAAGATGTTTTGACTCCGACCAATGAAGTCGATGAAAATGGAAATATAGTAATGGCTACAGTAACAAAAGTTGTTATTAAAGTGGATGAAACTGGATTTCCTGTAATTATAAAACGGGGGATCTTTCAGGAATATAGCCTTGAACTGGTTAACCATACATTAAAAGATATTGATTATGATGAAACTATAGACAGCCTTATTGCCCAGAAGAAAAAAGCTGAACAGGAAAAAGCTGTCGCTATTACAAATGCTGAAAAAGCAATTCAGGATGCTTTGACTGCTGAAGCCCAGGGTGAAGCTGATATTGCTATTGCACGAGCAGTTGAGGAAGTTAAGAAAATTACTGCCGTTACTCAGGAAGAGGCTAAAAAAGCTGTTGCTGTTCTTAATGCCCAGCAGAAACTGGAAGTCGCACAGTTGGACTTCTTAGCAGCTGAAGAAGAAGCTAAAGCACGTCTGGTTAAAGAAAAAGCAGAAGCGGATGCCAATAAATTAAAGGTCACTGCCGGTCTTACTCCTCAGCAGAAAGCTGAATGGGACTACAAGATTGCCGATGTGGTTTCGAAAAATATGGCCAGTGTCGATCTTCCCGATATGATGATTTTCGGTGGTGGTGAGGGATCTCCCATGAATCCGTGGGATGCTGTCGGGCTTGAATCATTTATGAATATTTCCGATAAAATTTCTAATCAGGAATAAAATTTTTCATATTTGATTCTATAGAGAGACTGCTTTAGAGCAGTCTCTTTTTTTTCTTTATTATACTTTTAGTGCTTTTTTGTATTATATTAGTCGTATGAAACTATATAAGTTTTACCTAGTAGTTAGTGCAATGCTGCTTCTAGGCACATGTATGAATATGAATGAGCAGGAAATAGAAGTGGAAAAAGAATATACCTATACAAATAATCTAATTAACGAAAGCAGTCCTTATCTGCTTCAGCACGCGCATAATCCCGTCAATTGGTACCCCTGGGGGGAAGAGGCCCTGGAAAAAGCCCGTAGTGAAAACAAATTGTTGATTATCAGCATCGGTTATGCCGCATGTCACTGGTGCCATGTTATGGAAGAAGAGAGCTTTGAAGATGAAACAGTCGCTAAATTTATGAATGATAATTTTGTGGCTATTAAAGTGGATCGAGAGGAACGACCGGATATCGATAGGATTTATATGGATGCTGTTCAATTGCTCTCCGGGCGTGGAGGTTGGCCTTTAAACGCCATAGCACTCGCCGATGGAAGACCGATATATGGGGGTACTTATTTCCCCAAAGAGAACTGGTTATCTGTGTTATCCCAGGTACTCACTTATGTAAAAGATAATCCGGAGAAGGCAGAGGAACAGGCTGAAGCACTTACTCAGGGCGTACAAAAAAGCGAAATTGTTCAACTCAATACTGAAAAAAGTTCCTTTAATGTAGAAGACCTTAATTCTCTATTTGCCATTTGGGAGCAGGGGATTGATCTGGTTCATGGTGGTCAAAAAGGTGCACCTAAATTTCCCATGCCTTCAGGTTATCAGTTTTTACTGCACTACAATTTTCTGACTGGTAATGCACAGGCCCTGGATTCAGTTCACCACAGCCTCGTACAAATGGCAAATGGTGGAATCTACGATCAGGTCGGCGGGGGTTTTGCCCGCTATTCAGTTGATGAAAAATGGAAAGTTCCCCATTTTGAAAAAATGCTCTACGACAATGCTCAACTGGTCAGTCTCTATTCAAGAGCCTATCAGCAGAACCAAAATCCTCTCTATGAGACTGTTGTCAGAGAAACTTTGGCTTTTATTCATAGAGAACTGACTTCTCCCGAGGGAATGTTCTACTCTTCACTCGATGCGGATAGTGATGGCGAAGAGGGGAAGTTTTACGTTTGGACTAAAGGGGAGCTGGAAAAAACACTCAGATCGGAGGCTGATGAAATTATTTCATACTACAATGTCATAGAGTCCGGGAATTGGGAAAGCGGAACAAATATTCTTTTTGTGAATGATGGAGATGAGCAACCGCCGAAGTTGGCAAGAGTTAAAGAAAAACTCCTCAAAGAAAGAGAGAAGAGAATCCGCCCTGCTTTAGACGATAAAATTCTCACTTCCTGGAATGCCCTTATGATCAAAGCTTATATCGATGCTTATAGAGTCTTTGATGACGGGGAATATCTAAAGAGAGCGGAAAGGGCTGCGACATTTTTATTGGATAATCTTCAATTTGACGACTTGCGGCTCAACAGGATTTTTAAAAATGGCAATTCCTTCATAAATGCCTTTCTCGATGATTATGCTTTTACTATGGATGCTCTCATCAGCTTGTATGAAGCTACATTTGACGAAATGTGGCTGATCGCTGCTGAAGAAATGCTCTCCTATGTTTTAGAGCACTTTTTAAATGGTGAAAACGGGATGTTTTTTTATACTTCTAACCTCGATCCTGAATTGATAGCCAGGAAAATGGAGATCATTGATAATGTTATCTATTCATCTAATTCGCAGATGGCAAAAAATCTCTATAAGCTGGGCCATTATTTTTACAATGATGATTATATTGGTAAAGCTGAGACCATGGTAAACAATGTTAAAAATAGCGCTCTTCACGGATCGTTGTATTTTGCTAATTGGGATATTCTTATGGCCTGGTTTGCCAGTGAACCCTATGAAGTGGCAATCCTAGGTGAAAATTTTGAGCAGGTGAGGAAGGAATTGGACAAACACTATTTACCCAATGTATTTCTATCGGGAGGGAGCAATGAGGGCTCTCTTGAATTGCTGAAATACAAACTGGTTGAGGGGCAGACAACTATTTATGTCTGCCGCGATAAAAGTTGCAGTCAGCCGGTCACCAATATCGAAGAAGCACTCAATCAGATTCTGAACTGACCTGAACCGAGCATATTTTATAGTCAGGTATTTTCGCTTCCGGGTCTCTCAGATCGTTGGTCAGTTTATTGACAGATGCCTCAGCAAAATGGATGGGGATAAAAAGCACTCCCTCTGGTGAGCGATCTGAAATTTTGAGTTTCAGGGAAATCTCTCCTCTGGGAGAGCTTACCCGAATCATCTGATTATCGGAGAGACCCTCTTTTAAAGCATCGGAAGGATGCATTTCAAGGAGAGCTTCAGGACATATTTCATCGAGTACTGATCGTCTGGTCATGGTACCTCCATGCCAGTGATAGAGCACTCTCCCTGTAGAGAGAATGTACGGGTATTGGGTACTGGTAGATTCAGACTCCACCCTCAATGTCAGAGCATTGAAAAGTCCCTTTCCCCTGGGGAAATTATCAGCGAATAAATAAGGGGTACCGGGATGTTGTTTATCCGGACAAGGCCAGTGCACCCCGCTTTCCTTTTCTATCCTTTTGTGACTGATTCCGCTAAATGCCGGGACAAGATCAGCCATTTCATCCCAAATATCCGAAGCGGAAGAGAATTCAAACCCCGAGCTTGGGCTTTGGGATGTCTTCCGTTCAACTCTTTTCGCCAGTTCATTTATTATCTCCCAGTCCGCTCTCGCTTCACCGGGGGGATCAAAGGCTTTCCTTATCAATTGTACCCTTCTGTCGCTATTGGTGAATGTTCCTTCTTTTTCTGCAAAAGATGCCGCTGGAAATATGATATCCGCATACTCGCCGGTTTCATTGAGAAAAATATCCAGTATGATCAGGTTTTTAAGTTCTGAAAAATGTTTTTGGGCTTTGTTGAGATCCGGTTCACTCATCAGAGGATTTTCTCCCATGATGATAAAATCACTGATGAGTCCTTTGCCAACAGCGTCGGACATCTCCAGAGTCGTTAGTCCTGCAGAATCTTTGAGTTCACAGTTCCATACTTGTTCAAATTTTACTTTTGATGCTGGGTCAGATACATTCTGGTATCCCGGATAAACTCCCGGAAGCCCGCCTGAATCAGAGCAGCCCTGAACATTATTCTGACCCCGTAGTGGATTGACACCAGTTCCCGGTCGTCCCAGATGTCCGCACATTAGGGCTAGATTAGCAATTGAAAGAGTATTGTCCGTTCCATGGACACTCTGGCTGATTCCCATTCCCCAGTAGATGGCTGCCGATTCCGCCTTGGCATAAAGACGGGCTGCTTCAATTATCTTTTCAGCTGCTACGCCGCTGATTTTTTCCGCCCATTGAGGAGTAAACTCATCGAGGGTCTCTGAGTACTTCTGGAAACCCTCAGTTCTTTTTCCGATAAAGTCCCTGTTGCAAAGATTCTCTTTAATTATGACATGTGCCATAGCCTGATATACCGCAACATCGGTTCCCGGTTTCTGCTGAAGATGAAGATAGGCAAATCCGGTCAATTCTATTTTTCTAGGATCTATGACGATCAGTTTCGCTCCGTTTTTCACAACTGCTTCACGTAGAAAAGTGCTGATGACGGGGTGTGTTTCTGTCGTATTGGATCCGGTGACGATGAACAGTTCGAGATCTTTCATCTCTCCAATGGAATTGGACATTGCCGCCGAGCCGAGTGCTTTCTGTAGTCCCGCCACCGATGCTGCGTGGCAAAGACGGGCACAGTGATCGATATTGTTTGTCTTGAGGACAGACCTTACAAATTTCTGGAAGAGATAATTATCCTCATTGGTAGCTTTAGCACAGCAGAATGTTCCGAATGCAGATGAACCTTTCTTCAGATAGGTGTTGCTAATTCTATCAGCAGCCAATTCAAGAGCCTCTTCCCATTCGGCTTCCCGAAAACCATCTATGCCACAGGGGATCCTGGGCAAAACATCGAGATCTTTTCTGATAAGAGGTTTTTTAAGTCGAGATTTGTGGTGTGTAAAATCTGTTCCGAAACGACCTTTAACACAGAGCCGTCCGTAGTTAGGGGCAATATTGCCTGGTGCGATTGCGCTTATTATAGAATTGTCTTTAATATTGAGATCTAACTGGCACCCTACACCACAGTAAGGGCATGTGGTGCGCACAATTCGGTCATAAGTGTTCATAGAGACTCCTTTCTGGCTATAAGAGCGCCTGTCGGGCAAACATCAATGCAGTTTCCGCAGAACACACAGCTTGTTTGAGGCAATTCTTTATCATAATAGGTGCTTATTCTGTTTTCATAACCTCTGCCTGACGTGGTTAAGGCGTAGGAAAATTGAATGTCTTCACTACATACCTGAACACATCTCTCACAGACTATGCATTTACTGTAATCCCGAATATAAAAAGGATTGTCATCTTTGATGGGAAATACTCTTTTTTCTGAGTTGTCGAATCGCTTTGAGTCAGCTCCCGATTCCTTCATCTGCTCCTGTAATCCCTGTGCATTTGATAAATCAGTACTTCCTGCAAGCATTTCCAGGATCGTTTTCCGAACCCGTTGAACTCTAGGGGAATTGGTCTTTACTTTCATCCCCTCGCGAACTTTAGTGACACATGAGGGGAGAAGTACTCTCGCTCCCTCCACTTCAACAACACATTGGCGGCATAATCCGGGAGGTGTCAGTTTTTCATGATAACAGATGGTGGGAATTTCTATTCCGACGGATTCAGCGGCTTTCATAATGGTCATCTCTTCATCACATTCAACTTCTATATCATCAATAAATAATCCAATCATTGAAGAGGTCCTCCCTTAGCTGTAAAAAGTTCAGGCCATAGATTTATGGCACTGAGAACAGCAGATGAAGCTGTCTGTCCCAGTCCGCATAATGAGGCGTCTTTCATCGTAAATCCTATATCCAATAATTTGTCCCGGTCGTCGGGTAGAGGTCCGGACTTGTGAATTCTGCTGATTATTTCATGCTGTTTTCTCGATCCGAGCTGGCAGGGATAACACTTGCCACAACTTTCGTGGTTAAAGAAACTGCTGATATCATTGAGTATTGAAGGGATTTCTTTGGTTTCATCAAATACCATGATGACACCCGATCCCATGGAGAGTCCCGCTTCCCTGAGGCTTTTCTGATCGAGAGGAATATCCCAATATTTTTCAGGAACAAAACTACCGGAAGCACCACCGAGAATAATTGTTTTTATTTTCCGGTCCTCTTTGGTTCCTCCACCCCAGTCGTTGATCAATTCGATTAAGGGGATTCCAAAGGGAAGTTCATACAATCCGGCTCGTTTCACGTCGCCCGACAGGCAGAACAGACGTGTCGATGAATTGTCTCTTTTCTCTCCGAATATCCGGGAAATATAACTGAAAGTCTCAACATTATTTATATCGGTCGGTTTCCCGAATACACCTGAATCGACAGGGTAGGGAGGTTTGTTGCGCGGATATCCTCTTTTCCCTTCTATAGACTCAAAAAGGGCTGTTTCCTCACCGCAAATATAGGCTCCTGCACCTGAACGGATCTCGACATGAAAAGAGAATCCGCTATTGAGTATATTTTCACCTAAATATCCTTTTTCTTCAGCATTTTTCAGTACTTTGGCAAAGAGTTCTTGAGCCTGGTCATACTCACCACGAATATAGATAAAACCTTTGTGGGACCCAATAGCATAGGCCGTTATCAGCATCCCTTCCAAAACGCTGTAGGGATCGTTGAGAAGCATTACGCGGTCTTTAAATGTTCCAGGTTCTGACTCATCGGCGTTGCAGATAACATAGACCTCTTTTGCTTCGTCTTTTGCCGTGCTCTCTTCTTTTAAACCTGTAGGGAAAGCCGCTCCTCCTCTTCCCAATAAACCGCTGGCTTTAACATTGCTGATTATTGTCTCCTGATCTAAGGTCAAAGCATGAATGAAACCTTTAAAGCCATCTTCTCGAATAAAATCATTAATGCTGTCCGCTTCAATTGTTCCAAAACGACTAGTCAGTACGGGATTATCGCTAAAAGCTCTCGCCAGGGGTTTAGAACCTTTGCCTTCAATCAAATCATCCAATTTATTTTCACTGATATGGCAAATCGGTATTTCATTAACTAAAGCGGAGGGAGAATGAGCACACAAACCAAGACAGTGGACTGATTCCACCATAAAGAGTCCGTCAGTTGATGGAATTCCCTCTTTTATGCCAAGCTTCTCCTGAAGAGCTTTTTGAATCTTATGAGATCCTTTCTGAGAGCAAAGAGGGCTGGTGCAGATTCTGATAACAGTGTCAGCTGTAGGTTTCACATAGAGCAGGCTGTAGAAACTGATCACCCCGTATATTTCGACTTGGGATACACCTAGTTTTTCGCTTATGATCTCAATGGCTTCTTCTGGAATATACCCGAAGAGTTTCTGTGCTTTTAAGAGAGAAGGTAGAAGCTCAGTTCTTGAAGAAATTCCAAGATTATTCAGGTATAGAAGGAGATCTCTTAACAGTTGTTCATTCATTGTTCACTCCGGATATTGAGTATATTAAAATGATAAGGAGTGCTATACAAACTGTCAAGAAAATTGATTTGCCAGGATCAGATAGAAGACGTAATATTTGAATATGTTTAAAATCATCCACTTCGATAAAAAATATCTCAATACCGCCGCAGGATTGCTTTGGACACAATATACTGATGAGATGGAAAGGCTGGATATTCTCCCGGCTCTCACTCTGAAAAATTGTATTGCCATAATTGAAACCGAGTTGAACAAAAAAGAATCACACTCTCTAGCTCTTTTAGTCAATGATCAGTTTGCCGGGTATATGATCTCCACCATTAAAGCCGATAGGATCTTTGGAGATAAGGGATGGGTAAATATCGGTGCCTGGGCGATAGAGAATCATGCCATTGATAAATTGGGATATGTATACGAACAAATTGCTGATGCGTGGATGAAGAAGGGGATCGACAAACATATTATAATGAGTTTCGCAGGTCAAGAGGAAACGATCGGGAGCCTCGTTGAATTCGGGTTTGCAAAACAACAGATTCACGGGTTAATGAATTGTGGCTCAATAAGGATCGAATCTTCAAATAGTACTGGAGAACTTGTATTTAGACGATCGGAGAAAAGCGATCAGGAACAAATTAACAGTTTTTCAAGAATCATTGCAGACTATCAGAGCCAGTCCCCCTGTTATGCTCCGGCACCTGAGGAATATCTGTTAAAACTCGATGAGGGATTTTCTACACTGACAGAAGATGATGAGGGTGATCTTTATGTTGTCGAAAAGGAGGGTTTTATCATGGGTTATCAAATGTATTTCCCTTGTGATGAAATATCTCTGCTTGAACCTGAGCATTGTACAGAACTTGCCGTCAGTGCTGTAAAAAAAGAGTCTCGAGGGCAGGGCGCAGGATTTTTTTTGACAGAGCAAGCGTTAAAAGATCAAATTACTCAGAGACGTACAATCTTCTCGACCGATTGGCGCTGTGCTAACTTGAAATCGAGCCGATTCTGGCCCCGGATTGGTTTTAAACCGATAGCCTTTAGATTTTACAGACAAATAGAGACTATTTGATGTGATTCAGAAGAGAATTAGTATATTCAGCATCATATTTATAACAATTGTTATCACCTCTTGTGATTCCGACAGAGGTTTTGCGGAACAAATCAGCAATATGCCCATGCGTCACCTGGATAATTACAATTTTAACAGGGAGAATTCCTTTTCTCAAAGACTCAATGTTTCGGGAGATATGGTGCTCAGCTATCTGCAGGAAATGGATTCAGATCCCAATTACAGTCTCTACGATCCTACAGAATCTGAAAAGGTCATAGTGGAAAAATATTTCAGTTTATTGCCCTCTTATATTTACGATCTCTGTAAAGAGAGACTGGCGGGAATCTATTTTATAAATGACTTTTACAGCAGCGGATTGACCGATTTTATTTATGGAGATGAAGGTGATATCTACACGATACTCGTCATCAATCCTTCTGTTCTGGAAAAGAGCGTCTCCGAACTATTTACATACAAAGACAAAAGCTGTTTTAAAAATGAAAATAGCGATATTAGACTGGAGATAGATATTTCAGACTTCTATAGGGGACTTCTTTATATTTTACTTCATGAAACTGCCCACATTGTAGATTATGTGGAAAGAGAGACCCCTTTTGTGCATATGACGATGAAACGGCTCGGCATTGTTAAAGAGGGCAAAGCCGCCTTTACTGATCAATACTGGTCCGCATATAGAACTCCAATTGATACTCTGGAGTTAAAGTACAATGATTCGCTGAGGTTTTATACTGAAGAAGATGATAGACTGATCTCCAATAGGAATATGATCAGTGTCTACAAAGAATTGGAAAAATCACCTTTTTGTTCACTCTACAGCACAACCAGCTGGGCGGAAGATTATGCCGAATATGTTTCTCTTTTTTACATGACTCAAGCTTTAAACCTGAAGTACAATATAAAAATTTTTGATAATGACAATCTTATCTATGAGTTTGCCCCTTTTGAGAATGAAAAGGTACTCAAAAGGGCTGATAAACTAAAGGTCTTGAGCTCTCTATAAACGTCCGGATTCGATAATTCTCTGTAAAAATTGTTTAGTTCTAGGATTTTCAGGATTTGAAAAGAGTTTTGCCGGGGGAGCTTCTTCAATGATCTGCCCTCCATCGAGAAAACAGATTCTGTCGGAAACATCTCTGGCAAATCCCATTTCGTGAGTGACTATGAGCATCGTCATTCCCTTCTCCCTCAGATTTTTAATAATTGAAAGGACTCCACCGATCAATTCGGGATCGAGTGCCGCCGTTATTTCATCCAGGAGGAGAACATCCGGTTTATTTGCCATTGCTCTTATTATGGCCACTCTCTGCTGTTGACCTCCCGATAATTGTTCGGGATAAGCATTGGAGAAACCATCAAGGTCGAATAAACCCAATAATTCAAGGGCGTATTCAACACTCTCGTTTTTGGGCCTTTTATGAACCTTGCAGGGAGCCAGAGTGATATTTTCAAGTACAGTCATGTGAGGGAACAAATTATACGATTGAAATACTATTCCCAAGCGTTTGTACAAATCATGTCTACTGAATTTTTCATCATGAATGGATAAACCATCCAGTTTAATCACTCCATTGTCAAAAGGGACAAGGTCATTTACACAGCGGAGCAAGGTTGATTTTCCCGAACCTGAAGCTCCGATCAGTGAAACAACTTCGTGATCGGCTATATTCAGACTGACATCATTGAGAACCAGTTTACTTCCGTAATATTTTGTAAGGTGTTCAATTTCAATTTTTTGCATGTTTATATTGTTTTCTGGAGCCGTCGGGCTCGATCCTTTTGTGTAACATAGTCCGTCAAACGGGCCAATGGAATAGTGGCTATTAAAAATAACACTGCAGCCGCTATTAGCGAAGAGTAATTAAACGTCCGCGCTGTGTAAATCTGAGCTTCCCGAACGGCGTCGCGAACTCCGAGCACACTGAGCAAAGCCACGTCCTTCTGAAGGGCAACAGCCAGATTGAGCAATGAGGGGATAACATTTCTAATAGCCTGGGGGATTATGGCGTATCTCAATGTCTGCCACTGTGAAAGTCCCAATGCTTTGGCAGCAGCTTTCTGACCGTCATGGACAGCTTCCATACCGGACCGGTACACTTCTGCTGCATAAGCGGAATAACTGGATATCATAGCAACTGAACCCCAGAAAATACTACTGCTGGGTAATCCTTTCATTTGAAGAGCCGGAATTCCGAAACCAAATAACAGAACGAGTAACAGTGATGGAAGACCCCTGAGCAAATCAATATACACTATGGAAAAGATTCTAAGGGGAGTAAACCAGGGACCATGCAAAGTTCTGAAGATAGCAAGTATCAATGCCCAGATCGCGATGACAACAAGAGATATTGCCCATATTGCCATGTTGATCCCGAAACCGTGCAGTACTTTGGGGAAAACATCGATCATGGCATTAATATCAAAAAATTGAGCTTTTATCCTAGGCCATTGTTCAGCACTTGTTACGGCCAGACTTATTACAAATATAACTAGGAGAACTGATGAGATACTAATGATGGATGGTAAATATTTGTCCCGAAAACGGAGCTTGCGCCCCGATTTCGGAAATCTTCCGTGACCTTTAGAAATCACTCGGAAATCTCAGGGATGGCATCATCTCCAATCAGAAATTCTGCTGTAAGTTCCGCAACAATACCTTTGGATATAACAGCATTTAATCCTGTATTTATCCAATCTATAAGAGGACTGTCTTTTTCAAAAACAAATCCGAAGCCAAGATCATTGGAATCATGGGGTAATATTGCAGCGACAGTCGCTTCAGGAACCTGTACGGCAGTTACAAACAAAGCTGTTGGTAATCCGATAACAGTCGCATCTATCTGATTGCTCAACAAAGCCTGAAATGTGCTCGCGTTATCGCTGTAAACAGCGACATCTGAAACTCCGATAATATTCTCTATATAATCTAGTTCAACTGTACCAATAGTCGCACCCCATCGTACTTTTCTTAAATCATCAAATGACTTCGCAGTTGAAATCTCACTGCCGGGCAGAGCAATAACAGCCTTTTCCGGCTCGTAGTACACATCGGAAAATCCGACGAATTTCCGTCTCTCTTCAGATATGGAATACTGCTGAATATTAAAATCGTAAGGTTTATCTCCAGGGGTTATTCCCTGATCAAAAGTTTGACGAACCCAAAGGACATCCTCTCTGGCAAATCCAAGTTCTTCAGCGAGAGCATAGACCAATCCGTTTTCGAATCCTACTCCGCTTTCCGGGTTATCATCCATCATCCATGGTGGATAAACCGGTTCACCGGTTGCAACAGTCAGTTTTCCAGGTGTATGTAATCTGGAATCAAATGGTGTATTTTGTTTACTCATGTCCATAGAATCATCTGATGATTCCTCTTGTGATCCTGAAGCAAAAGACAGAACCGGCAACAGTGAAAAGACAATTAAAATCAAAAACGTTTTTCGTAGCATTAGAAGCTCCTTTTTTCAGTCAAATATAACTGGATTGAGGAAATGATATGTTTTCCCTGTAAAAATATCAAGAGAACCAGTTTTAATAAATTGGAAAGCGAAGAGTAGCAACTTTATATTTACGGAATCTTTTTGAATCAAAAGAGAAATAGGAAATCATGGAATCCTTAAAAAAACACATACTCAGTTAAACTCGTTTAACAGGGACTTGAAGTTCTGTCAGCCATTCCGTTTCATTCTCTTTATTCCAAATACCGTCAATATATGATTCTCTGGGATTACCATCCACTTCATAGCCGTTTTCCATAATCCATGTAAATATGAAAATATACGCTTCACGGATCTTACTATAGGGACCTTTATGAAGCACACAAGCAGCAGTTTTAACTTTACTAATTATTTTGTATTGTACCATTTCTGAGTTTTCATAGACTTCCCGAACGGCTTCACAGATCTCGACATCAATATCTTTTTCCTTGTATTCGCCATCGTGGTAAATCGTAAAACAATAGGCGGGATTCTCCTGAACCAAAGCTCCTTGCCTGTTCATCTCTTCTCCCATTTTAGGTACAATATCAAAATAGGCACCATAAGAGGCTATAGTTGATCTCATCGAAGCGACATTCACACGGGGAAGTTCTTTGACTATCGGGGCATAATTCATATTTTTATCTCCTCTTATATAGTTCATCCATGTGCGGACCTCATGTAATCTATGTAATTCTTTTTCAATATGTTTTTCCAATTCTCTCTCTTTAAGCTTTAGGAACACTTCAGCACTCAAAGGGTTTTCTAAAATCTCTTTAATTTCGTTGAGACTCAGTCCGAGTTGCTTTAGAGATAGAATCTGATGTAGCCGCGGAAGCTGTTCGCTTGTGTAATAACGATAGCCTGTTATGTAGTCGACATGATCCGGTTTCAGCAAACCAATTTCATCATAATGCCTTAACGTCTTAGTTGTTATGTGATTTATTTTTGAAAATAATCCAATCTGATACACGCCCCCCCCCCTTCAATTACTATATATTATACAATTCTATTGAATTATTCGGCTTCAATAGTCCATTTCCCTTGTCATGCCCAGCGAAATATTTTTACAGATAGGATTAAACTGATTATAACAGTCATAGATAGAATGGCAACCGGCCTGATCCAATCATCTAAGGGGATAGAGAGAGAAATACTCTTTAAGAGTTTTATTCCCTGAGTCAAGGGCATAAAGTTGCTGATTTGCTGTAGTCCCGAAGGCATTATTTCAAAGGGGATGGTTGCCCCGGAAAGTAAAAGCATGGGAAAGTAAAACAGTGTACATAAAAGATTTGCTGTTTTTACTGTCCTGGAAATACTTGCAATCATCATTCCAAGAGAAAAAATAGCACTTAATACAAGACCGTATGCTAGTACAAATTTTATTAACGACCCCATCATAGAGTAATCAAAGAATATGATTGCTGTAATTAGTACCATTAAAGTGGAAATTACAGCAAATACGAAATTGGTGAGAAACTGGGCTCCCAGGAGTAGGAATGGGCTGGTGGGAGTCACTTTAAAATGTTTAAGGATTTTTTTTTCTCTGTAGGCCGAAATGGTCAAGGGGATGCCCATTAATCCAGTGGCGCATATACCAATCGTCGCTACCGCTGGGAATGACTGCTGCATCATTGAGTAGGATGCTCCTTCGAAGGCCGGATTCTCTCCTTGAATAATTCCCAGGAGGAGCATGATTCCCACAGGCATGATCAATCCAAAAAGAACTCCTGAAAATTCTCTTGCTGCCAGAATCATTTCCGTTTTAAATAGTATGAATAATTTTGTCATTTCTTTTCTCCCTATTGATTATTTTCAGATAGGCATCTTCCATTGTATTAGAATTTGATTTGTACATGACTAATTCCGGAGTGCCGGAAATGACTTCTTCCCCTTCGATCATAATCAGAATTCGATCACATAGAAATCGAACTTCTTCCATATAATGCGATGTGAGTACAATCGTAAGACCTTTTTCTTTTAACATATTGAGGAAGGACCACACTTGGCGTCTTGCCACCGGATCGAGACCGGTTGTTAATTCATCAAGGAAGACTATTTTGGGATTATTGATTAAAGCGAGCACCATAGATAGTTTTTGCTTTTCACCTCCCGATAATTCAGAGACTCTGTTGTTCATTTTACTGGTTAGAGAAAAAATATCTAAAAGAGTTTTATATGGTTCACAATCCATATAAAGGGCAGACATCATTCTGCACAGTTCTCCCACTTTAATAAGATCAGGATAATGGGAATCCTGAAACTGTACCCCAATAGACTGAAATAAATGTTTACTGTGTGCTAATGGATTTTTATTCAGAACCTTTACAATACCGCTATCGGGGATCTTCGTTCCCAGTATGCACTCCAATGTTGTCGATTTTCCTGCTCCATTAGGTCCCAGAAGCCCAAAGATCTCTCCTTCCCATACCTGAAAATTTAGATTTTTAACAGCTATCAATTCATCATAATTTTTATTCAGGTTGTGTACGGAAAGAAGTTTTCTCGTTTTATTAATCACTTGTCGCTCCCCCTTTTCTTCTCTGTGCTTTTAAGAATGGAGTCTTACCTTAGGTCAAGAAAAAAAAAAAAAAAAATCTCAGTGATCTCCTCCACCGCAGCCGCCACCGCCGAGCAGTTGGGTCGGATCTAGCCCGGCTTCTTCATACACTGTATGAATAAGCTCCTGAACTTCGCTGACTGCGATCTCAAGTTCATTAAAAGATTTATAGAAATCATCATCGGATTCCAGATTGAACTTATCCTTCAAGAAAAGGGGATGAATTTGATAGATCTGCACAATATCCACCACTTGATTATCATTTTGTATTTTATGAGGACCGTAGAGGAGACGCTCAACTCTACTCTCAAGTCCTGTATCTGTTTTCCAGACAAATTGTTTTGTAGCAGAGGTTATCGCAATTACAGAAACGAAAATTAATAGTGTTCCCAAGAGGAGAATGGCGGTCTTAAGGGGCTTATTTTTTTTAGACGGGGTAGAATAGTATAAAGTATTTTCCACAGGACAAGCATTGATACATTCACTGCAGCTGAGACATTCTACGGATTTCGTTTCTATGGAATGAGAAATATCTAATGCGGCAGGGCATTTTTGGTCACATAATCCGCAGTCAATACAGGATTCTTTGTTTCTTTTAATCCTGACAAATCCTATTTTGGATACTATTCCGAGAAAACCGCCCATAGGACACAAGTAGCGACAGAATGGACGATCTATAAAAATCCCCAGTCCCAATGATGAAAATAGGATAATAGCTCCGATCAGATTTTTGGTAAATAAATCATCAGACCCTATATGATGGAAAGCAACCCAGGGATCAAAAGGGGAGATCGCCAGGCTCAGTGTTTTCCAGGCTAGTGCCAGAAAAACAACTAAAACCACATATTTCAGGTATCTGAGAATCTGATCCAATCGCCCGGAGAGTTGAAATCTCTTTTTTAGGAGTCTGTTACCGGCTAGACCGAAAAGTTCCTGTAGAAAACCCAAAGGGCAGATGTTTCCGCAGAAAGAACGCCTGAATAGGAGGGCTGTACCGATCGATGTGAATAAGAGTATGAGACTACTCCATGCAATTTTTTTCAGTAAAATCTGATAACGGAATAGAGCCCATAGCGATTCAAGCCCACCGAAGGGACAGAAAGCATCTATGGGCGGATATAATTTGATAATCTGATGCATTCGGCCCATGACAGTTGTTAAAACTAATATGGACAACAATATTGTCCATCTTGTGATTCTGAGTATAGTCTGTTTTTTCATATAGAAAAGAGTATATATTCAATTATTCAATTGGAAAAGAAAATGTTTTTGTAAATTATTTAATTATTTTCTTCTTTTCATAGAGAACACCGTAAAGCAGAGGGATCAATATCAATGCTGTGAGAGTGCTGAATAAGAGACCGAAAATAATTGTGCTTGCCATAGGCTGCCATACAACGGAAATTCCACCGATTCCAATAGCTGTGGGAAGCAATCCCGCTATGGTGGTTAAAGATGTGAGTAGGATTGGCCTGAGCCTTGTAGCGGCAGCAGTAGTGACAGCTTCTCTAACATTTTTCCCCTCTCCCCTCAGTTCATTGATGAAGCTGATGAGAACAATGGCATCGTTAACGGCAATTCCCGCAAGAGCAACTCCCGCATAAAGAACCGTCGTGCTGAAGGGAGTTCCACTGATAAATAGATATACTATAATCCCGGCAAAAGCCATCGGTACAGAAAATAGAATGAGAAAAGGCTGAGTGTAGGATTTAAATTGTGTTCCCAGAATCAGGTAGATAAGAAAGACTCCAATGAGGAATATCTGTAAGATCTGATATATGAGAGTTCCAAATTCAGCAAATTCACCACCCACTTCTAAAATCTGGTCAGGGTAACGGAGAGAATAATCATCTTTTACTATGGCGGATATATTTTCATTGATTTCAGGAATGATTTCATTGCTGTATGCACCTGCCGTTATTGTCACAACCCGCTTCCCTTCTATTCTTTTTATTGATGCGGGAGCATTGGATTCTTCTATATGAGCTACCGCGCTGAATGGGATTTTTTTGCCTGTACCGGAGGGGATCAGTATTTGTTCCAGCTGATCGGCTCTGTATTTTCCTGCATTTTCGTAGCGAACTATGACATCTATTGAATCATTCTCCGAAACAAATGACGTGGCTTTGATGCCCTCTACAGCGGCCCGGAGAAACTGCCCAATGGACAATATACTCAGTCCATAGGCGGAAGCTCTTTCTTCATTAACTAAAATTTTTAGTTCTGCAGTTCCACCGCTTAAATCATCTTCTATGTTGAGCAGTTCAGGATATCCGGCCAACTCATTTCTAATTCTCGTCGATACGATCTGCAGACCCTGAAGATCATCGCCGAATAGCCGGTAGCCCACGGGAGGATCCTGAGGTGGACCGTTTACAGCTTTACGGAAGAACACATTTTCCGGACCGGCAATTTCACTTGTCAGTTCTCTCGTTTCAGCCATAATTACAGACATGGGTCGATCCTTTCTTTCATTCAATTCAGTCAGATCAACAAGTATCTGTGCTACATTGCCATTACTGATATTGCCATCCTGCGATGACTGAAAACCGATAGATGCATTTATTGATACGATCTCACCACTTCCCACGAGAGGATAAAGTTTCTCTTCGTATTTTTTTACTATTCCACTGGTCCGTTCAATGGTGGTTCCCGAGGGCATCTCTATATCAATATAAAAGTATGAGTAGTCTTCTGCACTGAATAGGTCCAGTTTCAATGCGCCGGTCAAACCTAATAGTCCAATCATCAGGACTAACCCGGCAGCAATGGTTTTTTTCCGATGATTGTACAAATGACCAAGAAGGCGGGAGTATCCTTTTTTAAGAGGATCGAAAAAACGTCCTTCTCTCCTGAGTTTTTTACCTCCGGGCCATTCGGCGTAATGAGAGGGGATAAAAACGAGGGCTTCAAAAGTACTGGCGATAAGGGCTATGGAAACGGTTAATGGTATGACACGTAAAAATTTTCCAATGGTACCGGGCAAAATCATCAGTGGTAAAAAGGCAGCTACAGTTGTAGCTGTTGCGGCGATGACAGGAAAAACCATCTGATCAACACCTCTAATGGCCGATTCTTCCAGGGGAACGCCTTCCTGCTGAAGCCGGAAGCTGTTTTCAATAATGACAATGGCGTGGTCTACAATCAGTCCTAAAACAAGTACAAGACCGAATAATGTATTAGAATTGAAGGTTTCACCCATAGCATCGAGTATCATAAACGTTATGGCAAAAGTAAGAGGTATTCCAATGGCTGTCATCAGGGCATTTCTCAATCCAACAAAGAAAAAGAGTATGAGAATAAGGAGTAATAAACCGAATAGTGCATTGTTGAGAAGTACATCGAGACTTGACCGAATTTGTAAAGTTGAATCGTTGAGAAGAGTTATAGATATTTCATTTGTAAGTTTTTTTTTCCATTGGGCCACTATGGTTTTTACTTCTTCAGCTATAATAACAGAATTTCCTTTTGGTATTTTGGCAATTCTCAGAGTCACAGCTTTTTCTTTATTGAAACGAACTTCAGTTCCCGTATCTTCATATTCGCTCTCTACTGTGGCAAAATCACGAATGTATACGATTCCGTTTCCTCTGGTATTTCTCCGGACTATGATATCTCCGAAATCATCAACTCCGCTCAATTCTCCCACAGTCCGTACAAGGTAGTCACTAGTAGCGGTTTTTACAGTTCCCGCAGGAATATTGAGGTTCCTCAATTGTATTGATCTTACAACATCATCGAGGGATAAGCCGAGATTTTCCAGACGACTGCTATCCACTGTTACTGCTATCTGGCGATCTCTGGCTCCAATGATTTCCACTGATGAGACTTCATTTATGCGGGACATTTCATCCGACATGGACTCGGCCGCATTGACAAGCATTCCATAATCTACATTGCCCGAAAGAACAACTTCTATAACAGGAGCAAAATCGTTAGAGCTGAAAGAACTAATGTTTTCCTGCAGAGCATCGTCCGGGAGCTGAGCTTTACTGAAGCGGGTTCTCACATCCTGGAATAGCCTGTCAAATCGATCCTGATTAATATTGCTTTCAAAGCGAACTGAAACGACGCTTAACCCTTCGCTGGAAACCGATTGTATTTCCTCTACATCATCGAGACCCTGCATCTCATTTTCAATGGGAACAGAAAGGAGCTGTTCCACATCTTCAGCCCCAACTCCCGGATAGGGCACTGTTATAAAAACCCAATAGAATGGTACTTCAGCGAATTGTTCCTGGGGCAACCTTCTAAGGCTGAAAAAACCCAGTACGAGAATTGTAACCATAAGAATATTGATGAGAACTCCATTTTTAACTGAAAATCTTCCTAAGGTCATCTCCATTCTCCCGTTGTACCGATCACTGATGCTGCAACGGGATAATTATCGCCAAGAGATGACAGAGCACTGACTATGAGAATCTCTCCTTCCGCTAATCCTTCCAGAATAACGGTTTGTCCGCCAAGGCTTTCACCGGTTTTAATGCTGCGTATAACTGTTTTCCCATTGTCTTCAAGAATTACTGATTTGACCCGATCTCTATTGATTATAGCCGATGAGGGGATCACTATATTTTTGTTCTCAACATCAGTTACGATTTGAACACGGGCGGAAAGTCCCGATCGCAGAGTTTGTTCCTGATCATTTTTCCATGTAAGAAGTAAGGGGAAACTACCTGTGGCCGGATCGCTACCCGTGCCTATCGCCGTAACATTTGCTTCAACAACAATAGGGTATTCTCCTCTTCCTATAGTCACACTTGCTTGAGAACCCTCCTTAATGAGTCCTATCTGTCTCTCTCCTAAAGATATTTCCATTTTCATGTATGTCGTATCAACTATTCTGGCTACAAGGACACCTCTTGTAAGGTAACTTCCCACTGTCAGGGTATTGTCCAATAATGCAACAGAACCAGCAAAAGGGGCTCTGATTCCCGTATCATTGAACGCTTTATCAGCATTTTCAAAAGAAGCCTGCGCTTGAAGAACAGTCGAGCGCGCTCTATTGTAATCGCTTTTGGAAGAACCACCGCTCTGGAATGATTTGGAAATTGCTTCGAAATCATGTCGTGCCGATTCGTATTGCTGAAGAGTCAGATCCCTGTTAAGCCTTGAAAGGCTGTCTTCAACCTTTAAAAGTAGATCACCTTTTTTTACTTTTTGTCCCAATTGCACTGCTATTTCGGTAATTTTGCCCTGAGTTTCTGAAACGGTCCAGGCTTCCTGTTGTCCCGAAACTGTTCCTGATGCTTCCACAAATGGGATAAGCTGTCCCCTCGTGATTTCCAGTACTTCTACAGAAACTGCTATTACATTGTCATCAGGGGCCCAGGATGAAGAAGCTGTATCATCAGCACTTTCTGATCGACTGCATGATGCTAATATAAAAAATATCGATAGAAATAAAGCTGTATTACTTTTCCTTTTCATGATGTTCTCCATAGTCTGATAATAATCTCAAATGCTATTGCGCAAATAGATGACATACCTTTTAAAAAATCTCAAAAGCTTCTCGATTAAATTCACTGCCTTCTCTTTTTAAAGTATACTGATCATATCGAGCTTTGCCTTTAAAAATATAAATAAATAAGTTCTATAAGGCTAATATAATGATGCAAAACTAAGTATGGAGTTAACTCTCTGAAAAAATGTAATAAGAAAAAAAGTTCATTAGTTAATTGTTCGGCTTGATTCTGGGTTTGACTTTCAACTCATGAAACAACAGACTGATTTTTTCCGGATTGTTTATTCTCGCCGGTATAATTGTCGGAGTCACTGCTATTGCTATGGATGATGTAGAAGAGTCCACAGAGGTCTCAAATGAAATAATTTCAGGCAGGGCTGGTGACTTTCAATTTGCTGTGCATCCAAACTCCGGTCCATTTCATCAGATAGGCAAACAGTAAACCTCCTACAAGAGAGAGAACGATTTTTCTCCAGTCTCCTTGGGCAGCAAATGTAGCGCAGGAGCCTATAAAAGTTCCGGGAATAAATTTCAGCAAATTGTGTTTTGCCTGAATACACATAAAAAAGGCAACAACGGCTGTAATCGAAGCAGCAATGATTTCTCTATCGGCCATAGCGGAAAACTTTATAATGACCATTGCCCAGAAAACACCACTCATATTACTGGTTAAACTGATTACCAGTCCTTTTATCCCATCCGATGGGGCGGCGAAGTAGGTGGTACACCCCAAAAATCCGGCCCAGACGAAAAGACCCAGTGCTGAAGCTGTCCAGAACCATAGTCCTGAAAATAATCCTGTGGTTAATGCTAGGTAAAACTGTAAGCTCATGGGTGGGTCTCCTTAAGAAAGGAGTAATAGTATTAAAGGGGTCGTTTGTGGTCAAGAGAGAATAGTACATTTGTCTGATAATCAGGTGAATTGTTTTATAATCTTCTGCATTTTCCCATCAGCCGGAGAATTAATAAAAATTTCCTTCTCCGAATCGGGATGGGGGAATCGGAGAGAGTCGCTGTGAAGCAGAAGTCTTTCTATTGAAAAATAGTTTTTAAAAATTCGATTGTGTCTCAGGTCTCCGTGGCTGGTGTCTCCCACTATCGGATGACCGATACTTGCCATATGCCTACGGATTTGATGAAACCGTCCCGTTTCGGGAAAAACTTCAATCAGGGAGTAACGCGATGTCTCATATTTGTTGTTTGGAACATCAATTTCGATAGAATTAATCGTTTTAAAGGTTGTCGCCGCTGGCTGGAGATCTCCTTCTCCGTCTTTTTTTAAAGGCGTTTCAATCCTTCCCGAACTCTTCGTATAACCTCTCACTATGGCGATATACTTTTTGTGGACTTTTCCTTCGAGAAAATATGTTCCCAGGGTTCGGGCGGTTTCCCGTGAATAGGCACAGAGAATAATCCCCGATGTGGGGCGATCCAGCCTGTGAACAGGAGAGGGGGTGGGATCGAATTGTTCCCGTAAGCGGTCAACAAGAGAGTCTCGGTCAGTGGATATTTTGGACTGGTGGGTCAGTAATCCCTCGGGTTTGTAAACGGCCAGAATAATACCATCATCATATAAAATTTCCATACGATATTTGTATCAATTAAAAGTGAAGATAAATAGCCCCTGCTTGACTTTCACTGCTGAAAGCCCGTAAGTTATTGTTTATAGAAACAGTATAGGAGTTATATAGTGCCAGGTAGTAGTTTTGGTCATAGTTTCAAAATATCAACTTTTGGAGAATCCCATGGAGGCGCTGTCGGCGTCATTGTCGATGGAGTAAAACCGGGGCTTCCTTTAACTGTCGAAGAGATTCAATCCCAACTGGATCGAAGAAAACCGGGACAGTCTTCAGTTACCACTCCGCGCAAAGAACTGGATGAGGTTCATATCATGAGTGGACTTTTTGAAGGGAAGACTACAGGAACTTCCATTTTGCTCATACTTTACAATAAAGATGCTATTCCATCAGCATACAACGATATAAAAGATAAATTTCGACCGGGTCATGCGGATTTCACTTTCCTTAAGAAATACGGAATCCGGGATTTTCGCGGGTCG
>JADGDJ010000038.1 GCA_016744925.1 Spirochaetaceae bacterium
ATACAGAACTCTACAAAGCAGACAGTAGTATGATGGGCAATATTTTTGATCTCTTTACGAATTGACAGGCTTGAGGGAATCACCGACCCGGACTAGTCCCGTTTTCTCTATCGAGGCAAATCGGGCTGTTTTCGGCAGGAGGCAAATTCTCTTTTCTATGTCTTTCAGAGGGCAACCGTCATAACATTTTTTAGATATATTACTAATCTGAATCTCCGCTTCACCCAGAGAGTACTTTTTCCCCTTTTCCAGCTGGAGGGAACTGCCGCTTATGGCTATATTGGGAATGAATTTTTTAATGCAGAATCCCAGCTCTTTATCATTCTCAAGAGCCTCTATCTCATCCAGACCCAATAATGTTAGCTGTCTGTCTCCGGGACCACCGAAAGCATCACCTTCCGGACCGAAATCTTTAATCAGATCTATTGAATCTCTCTTCTCAGCCGGTTGCTTTTTTACAGGTTTGATATGTATTGAATGTATTTTTTCCATGATTTTAATCTTAACCATCTTTTGACAGATGTCAATTATTTACTTTTGCATCATATCTTCAATAGCTGAAATCAATTCGGCTTTGATGAAGGGTTTACGCAAGATCCGGCTATTGGAATTTTGTGGTCTTGTTCCATAACCGGTCATTATTAGAACGGGAATATCATTCCTGATTTTTTCCATTTCACTTTTCAGACTGGAACCGGTAATATTAGGCATGGTCAGATCGGTTATTACCAGATTAAATTTGTCGGGCTGCTCTTTAAATGCCTGCAGAGCATCGTGGCTGTTGCTGAATAGCTCGATATTGAATCCAAAATCGGAAAGCATATTGCAGATCATATTTGTAATGTTCTCATCGTCATCAACCACGAGAATGTGCCCGGCAATTGTATTCAAAGGATTATTTTCTAATTTAATATTTGTGTTGCGTTTTCGGGGAAGATAAACTGTAAATGTCGAACCGAATCCGGCGATACTGTCAACTTCTATTGAACCATTGATACTCGATAGAATTCCCTGTACAACAGATAAACCCAGACCGGAACTGGACTGATTTATTCTCGTTGAGAAAAAGGGTTCAAAAATATGAAGTTTTGTATCTATGTCGATGCCTGAACCGGTGTCGGAAATAGACAGGGCAATAAAGTCATCATCTTCCAGTTTCCTGTTTAGGCTGATTGTCAGTTTCCCTCCGCTCTCTTCCATCGCCTGCCAGCCGTTGGTACAGATATTCACGAGAATCTGATGTATGGCTGACGGATCTGCCGAAATGTAAGACTCATCATCACCAATATCCAGCAGGATATCCACTGTAGAGGGAATAAGCGGTCTGATGATTGTTACTGTTTCCCGTATAATGGATTCCAAATCTACATCTTTATTTCCGTGCTCTATCTGTTCGCTGAATTTGAGTATCTGTTCAACCTGATCTTTGGCTTTATTAGCCGCTCGGACAATTTCATTGACGTAGAGATAGAGCGTATTATCATGTGTCAGCTGCGAGAGTACCAGGTCTGAATAACCGAGAATCGGAGCAAGCAGGTTGTTGAAATCATGTGCCATCCCTCCTGCAAGTGTTCCAATGGTTTCCAGTTTCTGCGTGTGTCTCAACTGGATTTCCAAATCATTTTTTCTCTCTTCCAGTTGTTCTTTTTCCGAAAGGCTGTCGTTGAGGGCATCATCTAGTCTTTTTATTGTTTTTCGGTTCAGTTTTAAAATCCCCAGATACAAAAGATGGAGAAATATTATAATAATAATGCTGGAAAAAATGATGATTCCCAGAATTATACTGACGGTTAATGTCATAGTCCCTTTCAATATGAAAAAGAGGAAAGCATTGGCAATGAAGTCAACAAATAGCAGTGACATAAGCACTAACAAGAGTCTTTTTAGTTTTTTTGGTTTCAAATTTGTATCCCTCATATTTACAATAAAACATTTTGCTGTTGACGGCAAATAAAAGGGCAGTTTATTGTGTAAAATATTATGGATAATATACTGCTGTCTGTGGACTGCGGGACTCAGAGTCTCAGAACAATACTATTCGATAAGTCGGGATCTATTGTAGAAAAAGTAAAAATTGAATACGAACCTTATTACAGTACTAAACCCGGTTGGGCGGAACAGGATGGGGAATTGTTCTGGATGTGTGTGGTTGAGGGTTGTAGCAGATTGAAATCTCTCAATGGAGAAGCTTTCTCCGCCATAAGCGCCATCGGGATTACGGCAATGCGAAATACTTTTATAAATCTCGATAAGCAGGGGAAACCTCTACGCCCTTTTATCACCTGGCTCGACAATAGAAAGGCCTCACGACAATGGAAACCGGGAATTCTGATGAAAATAGTCTATGCGGCTATCGGGATGACTGAAACCATCGCCAAGGTACAATGCGAATGTAAAAGCAACTGGATCAGGGAGTTCGAACCGGAGATTTGGGAGAAAACCTGGAAGTATCTCGGTGTTTCCACATACTTAGGTTACAAACTGACTTCTCAGCTGAAAGACTCTGTCGCTTCGACAATCGGGCACATTCCCATCAACTATAAGAAGCTTCGCTGGGAGAGAACAAATGGACAGAACAGCAATCTTTTTCGAATAAACAGAGATCGGCTCTGGGAGATTGTTCAACCCGGTGAAATAATCGGTTCTATTACAGAGCAGGCCTCGGCTGAAACGGGACTGAAAATGGGTATCCCACTCATCGCCTGCGGGAGTGATAAGGGGTGTGAAACCCTTGGTATGGGGGTCCTCGATGAGTCTATAGCTTCTCTCAGTTTCGGCACGACGGCTACAGTGCAGACAACATCAACCCGGTACTATGAACCAGTTCGCTTTATGCCCGCCTATCCCGCCTCTATACCCGGAAGATTTAATCCCGAGCTAATGATTTTTAGAGGCTATTGGATGATTCGCTGGTTCAAAGAAGAATTCGGTTTTGAAGAGAGTGAAAAGGCGCGAAAATCGGGACAGATCCCCGAAGAATATCTCAATGAATTGCTCGATGAAGTTCCTGCAGGATCATTGGGACTTATCGTTCATCCCTACTGGGGGCCGGGTCTTAAAAAACCCTTTGAAAAAGGATCGATGATCGGTTTTAGTGGTGATCATAAAAAATCTCATATGTACCGTGCTGTTCTGGAAGGACTTGGATACGCACTGAGAGAGGGGCTTGAAAAGATAGAGAAGAAAAGCGGGAAGAGAGTTGAACGTGTTCTGGTCTCAGGAGGAGCAAGCCAAAGCGATCGAATCTGTCAACTGTCTGCAGATATCTTTGGAAGAACAATGGTTCGTGGAAAAACTTATGAGACTTCCGCACTGGGCGCCGCCATAAATATGGCTGTGGGCACAGGCATCTACAGCAGTTATGAAGAAGCGGTTGAACAGATGGTTCATTATGAAGAACAGGAGTTTATTCCCAATGAAGAGAATGTGGCCATTTATTCCCGACTCTATAAAATCTTTAAAAAAATCAATCCCATGTTGACCAATGTATTCAATGAAATTCAGGCGGCTACCGATTATCCGGAGAAACTCAGTCTATAAGAGCCCTTAATTCTCCATGTAGCCTGTCATCTCCTCTATGCCCTGATCGATAGTCAATCGCCCACTGACAACCAGTCTGTATATGCGGGGAAGAACAAAGCTCAGCTTATCTGCCCAGTCGGAAGGTGCCAGATCTATGGCATTTTCCAGATCTTCCATCAACAATTCTTTTGAACTGCTTTCTTTGAGTAGGGGATAGGTTCTCCTATCAATCGGGAGATATCCCATCCGGGGATCTATTCTCTGCTGTACACCGAAAGCAGTGAGGAAGCGGAGTAGAGACAGTGATAATGTCGGATTTTTATGCCTTTCCGGTAGAGAGAGGAGTCTGTAACTGAGAACGGGTGGGGGATTTTCACCTCCCATATTGGGTAGCAATCTATTTTCACTGACAATAACACTGGAATCCAGTTCTCCGAGAATGGTTGAAGAGGTGTAAATCCTATCAGCTTTTCCCTCTATAAAAGCCCTATGAGCATCTCCGGATAATCTGAATAAACCCTCTTTGTAGAGTGACGTTATATAGAAAAGACTCTCTTTGACCGCATAATGATCAATGGAAAAATTTTCGTTATTAGCGAATCGGGAAAAGAGAGGGTAAAAATTGTTAAGATCACCGAAGTCGGAGGTTAAAATATGATTATCACCACCTGAAGATCCCTCTAAATAGATCTGCCGGCTCATTTTCACCGGGACAGCTTTTAACTGATCGGGTCTTGTCCGGAAGTTTTCCGGCAAAGTGCTGAGAAGGGGATTCAGACCATTGAGCTTTTTGTCAGAATAGATAATTAAATCGGGGATAATAGTTTCGTTGAATGTATTGTTCTCGAGCAGACTTATGAGGTTTTTTTCAACTCGGTATTCAAATTTCAGATGATGCAGCCTTGCAAAGAGCTCAATCTCTCTTATTAAAGAGGGGTCTTCTTCGTCAAACCAGAGTAATATTTTTTTGGCAGATGTGGGAACTCCCCCTATTTCCACCAGATCCGGCAGGGGTATTTTTCCTATAGAGTCGCTCTGCAGGAAAAAGCCATCGCTTTCATCGCTTATATAAATTGACTCTTCAGGGTCTGTATCCATTGTGAAATCTCTCGATACGAATCGGAAACTGTGGATCTCCTCCATGAGAGGAAGTAGTTCATAGAGGTATATGCCATCATGGGGAGAATCGGGCAAACTGTAAGAGAGATCCCTCAAGCTTTCCTCTGTATAATGTTCGTATATTTGTCCGTTCAGACGTATTTCCATTGAGTATAAAGGGATAGAAAGAAGAAAGAGTATTGTGAGTAAACGGTTCATACCTACTGATTGTAACTTTAGAAACTGGGAATTACAAGGATATGAAATATATTGATTAAATGATACAATAGAGCGATGAAATTCGGACTTACAAAATATACAATTGACAATTTTTTTAATCAGGTATTAACACGATATGCAGATGATCTCTCCCTGGGATCTGTAGGAACTGAAGCTATTTCCTATAGAGAAATGGGCAGGAGGGTTCATGAATTCGAAGAACTTCTTCTCAGCTTGGGAGTTCAACAGGGTGACAGAGTTGCCATTGTCGGAATTTCCACTCCTAATTGGGGTATGGCCTACATAGCCGTCATGTCTCTCGGTGCGACGGCTGTTCCCATCATGGAGGATTTTCCCTCAACAGATATTCAGAATCTCATGGAATTCGCAGAGGTCAGCTCTCTTATCCTTTCGGATCAGATTATAAAAAAAATTGATGGTCATTCTTTCGATCAGTACAAGGCTCTTATCTGCATGGACGATTTAAAAGTTGTCTGCAGCAGAGGGGAGAAAGCGGCTGAGAGAAAAATGGTCAGTGAAGATGACATTGCGGAAATCCTTTTCACTTCCGGTACAATGGGATACAGCAAAGGGGTCATGCTTACCCAGAAGAATCTCGTATCCAATATCTTTGAAGGTACGGATATAATCAAATGCGTTCACAACAAGTCGGTCACTCTCAATATTCTGCCCCTGGCTCATGCCTTTAGTTCCACATCGACTTTTCTTTCCATTATCTACAATGGCTCGGCCTTGTTTTTTCTCGGGAGGAAACCGACTATCGGCGCTTTGATGAATTCTTTCAAAGTAGTCAGACCGACAATCCTGGGCAGTGTTCCTCTTATTTTTGAAAAGATTTATGCGAAAAAAGTAGTGCCTCTTATTGGTGGTAAACCTTTATTCCGCTTTATGGTCAGAAGAGAATGGACAAAAAGTATCCTTTTTAAGCTGATAGGAAAGAAATTCAAAGAAGCTTTTGGCGGAAGACTGGAATGCGCCATTATCGGTGGAGCATCACTCTCTGAAGAAGTCGAGGAATTCCTTCAAATAGCCCGTATTCCCTTTGTGTTAGGTTATGGGATGACTGAAGCGGCGCCTTTGATCACTTTTCAATCCAGAGAAGCTTCAAAAAAAGGTTCAGTCGGATGGGCCATTCCCGGTGTTCATATCATTGTAGAGGATCCCGAACCGGAAACGGGGATTGGAGAGATTCTGGTGAAAGGTCCCAGTATAATGAAAGGATATCTGAAAGATCCCGAATCGACAGCCGAAATCCTCACTTCTGAAGGGTGGCTTCGCACAGGTGACCGCGGATATCTCGATGAAGAGGGCTATCTCTTTCTCAAAGGACGCAGTAAAAATGTCATTGTAGGACCTTCCGGGGAGAATATCTATCCAGAGGTCATTGAATCTCTTATTGCCGCTTCGCCCTATGTGGATGAAGTGCTCGTTTATGCGGAAGATCACAAGATTATAGGAAAAATATTTCCCAATAAAGAGTATCTCAATCAGGTCGATAAAGATGAAAATAATGGGGATTGGCTGGAAGATTTGAAAAAAGAGGTCAATTCAAAACTGCCTATGGCATCTAAGGTTATCCATATGATTGAAGAGAAAATTCCCTTTATAAAAACGGCAAGCAATAAGATTAAAAGAGATGAAAATATCAATCGGAAATGATGTTGTTCTCATCACTAAAATTTTTCTATCCTCTCTTTATATAATACTCCTGCCGTCCCTATTATATTTTTAGTAAGAGATTCGATATATTATTGATTCTATTGACAAATAACTTAACTGTGGTTAATTTATTTACAGCGGTAAATAAATGGAGGGCGTTATATGTTCCAGTGGTTAAGAAAGAATTCGAACTTGAAAATTATAATTTTGACTTTTTCAATTAGTACTGCGGTGTATCTTATTATGATTATGGGCACAATTCCGCATATTGAAAGATCTGTCGGAGGCATGAAGATTTTTGATCTCAGCCCCATGGGTTATAGCCACGATTACACTGTAACCCTCATGGGTATGATGAGTGAGGAAATAAAAAATTATTATAAATATTTTCAAATTCCACTCGATTTCATTTATCCGCTGGCTATAGGTTTATTCAGCTTGTTCTCTTTAGCTTTTATGAATAATCGGGTTGGTTTCTGGGGCTGGTTTTATATATTTCCGATTTTCGGATGTGTGTTTGATTACCTGGAAAATATTTTTGTATTTTTTATACTCAGCGGTTATCAGAATAAAATGATCATTCAATTTTCAAGTCTCAGCACAATAATCAAATCTATATCCTCAACAATTTCCTATAGTCTTCTATTGATAATATTCTTAATCTTTTTAGTCAAATATAAGGTCGTGATAAAAAAATGATTTTGGAATCCGGGTTGAGGGAAAAGAAAAAAGCAAAGCAAAAAATCGGGATTATGAAGGCTCTTGTAAAATCTTTGGAAACCAATAATTTAAATGCTATAAAAATTGAGGAATTATGCAAATCTCTTGAAATATCAAAAGTAACATTTTTCAACTATTTCAAATCTAAGGAAGAAGTTCTCTATTATTTTATCTATCAGTGGAATTTTAAAATTCAGCACTCTATTTTTTTAAATAAATTGAGTGGTTTAGAGGCTATAGAATATATTTTTTGCTCCATCGGAAATCATAAATCCGGTTTAAATATAATGATGTCAATCGTTCAATATGTAGTCAAACAGGAACAATTTACCCCTTTGAATATCACTGATTATGAATACTTCTTATATATTGAAAAGGTTGTCGATCCGGAAATTAAACCGAAGACACTGCTTGAAATGTTTAATGAAGCACTAAATTGCTACAATTTGAGCAACGATGACAAAAAAAGATTGATCGATTTACTGGTTGTCGGATTCTATGGCGTTCCCATCAAATCCAAATTGTCAGGTATTACGACTCTATCTGAGGATTACAGAGAATATGTTAACAGTATTTTCACGAATCTGGAAACACACTCTTGAACACTTGTTTCTCTTCGGCATTATCTGTGTGTGTGAGAATAATCAGATTCTTTGAAATAATAGAACGCACTGTTAATTTAAGTCCACATATAAAGTAAAGTTCATGATAATATCCCCCTTATGAAAGAAACAGAACTCGATCAACCCGTAAGAACATGGTTGGAACATCAGGGATACAGTGTTTCCTGTGAAGTGAAAAACTGTGATATAGTGGCCCGAAAAGATGACGATCTGCTTATAGTAGAGCTGAAAACTCGTTTTTCTCTCGATCTGGTCTATCAGGCGGTCAACAGGAAAAACCTGACTGATTCTGTTTATGTCGCTGTTCCCATACTTCCGGGAAAGAAGAGTATACCCAAGTATAAAGATGTGAAAAAACTCCTTAACCGCCTTGAAGTCGGTCTTATTCTCGTTCGTTTTATGAAGACAAAGACCAGAGTCGAAGTGGTCTCCCATCCCGAAGAATACAAACCGCGGAAAGCCCATCGAAGGAGAGCCTCCATCATAAGAGAGATCGACGGGCGATACAGTGAGTTTAACAAAGCTGGAAGCGCAGTGGCCGATAGAAGAGTGAGTGCTTACAAACAACAGGCTCTCGTAACCGCCTTTCTATTGGACCGTGAAGGACCTCTCTCTCCAAAAATTATAAGAATTATGGGAGGAGGCGCAAAAACACAGCAAATCCTCGGGGGTAATGTTTATGGATGGTTTGACCGGGTCAGCCGGGGAATCTATGAGCTCAATGAAGCGGGAAGCGGCGCTTTGGCTCTTCATAATGATATTGTAGAAACTCTAACTGAAAAGTTGAAAGTAGATCTCAGTTAGAATCTCATTGATTACTCTGCCAGGGAAAAGCCCGGATCGAGCGATTTAATCACTTCCAGAGGAGACAGTTCTTTGTTGCACATTTTGTATACGGCCTGAATCATAGGCAGTTTCAATTTGTACTGCTCTGCAAGCTGAACTGCGAACTTCGCCGCGACAACACCTTCTGGCAGGTAACCTATTTTTCCAATATTCTTAATCAGATCGTCAATGCTGCTGAACTGATCCAGTATTTTTTCCTGTATAATGTCATTTCCAAAGCGCCGGTTTCTACCATAATGAGAACGACAGGTTACATGCAGATCTCCCACAGCCGCGAGAGAAGTGAATGTTTCGGGATGAGTCGCACCGAGAGCCATACCAAGTCTTTGAATTTCATTGAGTCCCACAGCAAAGAGATAGGATTCTGTATTGTCTCCCACGCGGTCTGAGATCTCTTTCAGTCCATCGAGCAGTCCGAAAGCTATGGCTATAACATTTTTTACAGCTGCGCTGACCTGAACTCCCACGACATCGAGTGATGAGAATAGATGAACCGTTTCACTGGCGAGAAGTTCCCTGAACAAAATTGACATTCTCGGGTTGGCGCAGGCGCTGATTAGACCTGTTATTTTTCCTCTGGCAACTTCCTCCGCATGTGACGGTCCGGATATATAAACAACATTTCCCTTATAAAAACCGGGTAGATAGTTTTCTATGGTGTCCAGTAGGAGCTGGGGACCGCTGGCTCCTTCGAGAAATCCTTTTGCGATGACAGCTATTTTAGTCTGTCCTTCCATAATATTGGGGATGGAAATAATGTCTTTAACTGTATTGAGGATAAAAAGAGAAGGACTGGATAGGATAATATAATCCTTTCCTGTAGCCGCTTCTTTAATATCTGTCACTGCTTTTATATTGGCAGGTAATTCCACACCGGGAAGATATTTGTTGATGTGATTCTCATTTATCCCGTCAGCTACTTCCTGCTCGAAACTCCAGAGAGTTACATCAATACCTTTATCTGCAATAATTTTAGCTATGGCTGTTCCAAAAGCTCCGGCGCCCAGAACGCCGACGGTTTTGTTCATTAAGCCCAGCCTTTATGAGGATCTTCCCAGGTATTTATTTCATTTTCATCAAAAAAGATTTTAATTTCACGCTCTGCACTTTCCGGAGAATCCGATGCGTGTATAACATTGTTGGGGTTAATGCTTCCCAGAGCGTAATCTCCACGGATTGTTCCCGGTTCAGCTTTTTCCACAAAGGTTCCGCCGCAGAGTTTTCTCATGAGCATTATGGCTTTAGGACCTTCAACGACCATGGGAAGAACCGGCCCGGAGATAATAAAATCTTCTACAAGTGGGAACCATTCCTGTTCCAAATGCTCCGCATAGTGTTTTCTCACTATGTCTCTGTCGAGTGTGGTCATTTTCAAAGCGGTAATCTGTAGGCCTTTTTTTTCAATTCTGCTTATGATCTCACCGGCAAGACGTCTTTGAAGTATTCCCGGTTTTAACATTATAAAAGTTCTTTCCATGTTCTTTCCCCTGTTTTTATTTGTATGTGATTGAATATACTAGGTTTGTATCCAGTAGAAGTATTCTTATGAGCGGAACATTAAATTCCACGGCATTTTCAGAAAGCTTTCTACCACCCTGCAGATTAACTATGGTACCGTCTACATTGAGTACAAGAGTTAGCATCGAATCCAGGATTCCACCGGGACCATCATCACCGAAGAAAAACTCAATCATATCGAGATATTCACTTTCTGTAATTTCCATATCCGGATCCGGGGCGAGAGCCGCCATTGTAGGATCATCGATATTGGGGATGATGTTACTGAATCCGCTGTAGGTATCTTTATTTATTGTCAGTGTGAGCTTTTTCTGATTTCCAAAATTTTCTATCTTTATAAGACCGGATTCCTGTACATCATCTTCAGTTTGAGCAAAAAGATCTTCAATATTTCCAAAGTCAAAATCAATTAACAATCTGTTCTTCAGTGGTCTGGATGCTTTGACATTGGATATTTCCGGATTCTCCAGCATTGATTCTGTAATTTTCTCAGGACTGAGTAGTTCATCTGGATCGACGTCGGGTGACACTTCTGCGAGATCCTCTATTGTGGGAAGAACAAAGCTCTTCAGATTTATCTCCATACTGGAAGTTCCCGAGCCGTCTGCCGCCAGGAAAATCTCCTGTTTCATTGTACACGACAGAAATATGAGTGAGCTCAGAAGCACCATAGTAATTTTTTTCAAAGGAAACCCTCCTTAGGTTCGTCAGGGAATCATACAAAATGATTCTATTAAAGAAAAGTCTTTTTATGGTCTACAGTTACAAAAAAAATCATCATCTGTTATAGTATATAGCTCAAAACAGCTGGAGAATGAATATGGAAAAAGAAACACTCGAATTTCCACAGAGTTTTACTATAAAGCTCATCGTCGAGAATGTCCTTACTGATAAGGAAAATAAGAAGAATATAGAAGCGATACTTATGTCGGAGAATATACAGGGTGAAAACTGGTCGTATAAATTGAGTAAAGAGGGGAAGTATGTCAGTTATAGTATCGCTGTAACTGTAGTCGATCAGAATCAGATGTCCCGACTTTATGATAAGATAAAAGATCTGCCCTATATAAAATACGCGATCTGATTTTATCAGAGATATTATCCTGTTTCTGCAATATGTCTGTGAAGAGAGGATCAAAAATGAGTTCCTTTACTCTCGAGAATAATATTTCTTCATTAAATCCAGTTCAATCTGCTTTTGATTTCAAATTCCCAATTCTCTCAATTGACAGTACGCTATTATTTCATGAATAATTAAATCCCATGAAGAAGTATATATTTGTTACGGGCGGAGTCTGTTCCAGCCTCGGTAAAGGTATAGCAGCTGCTTCTCTTGGGAGTCTCCTCGAGAGTCGCGGTATGCGAATTTGTATGATTAAAGTGGATCCATATCTGAATGTGGATGCAGGCACGATGAGCCCTTACCAGCACGGTGAGGTCTACGTTACTGATGATGGTGCCGAAACGGACCTCGATCTTGGGAATTACGGCAGATTTACATCTTCTGGACTCAGTAAAGACCATTCAATAACAACTGGTCAGATCTATCAGCAGGTAATAAAGAAAGAGCGTGAAGGTAAATATCTCGGGAAATGTGTTCAGGTTGTCCCTCACATTACTGATGAGATAAAAAGCCGAATTTATCGTTTGGGAGAAAAAGAGGATATCGATGTCACTATCGTTGAAGTCGGCGGTACTGTCGGTGATATTGAGTCCATTCCTTACCTGGAAGCTGTCAGACAGATGATTCACGAAAAGGGAAAGGGTGATACTCTTTCTGTTCACTTGACTCTTGTTCCCGAGGTGACGGGAGGAGAGGTTAAAACCAAACCGACACAGCACTCTGTAAAAGAGATGAGAGAGATCGGTATACAGCCCGATGTTCTGCTTTGTCGCTGTAAGAATGAACTCGATAATGACCTTAAAAAGAAAATTTCACAGTTTACTAATATCGATTACGATTCAGTACTCTCCGCTCATGATGTCAATACGACAATTTATGAGATTCCCGTTATTTACAATGAACAGGGATTGTGTGAAATAGTTGTGAAAAAACTTGGTCTTAAAGTAGGCAAAGCAAAACTGGGTGCCTGGTTGAAGGTTGCAGAATCTTATAAAGGTGCTAAGAAAACTGTAAACATCGCTATGGTCGGTAAGTATATTGAGCTGGCTGATGCCTATAAATCCATAGATGAGGCGATTATTCATGGAGCCATAGCTAATGGTGTAAAAGTAAACATCATTAAAATTGATTCTGAGAGATTGGAAAACGGTGTTTCTCCTGAAGAAGTCTTTAAGGGTGTCGATGGTATTCTTGTTCCCGGTGGATTTGGTCAGCGGGGTATTCTCGGGATGGTTTATGCCGCCCGATATGCCCGAGAAAAAAAAATCCCCTATCTGGGAATCTGTCTCGGTCTCCAGATAATGGTTATTGAATACGGCCGAAATGTACTGGGTATTGAAAAAGCGGACAGTTCCGAATTTAAGCCCGATGGTAAAACTAATGTGGTCACTCTACTGGAAGAACAGGTAGACGTAACAGCATTCGGCGGAACCATGCGGCTGGGACTGAGTAAGTCCAAGTTGGAAAAAGGAACTAAAATAGAGATGGCCTACGGCGAACCTGAAGCCTGGGAAAGACACCGTCACCGATACGAAGTCAATAATGATTATAAGGAACAGCTTATGGCTAAGGGATTGGTTATTTCCGGATACACTCCCGACGGATCTCTTGTAGAAGCTGTTGAGTGGTCAGATCATCCATGGGGTGTCAGTGTTCAGTTTCATCCTGAATTTACTTCCAAACCGGTCAAAGCGGGACCTCTTTTCAGAGATTTCGTCAAAGCTTCAATTAAATAATCACATTTTAACAAATCCTGCTGCTAGCCAGTAGGGTTTGTTCATTTCCAGAATAGACTTCTAATAAGATTTAATTTTACTAAATTTTCTCTATAACATAATATACAGAGTGAATAATGTCTTTCCTCTACTCACTTGATGCAGAAATCGTATTTTATGACTTTCATTGAATAACTCTATATATAAATAACGCGAAAATTATTCTTATCAATAAGAACATGATGGTTTATCCTTTAATATTTTGTTTAATTGAATGTTTTTTAGTTAAAATGTTTGTATAAATAAACAAAAATAGGTCAGTATTCGGTATAAGTATTCAAAAAACTCTTATAATAATGTAAAAAATCGCTTTTTTTGCTTGCAATACTTTTTCGTTTCCTGAAAGATAAGGAATAGGGAGTTTACTCCAATGTTTGCGTTTTACCGAAGATTGCATTCGGGGAATTTCTCCAGTGTTGTCAGTTCGGAAGAGTTGTAGTCTAAGCTGTTTTAAACTATAGCTTCCAATCATAAGTGGTTTTCATCTAAACGAATAAAGAGTAATTTATATACAATAATGTTTTCCAGGGGATAGTCAATGTTAGAAAAAAAAGGTTTATATGATCCTTCACATGAGCATGATGCTTGTGGTGTTGGTTTTGTCGCCAATATCAGTGGAAAACGATCACATCGAATAGTAGAAGAGGGTGTGGAGATTCTTTGTAATCTTGAACACAGAGGTGCCGTCGGTGGAGATATGAAAACCGGTGATGGGGCGGGGATGCTTCTCCAGATTCCTCATAAATTTCTTTCTAGAGTCGTCGATTTTTCTCTTCCTTCAGAGGGTGAGTATGGTGCGGGGATGATTTTTCTCCCCATCTCAGCAGAGAAAGCAAAAGAAGCTTGTGCTCTGACTGAGAAAGTTATCCAGGATGAGGGGGCGACACTTCTCGGATGGAGAGATGTTCCTATCAACGCCGATTGTCTGGGAGAACAGGCTAGATCGGTTATGCCTTCCTTTAAACAGTTATTTGTCACATTTAAGGATATTAAAAAGAGTGATCTGGAACAGAAACTCTATATTTTACGAAAGTCACTTGAAAAGAGTGCCCGGGAAAGTGGATTTGATCAGAATCAGTATTATATCCCCTCTTTTTCATCTAAAACTATGATCTATAAAGGGATGTTTGTTTCGGCACAGTTTGTGACCTTTTATCCCGATCTGGCTGAAAAGGACTTTGAGAGTGCTATCTCTCTGGTTCATCAGCGTTATTCTACCAATACATTCCCATCGTGGCCTCTTGCTCAGCCTTTCCGCTATATCGCCCACAATGGTGAGATCAATACTCTGAGAAGAAATGCCGGAAATATGCAGGCTCGTGAATACACATTGAGTTCTGAAGTCTTTGGTGATGAAATAAAAAAACTCCTGCCCGTAGCCAGCAGTATGGGGAGTGATTCAGCCGTCTTTGATAATGTTTTCGAATTGATCAACCGCGGTGGTCGCTCTATGGAGCACACTATGATGATGATGGTGCCCGAAGCTTTTGGTACTAAATATCATATCTCTGAAGACAAAAGAGCTTTTTATGAATATCACTCCGCTCTTATGGAACCGTGGGACGGACCGGCGGCTCTCGTCTTTACAGACGGTGTTAGGATCGGAGCTACTCTCGACAGAAATGGTCTGAGGCCGGGGCGATATACCATTACCAAAAGCGGTAAAGTTGTTCTGGCATCTGAAACGGGTGTTATTGACGTGCCTCCGGAAGATGTTCTCGAAAAGGGAAGATTGGCTCCGGGGAAAATGTTTCTTGTAGATACTGAGAAGAATAGAATCCTCCGCGATAATGAAATTAAGAACTACATTACTCGTCAGCAGCCCTACAGAAGATGGCTTGTTGAAAATAAAATAGAACTGAAAGGACTTCTGGAAACTCCGGGAGTGGTAAAATACGATTCGGAAACTTTGCGAGAGAGACTGAAAGCCTTCGGATATTCCTTTGAAGACATTAAACAGATAATCACTCCTATGGCAAATAATGGTCAGGAACCTATTGGCTCTATGGGTAATGATGCTGCTCTGGCTGTTCTTTCAGAAAAACCCCAGCTGCTCTACGATTATTTCAAACAGCTTTTTGCTCAGGTGACCAATCCTCCGATCGATCCCTATCGAGAACAATTGGTAATGTCACTAATGACCTTTATCGGTCGTGAGAGAAACCTTCTCTCGGAAACACCAGAGCACTGTCGTCAGTTGAAGTTGGGTCATCCGATTCTGGCCAATGACGATATTAAATATTTGAAAACTAATGACCTGAAGAATTTTTCTGTCGCATCGGTTTCCATGCTTTTTCAGATCACCGAATCAAAGAATATTCTAGAAAATGCCATAGATAAGCTCTGCCGGGATGTAGAGGAGAAGATTAACGATGGATGTTCCATTATCATTCTCTCCGACAGGGGAATTGAAAAAGAATTCACCGCAATACCCGCTCTGCTTGCGGTTGCCGCAGTAGACCAGTATCTCATATCAAAAGGGAAGAGACATCTTGCAGGCCTTGTCGTAGAGACAGGAGAAGCGAGAGAGGTTCACCACTTTGCGACGCTTATCAGCTTCGGTGCCAGTGCGATCAATCCCTATCTTGTATTTGAGGCACTGGCAGACCTTCAAAGCCGTGGTTATATTCAAAGTGATATAACCATTTCCCATGCCATTGAACACTACATTCTCGCAGTGAAAAAGGGATTGTTGAAGGTTATGTCAAAAATGGGAGTGTCTACAATCAGAAGTTACCGTGGTTCAAAAATGTATGAGGCCATTGGTCTCAATGATTCTTTTATAGAAAAATATTTCAACGGTGTCACCTCCAATGTGAGCGGAATCGGTCTGAAACAGATCGAGTCCGACGTTATTCGAAGACACCAGGCGGCATTCGATAGTGAAAATACTTATTCCAGACGATTTGAGCCGGGCGGTAAATACAGCGCCCGAATGAAGTCCGATCGTCATTTGTTCTCGGCCAAAGCTGTTGTGACTATGCAGAAAGCCGTGAGAAATAATGATTACTCGGTTTTTAAAGAGTATTCTGATGAAATTAATGATAAGAGCCGTGCTATCAATACGCTGAGAAGCCTTTTCAGCTTTAAAGCCGGTAGTTCAGTACCAATTGAGGACGTGGAAACAGAAGGTTCCATCATCAGGAGATTTGTCTCTTCAGCGATGTCCTTCGGGTCTCTCAGTAAAGAAGCTCATGAAACAATGGCTATCGCTATGAACCGCGTAGGCGGTATGAGTAACTCAGGTGAGGGTGGTGAATCTGAAGAGAGATATAAACTTCTCCCCAATGGGGACAACAGAAGAAGTCGTGTGAAACAGATCGCCTCGGGACGATTCGGTGTCGACAGCAATTACCTCTATCATGCCGACGAACTTCAGATAAAAATGGCACAGGGAGCAAAACCCGGTGAAGGGGGACAACTACCGGGGCATAAAGTCAACGAGACTATTGCCAAGGTGCGTCACTCCACTCAGGGCGTTATGCTCATCTCTCCTCCTCCTCATCACGATATTTATTCTATTGAGGATTTGTCTCAGTTGATTTTTGACCTGAAAAACGCCAATCCCTCGGCGAGAGTTTCTGTTAAGCTGGTTTCTGAAGCCGGTGTGGGAACTGTTGCAGCGGGAGTTGCCAAAGGTAAGGCCGATATGGTTCTTATCAGTGGTGGTGATGGTGGTACGGGAGCTTCTCCTCTATCATCCATAAAATACGCCGGTTCCTATTGGGAAATCGGTCTGGCGGAGACTCAGCAGGTCCTGGTTATGAACAAATTGAGATCCCGCATCAGAATACAGTGTGACGGTCAGATGAAAACCGGTCGAGATATTGTTATCGCCGCCATGCTCGGTGCCGAGGAATTCGGATTCGGTTCTGCTTCTCTTGTGGCCATAGGCTGCGTCATGATGAGAAAATGTCACACCAATGCCTGCCCCGTTGGGATTGCCACACAAAAAGGCGAGCTGCGCGAGAGGTTTCCCGGTAAAGCGGAACACCTCGAAAATTTTATGACCTTTATCGCAAGGGAAGTTCGCGAGTTGATGGCTGAACTGGGATTCAGAACATTTGATGAGATGGTCGGAAGGGTCGACAGACTCGATATGAACGAAGCGATCATGCACTACAAATCAAAAGGTCTTGATTTTTCCAAAATATTACATGTTCCCCAAGTGCCCGAAGGGGAAACTCTTTACTGCACATCGTCACAGAATCACGATTTTTCGCTATCCATTGATCCCGAGCTTATCAAAAGAGCCAAAGCGGCTATCGATAACAAACAGCTTGTCAATATTGCTATGCCGATTAAAAACAGTAACAGAACGGTCGGAGCTATGCTCAGCTCAAAAGTTACGGCAAAATACGGAGCAAAAGGGCTGCCAAGCGACACCATCTCGGTTAAGTTTGACGGTAGTGCCGGCCAGAGTTTCGGGGCATTCCTGACTAAGGGCATCACTTTTGAACTGGAAGGGGATTCCAACGATTATCTCGGTAAGGGCTTGTCCGGTGGACGCATAATCCTCTATCCTCCTGAAAAATCGACCTTCAGCGGTTTCCGAAACATTATTACAGGTAACGTAAACCTCTTTGGAGCAACCGGCGGAGAGGTGTATATCAATGGTATTGCCGGTGAGCGCTTCGCGGTTCGAAACAGTGGTGCCGAAGCGGTAGTAGAGGGTGTGGGAGATCACGCTTGTGAATACATGACCGGAGGAAAAGTCGTCATCATAGGGAAGACCGGTGTGAACTTCGCCGCGGGAATGAGCGGTGGAGTGGCCTATATTTACGATGAGAATCAACTTTTCGATACAAAATGTAACCTGGAAATGGTTGAGATTGAGCCTGTTATAGAAGAGGAAGATAAAAAAACCCTTTTCGATATGATTTCCCGTCATACGGAATACACCAATAGCAAACAGGGTTTTAGGTTATTAGAAAATTGGGAGGAATCACTTCCGCTTTTTGTAAAAGTGATGCCTCAGGATTATAAAATAGCACTGGAGAAACTCAAAGATAGAGAGATGATCGAGTCTGATTTAGAAACAGTAACCGAGGAGGTTTACTTATAATGGGAAAAACACTCGGATTTCTAGAATTCAACAGAAAAGAACAGGAATACAGAGATGTCTCTGAAAGACTGCAGGATTATAGAGAAGTGGCTGTAAGTATGACACCTGAGAGTCTGGTTGACCAGGGCGGCCGATGTATGGAGTGTGGAACTCCTTTCTGTCACAATCTCGGATGTCCACTGGGAAATCTTATTCCCGAATGGAATGATGCGGTGTATCGCAACCAGTGGAAAGAAGCCTGGGAGAGAATGGAACTGACTAATAACTTTCCCGAGTTTACCGGTAGAATCTGCCCGGCCATTTGTGAAACATCCTGTACATTGAGTATCAATGATGCTCCTGTGGCCATTCGCAACATAGAATGGGAAATCGCCGAGAAAGCCTTTCGCGAAGGTTGGGTGAAGGTTAGAAAACCCAAAATGGAAACAGGTAAGCGCGTAGCTGTAATCGGCTCGGGACCTGCGGGAATGGCAGCGTCACAGCAGCTCAGGCGTATGGGGCATAGAGTTACATTATTTGAAAAATCCAATAAGATAGGCGGACTTCTCCGATATGGAATTCCTGATTTTAAACTGGATAAATCCATAATCGACCGCCGTATGAAACAGATGAAAGCCGAAGGGGTGGAATTTGAAACGGGAGTTAAAATTGGAGACGATATCTCTATTAGGTATCTTCAGAACAAATTCGATGCGATTCTGATCACAGTAGGTGCAGGAAAGGCAAGAGATTTACCAGTTAAAGGAAGAAAGCTAAAAGGGGTCCATTTTGCTCTTGATTATCTTTCTCAATCCAATAAGAATGTATCGGAAGAGTCCTACACGGAACCGGTTATTAACGCCATGGGCAAGAAAGTGCTTGTCATCGGTGGTGGAGATACGGGATCTGACTGTGTCGGTACTGCCAATAGACAGGGAGCCCTATCGGTGCATCAGTTTGAAATTATGCCAAAACCTCTCGATTGGAAGGAAAGCCGTAACCCTCAGTGGCCGGACTGGCCGTCCATTCTTCGAACCTCTTCGTCTCACAAAGAAGGTTGTTACAGGGATTGGTGTGTTACGACAAATGAATTTGTCGGGAAAAAAGGTGTAACAAAAGGTAAATTCCAGAAAGTTGAATGGGTTCCATCCAAGAATGGTGGAAGACCTGAATTGAAGAAAGTCGAGGGCTCTGAGTTTGATCTGGAAGTTGACCTTGTTCTCCTGGCAATGGGATTTGAACATGTGGAACACAATGCCATAATCAGTAATTCGGAAATTAATCTTAATAATCGCGGTAATATCGCTGTTGATAATAATTATATGACTAATGTAAAAGGCATATTTGCTGCCGGTGATGCCAATGTGGGTGCTTCTCTTGTGGTGCACGCCATGAATTATGCCCGTAATGCGGCAAATTGCATTCACGATTATCTGATGGAAACGGTTGAGGATTAAACCTCATAAATATATAAAGCCGCTTTTCAAAAAGCGGCTTTTTTTTAGATTTAAAACGTTTGTTGCCTGAATTTCAAGCGTCTTACTGGAGTTAAAATGGAAAAGAGTGAACTACTCAAAACAGCAGCACTTGCAAAACTGAAACTGGATGAGCAGGAAGCAGACAAGCTGGCCGTCGAGGTTACAGCTATGCTTGAGAATTTTTCTCTTATGATGGAAGCCGATGTTGAAGGTCTCGAACCGACAACGCAAACGCTTCAACAGGAGAACCGTACCCGGAGCGACAGCCCCGGGTCCTCTAATTTGTCCAACGATCTTCTGGACCGCGTTCCCGAGAGAGAGGACCGCTTTATAGTTATTCCAAATGTTATTTAATGTAAGGTTGTAAAAAATTATGAGTATAAAATCGGATCGATGGCAAAACCTGCTGTCTGATGACTCTTTATGGAAGAGTTATAACGAATATGTCAATAAATGGGAAAAGAGTATCGGTAGTTTTTTACAGTTCGATGCTGATAAAACCAAAGGTGATTCCTCCTCCGACGGTTTGCTGAAAGGGATGCCTTTCGGTGTGAAAGACAATATTGCCGTTAAAGGTTTTGATATGACCTGCGGGTCAAAAATTTTAGAAAATTTCAACTGCCCTTATACGTCAACGGCTGTACAGAAACTACAGGGAGCCGGTGCTGTCGTTGTAGGGAAAATGAATATGGATGAGTTCGGAATGGGCTCCTCAACGGACAACTCGGCCTTAGGCGAAACCAATAATCCCTGGGATAAGAGTCGTGTCGCCGGGGGATCCAGCGGGGGTAGTGCCGCATCTGTTGCAGCTGGTCAGGTGCCTTTTGCTCTCGGTTCTGATACAGGCGGGTCTGTCCGTCAGCCCGCTTCATTTTGCGGTGTGTACGGTCTGAAACCAACCTACGGAACAGTCTCACGCTATGGATTAACCGCCTATGCCTCTTCGCTTGAAACTATCGGAATCTGCGCCGAATCGACAGCGATTACAAGAGATGTTTTCAATACCATGAAAGGCATCGACAATATGGATAATACAACAGTCGATTACAAACCTTCCGGTAAAGATGATACCGAGATTATTGCCGTCTTAAAAGTCGGGGAGAATGATCTCAGCGAAGATGTACTCAATTCTTATAGAGTCTCTCAACAGCGGTTAAAAGACCTCGGGTACAAATTGATCGAAGTGGAACTGCCCACATTGAAATATGTTGTTCCCGCCTATTATGTTATCGCTACGGCAGAAGCCAGTGCCAATCTGGCCCGATTTAACGGTATTCGCTACGGTTTGGCGCAAAAAGGGGCAGAAACCCCTTCGGACCTGATGCAGATGTCCCGAAATTCCGGTTTTGGCGATGAGGTAAAATTGAGAATCCTTTTAGGGACCTATGTTCTCAGGTCGGGTTTTCAGGATCAATATTATCATCGGGCTCAGAAAATCAGAACGGCTATTTTAAATGACTTTAACAGAATCTTCGAAGAGGCCGATGCACTCATGCTTCCCGTATTTCCTACGGCGGCTTTTCGACACGGTTCGTCTGACCTCACTCAACTACAGCAGAAAGCGGCAGATCTCTACACCTGCTCGGCTAACCTCGCGGGGCTTCCCGCACTGGCGGTACCATCGACAATAGAAAAGGGACTTCCCGTGGGGGTTCAGTTTACCGCTCCTGCTTTTGAAGAGGAACGATTGTTCAGAATATCGGAAAAACTGGAAGAGATATTCCCGGCACAAAAGCCGGAAGGTTTTTCAGAGGAGTGGAAGATATGAAATATCAATCCTTTGTAGGTCTGGAAATCCATATCCAGCTCATTTCGAAAACAAAAGTTTTCTGCAGCTGTCCCAACCATTTCGGCGACGAACCCAACAGTAATGTCTGTCCTGTGTGTCTGGGATATCCCGGAGCTCTCCCTTCGCTCAACGAAGAGGCTGTTTTTAAAGCGCTTAAAGTTTGTAAGGCTCTCGATTGCTACATCAATGAAAAAGTCATATTTGACAGAAAGAACTATTTTTATCCCGATATGCCGAAAAACTATCAGATTACTCAGTTTGAATCTCCTTTCGGAGTCGACGGATTTTTCAACCTGGAGCTCGATGACGGTTCTATTAAAAAAATAAGAATACATGATGTTCACCTCGAAGAAGATGCGGGAAAGATGATTCATGACGGTTACCAATCCCGTTTGGATTACAACCGGGCGGGAACTCCTCTCCTGGAGATTGTAACCGAACCGGATCTCGTCGCCGGAAGAGATGCCGAGTTATTTGTTCAGCAATTCAGACAGATGGTTCGCTATCTGGACGTGACAGATGGAAATATGGAAGAGGGTTCGCTTCGTTGTGATGCCAATACTTCTATCAACCTGCCCGGTAAGGGTCTGGGAACCAAAACGGAAGTGAAAAACCTCAACTCCTCGCGATTTGTTAATAAAGCTCTCACTTATGAGATCAAGCGTCATGGTAAAGTGATCGACAAAGGGGGAGAGATCATTCAGGAAACACGTTTGTGGGATGAGAAGACATCTACATCAAAAAGCATGCGGACCAAAGAGGATTCTCATGACTATCGGTATTTTCCCGAGCCGGACCTTCCTCCTTATCGAGTGACCGATGTACTGATGAAAGAGGTTGAAGATTCCATGGTCGAACTACCCAATGACAGAAAAAAACGCTATATGGATGATCTGAAGCTGTCTTTTGATCAGGCGGCCTTTATTACAGGAGAGAGGAAAACGGCCGATTGGTTCGATTCGCTCTTATCTATTGGTTCCGATGCGAACCAGGCGGCTTCATGGCTGTCGGGAGACATTCAGAAGATTCTCAATAAAGAGGACGTTTTACTGGAAAACAGTCCCTTTATTCCCAAGCGAATAAAAGAGTTATTTGAACTGATTAATGATAAGAAAATCAGTAATAATATTGGTAAAGAAGTACTTCAGGCTATTTTCAAAGAGGATAAAGATCCCTCTGTTATAGTCAAAGATAAAGGCCTCGAACAGGTTTCCGATTCAGGAGCTGTAGAGAAGATTGTCGAAGAAGTGCTCGCTGCTCACCCTGCCGTCGTTGACGCAGTCAGGGCGGGAGATGACAAACAGGTCGGATTCCTCATGGGTCAGCTGATGAAAGCCACTGGAGGGAAAGTTAATCCCCAGATGGCGAGAGAAATAATAGTAAACAAAATTAAACTAGATATTTCGGGGGACTCGCAGAGCCGGGACCCGAAGATAATCGAAAAGGGGTCAGAGAAATGAGATTGAAAAGAACACATAACTGCGGAGAGCTGACCAATAATAATAAGGAAGAAACGATCCGCTTGAGCGGATGGGTGGAAAACTACAGAGACCACGGCGGAGTGGCCTTTATCGACCTCAACGACAGATGGGGAACTACTCAGGTCGTATTTCATCCCGATATTGCGGGAGATCATCATAAGATTGCCCAGACTTTGAGAAGCCAGGATGTCATCACCATTGAGGGCAAAGTCTCCGAAAGACCTGAGGGCATGGCCAACGACAGACTTTCGACAGGTGATATCGAAGTTTATGTCAGTGACTTCGAACTGCTCAATAAATCCAAAACGCCTCCTTTCGATATCAATCACGGGGGAGATACGAATCAGGAAGTACTTCTGAAACACAGATATCTCGATCTTCGAAGTAGAAGACTGCAGAAAAATATGATATTCAGATCGGAACTGACCAATAAAATCAGAAATTATTTCAACGATAATCAATTTGTCGAAATAGAAACTCCCATACTGACCAGAGCCACACCGGAAGGTGCTCGTGACTATCTGGTTCCCAGCCGTACTCAGAAAGGCAGCTTTTTTGCTTTGCCCCAGAGCCCCCAGCTGTTCAAGCAGGCGCTTATGGTTTCCGGGTACGACCGGTATTTCCAGATTGCCAGATGTTTTAGAGACGAAGACCTGAGGGCCGACAGGCAGCCTGAGTTTACACAGGTGGATCTGGAGATGTCCTTTGTCGATCAGGAAGATGTCATGACAATGACTGAAGGACTCATGGCTCAGCTGATGAGGGATCTCTTTAAGAAAGAGTTGGAACTACCTCTCAATAGAATCACTTTCGACCAGTCAATGCTCGATTATGGTTGTGATGCTCCCGATATGAGATTTGAACTCAAGATAAAAGATCTCAGTGATGTTTTCGTGAATACAGGGTTTTCCGTATTCAAAAATGCCGTAAAAAATGGCGGTGCCGTCCGCTCCATAAACCTCAAAGGGGGAGTGGAGCAGTTGAGCCGTAAAGATCTCGATGATATGACTCCATTCGCCGCGAAATACAAAGCGAAAGGTGTTGCCTGGATTAAAATGACCGAAGAGGGACCTCAGTCTCCCATCGTCAAGTTCTTCAGTGAAGAAGAGTCCGCAGAATTGTATAAAAGAATGGATGCCCAGGAGGGAGACGTACTCATCTTCCTGGCCGATAAAGAGGATGTGGTCTGCCAGTCACTCGCAGCATTGCGACTGGAAATGGGTAAGAAACTCAATCTAATAGACGAACGTGAACTCAATTTTAACTGGGTCGTAGACTTTCCTATGTTCGGTAAGGACCACAAAGCCAAACCGACATCTCTTCACCATCCCTTTACTGCCCCGAAAGTAGAACACCTCGATTTGATGAATGAAGATGTATATTCCGTTAAAACCAATGCTTACGATCTTGTTCTCAACGGATGCGAAGTGGGTGGCGGAAGTATAAGGATCCATGAAAAAGATGTACAGGAAAAAGTATTCCGCATTCTCGGGATCGATGAAGAGGAAGCGAAAGATAAATTCGGCTTCCTTCTCGAATCTCTTGAGTACGGTGCACCGCCTCACGGTGGATTGGCACTGGGGCTGGACAGGATGGTTATGCTCTTCCTGAACACACCTTCTCTGAGAGATGTTATAGCATTTCCTAAAACCCAGAAAGCAACTTGTCTTATGACAGAAGCTCCGGGTTCAGTTGATGAAGAACAGCTGGAAGACCTGTCTATCGTCTCGACTGTTGAGAACGATGAAGAGTAATTCCTTTTTTATGTAATTTATGGACTGTCTCGGTAGAGGCAGTCTTTTTTTAGATCCCTTACTGATTTAACTTAGAATAAAAGTCTTTTGAAATTCTGTTTACAAGCTGATCATATATACCATCTTCTTTTATCTGAATCAGATAATTATCTATTTTACTTATAAGTTCCTTTTTGTTGGAATCCTTGTTAAAAACCATGTATACGGGATGAGAAATAAGTGGTTGAGCTTGCCGTGCAATTGTATTTTCAAGATTGAGTGTTTGGAGGATTGAATCTCCTGATTGCTCGACTGCAAGAAGACAGTCTATTCTGCCGAGCTTGAGTTTCTGGAAATTTAACTCATCGGAATCATTGACTTCAACAGCGATTTCTCCCATCTCTCTTGCTCTGTCAAATTCATCTCCATAACTCCATGCGCTGATGATTCCAACCGATCTGTCACGCAAATCAGTCATTTTGGAGAAATCCCATAAACTCGTCTTCAATGCGTATGCATAGATATTGACATAGAAGATCGGCTCTGTGTAATCGTAAACTAATAATCTCTCAGTATTTTTGTATATACCGACAATACCCATTTTCCCGGTTTCTCCCATCAACAGAACTCTTTTCCATGGTAGGGGATAAATCTTAAGATCTTCACCGATTTCATTAAATATGTGGGAGACTATTTGAGTTTGAATTCCATCGACCAGACCTGTCTTTTCATCTACAAAAGAGAATGGTGGTTGGTATTCATCAATTGCCAATTGTATTTCTGTGGAATATAAGGGGGTAATCATGAGTAGAAGAACAAACATTAATATTGATTTTGATTGATTCATGAAAATTCCCTTTCTGGTTAAAGTTTAAGTCATTTTTTTAGCAATTTCCATTTTTTTAATTCTAATCATTTTGTAATAATTCCCAATATTTCCACTGAAGAGAATATTTAGTAAATCAGGTCTTAAGATATAATTATTGGCCGCAATTTAGAATTGTTTAAAGAGATCTGATCTTATTTCACAAATGATTGGTCTATGGTATAAATG
>JADGDJ010000293.1 GCA_016744925.1 Spirochaetaceae bacterium
CCCGAAGCTAATGTTAAAAAAGCGGCTATGGCAGCTCTGGCAGTTATTGGCGGGAATAAAGCCTGGAACTTTTTATCTGAATATTATGGAGATAGTATCAATAGCGATGATTTCCGATCAGTAGCTCTTACAGCCTTACTTGAAGAACGCCCCGGAGAACTTACAGAGACTATGAAAAAAGTTTTTGAAGAAGAGTGGGAAAAAGATAATTCATGGTTATTCAATTATACTTGTAAATCTCTATCCACGGCAGAAGGTTCTTCTTTTCAATGGTTTTATGAAAAGATGCTGGATCATAAAAATTACATTATTAAAATATATGCCGTTCGGGGTATCCGTTTGAATAATGTAATTTTTCTATACAGTAGGGTCAAAGAAATTGCAGATAATGAGTCAGAACACAGACAACTTAGAAAAGAAGCCGCTTCAATTTAATAAATAAAATAGTAAAAAAAAACTGTCCTTTTCGGGGACAGTTTTTTTTTCTTAATATCAAAAACTATTGTGCTTAACTTACAGCAGAACTGACCTTGATTATCTCGTACTCAAATTCACGTTCGTTGATTACAAAGTTTAATTTACTACCAGCCACTCCAGTGAGAAGTTCATTTCCAAAAGGGGATAGGTAGGAAATCACATTGTTGGAAGGATCAGATTCCCATGGACCGAGAATTGTAAAGGTCTCTTCTTTATTACTGGTCAGATTTTTTAACTGAACAACAGTTCCGAAAGATACTCTTGTAAAATCAATTTTATCAAACTCAAATATTTTTGCTTTTTCAATTTCGTCTTTTAATCTTCCAACAGCAATATTCAAGGCTTCCTGCTTTTCCTTACCCGCTTTGTATTCTGCGTTTTCTTTCAGGTCCCCCATTTCTATGGCAATACCAATCTCTTTTGAGTTTTTAGGGACTTCGACTTCTAGTATATTTTTAAGTTCTTTTTTCTTGGCTGAAAGACTAGTTTCAAGACAGAACACACCTCTATTAACAGGAGTTGCAATTTCTGCTTCCTGATTTCCATAGAACTGAATTTTAGGATATTTTTCAACAATCTTTTGTTTTAGATCAATTTTGATCGTTGGATCGAGATCTTTTACATCCTGTAAGAGACTGAATAGTCTTGTGACACTATCTTCAGATGTATTCAGGATAAATTCTTCAAGGTTATTTTCTTTAAATAGAAACGTCAGTATTGCCCTATTTATCTTTCTATTTGCAGCAGCTGATTTTTTAGTACTTACGTCCCGATAGGTTATATCGAGAAGGTGAATCAGATTTATAAGGATTTTTTCAAAACTGATATCTAGCTTAGAAAACCAGTTATCTTCTTTGGCGTTTTTTGCGACCCAGATAAACGCTTCTCTATATTCTCTATAGTGATTGATTATATCTGATATAAGTTTGTAGATTTCATTTGAATATCCATTGTTGTCCAAATCTTCAAGAACTTGACGTGAAAGACAAATGGGGAAGAGGCGGACATAATACTCAGGCCAGTTTTCGATCTGTTTTTTAATCTGACTGAGAAACTCTTTTCTCAGCTCTGTACTTTCAATTTTTCTAAAGAGATTTTCAACATCTTCAAAATCACCGATATCATTAAAAACATCATCGAATCCGTAATTGATTCCGGGATTGAGGAATGGAAAAGTTTTAATCAATTTCTGAACAAAGAGAAAACTACACATCACATGCTCATTTACATTTGCAGATTTGAGAAAAGCAGCAAAATAATTAAACATATCGAGAAAGTAATCTGAATCGGGTTCAGCATTTTCAAGAAAATCATTAATGGTCTCAAGACGATCAAAGAAATCGCTTTCAGCTTTAAATTTATTAGAAGTTTTTTCTTCAAAGGATATGGGCTTGTCTCTTACAACATACTGATCGATTTTATCGGGCATGTTACCAAAAGCAGAATCAGTTTTTAAAATTTTTCTGGCTTCTGTGCTCCATGTGGACCATTCTCCGGGAGTCAAAACTGAAGGCACGATTTCCGCTTTTATCTTTTTCATATCACAGGAATTGTTAAAACTCTTAATAATTACTTTAAGTGCCCATTGGATCTCTTTTTTGATCCTGCCTTTAAGTTTCTCTTTAGACCAGACACTTTTGAGAACCCATATATGAGTTTTTGGTAAACTCATCAAAGAACTGACAGCCATTTTTAAAGACATACTATGGCCTCGTTTTTTTATGAAATCGATGACTATCGTGTCGTCTTTTATCGATTTTATAATACCGACACCCCAGGTTTTATGGCTTACAAAGTTTCCGGCATCAAATGAAATGTGTTTTTCAAAATCAGCTATTGCTTCAGCAGCATTTCTCCATCTGTCGTTGAGGTTTGATACTCTGATATATTCTTCAAGCTGACTGTGGTCGGCATGTTTATTTCTAAAGCAATTGATGATCTGTTTTCGTGCCCATTCGTTACGGATATCATACTTTAATATGCGCTTAATAATGACTATAGCCGTATCCCAGTTTTCGCTTTCTGTATAAACGGGGTAAAGTTCCGTTAAAAGATCAATTGATTTTTCAGTATTCATTGTTTTCGCGATTTTCTTTTCAATTAAAAAGAAAAACTCAACATCAGCGCTGTTCAATTCAATGAATTTCTGCCATGTTTCACGAACATTATTGTAATTTTTTTTATTGATATATCTGTGAATGGCTTTTTTATAAAGAGAAACAGCTTCATCAATATTCCCGTTTTCTTCGCTAATTTCAGCCAGTTGCTTAACAATTTCAGCTTCTTCGTAATCTACTCGAATCAGTCTTTCCCAGATTTTAATTTTTTCTTCATGCTGATTTTCTGTATTGTAACAATCTGCGAGGACTCTTAATGCATATTTATTTTCACCGAATTCAAGGATTCTGTTACCGAGATACTCCACAATATTCATCTTGTGGTTATCGCTGAATATTTTTATCAGCATCAATAAGTTTGAATCATCAACAAGTTGTCTATTCAGAGCAATAATTCCTGAGATATAGAGAGCTATTATACTGTTTTTTGTATGTTCAAGATGCTCATCGCAAATCTGCTTTATTTCAGTTTCGCTTTCTTCCTGTATGATCTCTTTTATAATCTCATCGAGATCCTTGAAGTTGGCAATTGTGTAATTGCTCAATGTCGCTCTTGTCCATTTTTCTTCATTCAATTGATTTTCAATTTTATTAATAATATTTTCTGACATTTTACCCTCTCTCACATATCAATTCGTGTATTGCTCATATATTCCGATATGAAGCAGCTTTATATTTAACAAAATTTCTTCAATAGTTTCCCAATCTTTATTGATACATAAGTAGTGATCAATAAGCCAAAAATAATGATTAATCAATTTTGGCATCAGTAAACTTTTTTCTTCAATATCCTGTAATTCATTTTTTAATGAGTAAATTGTTTGTTTCAATTTCCCATATTCAATGGGTCTCAATTCACGCTTGACATTAAAAACACCATAAATTACAGCATATACCGGTAACCACTCTTTCAGCTCACGCCCGGAGTATCCCTTTTTTTTTACTTCATCAACCAGTCTGCTTATGATCTCTGCTTCAAGTAAGTCGAGATCAACCGATTGAGGATCTATAAAAAAAGCTTCTCTGAAAAAAACTTTGGCGTTTCTTATTTTATCAATCATAAAATAACAATCAGCCAATTCAGCCAGAATCAAAGATGACCGGCTGTTACTTTTCATCGCTTTTTCCAATGAAACAATCGCCCTGTCATAATCACCTAGTGCTTTATGACAACGTCCTATCCGCAGGAGTATTTCCGGTTCAGGATCTCTATCACCTTCTCTTACTCGTGCATAAAATTTCAATGCAGTGCGGAAAACACCCTGTTTCAGGTTGTACAAGCCATCTTCAAAGCTTGTATTCAGACCGGAAGTAAAATCACCGGTAAAAATAATCCACTGTTTTACGAGAAACTCACCTTTTTCATAGTCTTCGAGCTGAGAATCTAATTTATCGAAACGGTCAATCCAAAATCTAGTGCACTTTAGAGCAGCCAGAACTGACGGATTATCAAAGTCAATTGAATGAGCTTCATTAAGCAGGGAAGCTGATTCTTCGATGGCACCATTTTTGTACGACTCATAGACTTGGTTAATCAAAACAGACAGCTTGTCTTCAATATGATTCCGTTTCTCCATTTGACAGTCTGCTTTCCTTCAGTCCGAAATTTTTCGTAACTCTTTAATTATACCTTTCCTCAGGAATTAGTCAACAAACTGACAGTGTTTACGTTTGTGTAGAATTATAAATGTACTGGATATTTCTGGTGTTTTCTGATTAAATCTTAAATATGGAAAACAGAAAAAGTATATGCGCTCCATCAATTCTCGCGGCGGATTTTACCGCGATGGACAGTGCTATTAAAACTGCGGAAAAAGCCGGAGCTCAATGGCTCCATTTAGATGTTATGGATGGACAGTTTGTTCCGGATATCACTTTCGGTGCGAAAATGGTTTCTGATATCAATAAACGTACCAATCTCTTTCTCGATGTTCATCTCATGGTCAATAATCCTGAAAATATGATAAAGCCAATGGCTGATGCCGGAGCCGGCGCTATTACGTTTCACACAGAAGCTGTTGTTCACTCTCATCGACTTTTACAGGCTATAAAGGATGAAAATATTCAGTGCGGCATCTCACTCGTTCCTTCTACACCTGTTTCTTCAATAATGGAACTTCTTGATGATGTTGATCTTATTCTGATAATGTCTGTCAATCCGGGCTATGGTGGTCAGACATTGATACCTAACTGTGTAGAGAAAATTAAGCAGCTCGACGCAATAAGAAAAGATCGTAACCTGAATTTTAAGATTTCCGTTGATGGCGGTGTAAATGAAGATACTGTCTCTCTAGTAAAAAGTGCCGGAGTCGATGTTTTTGTGGCAGGTTCCGCTTTTTTTAATTCAAATAACCCGATTGAAGCCCTCAAG
>JADGDJ010000039.1:0-20659 GCA_016744925.1 Spirochaetaceae bacterium
GTAGTATATTCAGAAAGTTCGAAGGTTTGAGTCCAGGAAAATTCAGAGAACTTCATCTTCATCAGAAATATTTAAATCCTTAATTCTAATAACTTATAAATTTTTTAATCTCAGTATCACATATATACACAACAAAATTTAATTATAATAAAGTTGATTAATAATGATATTCATATTTTGATATAGAGTTGAAAATCCTATCGTTGACGTAATACTTACTAAGAGTAAGAATATAGAAACAAAAAAGGAGAATCTATGAAGAAGTTATTTTCAATTTTTATGATTACTATTCTTGCCTTAAGTGCAACTTCATTATTTGCTACCGGTCAGCAGGAAGCTGCAGGAGAGCAGGAAGTGACAATGGCAGAAGATGTTGTTGTTACATGGCGAACCAGACCCGGGAATCAGGAAGAATCTGATTTATATAAAGCAATCAGTGACCAGATCAGTTCAGAACTCGATGGAATTACACTGGTTTATGAACCAGGTTCGAGCTCAACTTCCAGTTATCAGGATGTTCTTAAAACAGAACTCGCTTCTGGTGTTGCACCGGATTTATTCTGGATTCCAGGTTCAGATATTGCGGAATTTGCCAAAAGAGACCTTCTGCTTGATATGAGAGCTATAGCAGATAAAACAGATCATAAAGATAGTGATTTTTATCCCGGACCTATGTATCACCTTACATTCGATCCCAACAACATGAAATCCGGCGAAACTCTATGGGGACTTCCCAGAGACGTATCGACAATGGCTCTTTATCTAAACCTCGACCTGATCGCCGAATCCGGCGCTCCCGATCCGCGAGAACTGGCAAAGCAGGGAAAGTGGGACTGGGATGCTTGCTACGAAGTAATGAAAGCCGTTTCTAATCTTGGTGACGACGTATACGGATATGGTCAGAGTTCTTGGTGGGGACCCTATATGACATGGATGAACTCTGCAGGTGGTGGTCTTTTCAATGAAGACAGAACTGGTACAAATATGCACACAGAAGGTTCTCTCAAGGGTCTTGCATTCCAGCAGAAATTCTACAATGAAAATTTAGCTGTTCCTTATGGTGAAGATGCGGAACCTCCTTTCAAGGCCGGAAAATTGGGTATGTACGAGAATGGTAGATGGGTAACTCCCGGAATGAGAACTATTGCTGACTTCGAATGGGATGTTGTTGAGCTTCCTAAAGGACCTGCGGGAAATCAGGGGAACTGGCTTTTCTGGGGTGCTTATGTAGCAAACAAAGACACAGAAAATCCTGAAGCAGTTTTCAAACTACTTCAGGCTCTGACTTCAGCAGAAGTACAGGCTCAGGTTGCAGCAGCAGGTGCTAATATACCAAGTAGAACAAGTAAGGATGCATTAGATGCTTTCCTGAAGTTTACTCCTCCTGAAAACAACCAGGCTTTCCTCAATGGACTGGCTGACAGTCCGGCTTCAGAAGGTCCTATGTGGGTAGGAAACTGGTCTGAGTATGATGCAGCTCTCGGAGCAAAGGTTTCTGCTGTTCTCAATAATGAGATGTCTATTGAAGAGTTCGCCAATGGTATCGAGGCGGAACTTAACAAATTTTTCAAATAAGAATCCCCGACTCAAAGGTACGGGGTATTGATCGACACGTTGTGTCGTTTGTTCGGTGCAATATTTGGTGCACCTCATGTTCAGTAAGGTTACCGCTTTCTGCGGTGCATTTTGTTTATATCACGGGACAAGTCCCGGGGTATTGCACCCACTGGCCGAATAAATTACGAAAGTAATTAGCGGGCCGGATAAATCCGGCCTGTTTTTCTGCGCAAATGTGCAGTGTGAGAGTTCATTGAAGAACAATGACTTGTCATCTTGAACATTTGTATTTTTTTTATAGGAGATGTAATGAACTCATTCATTAAAAATAATCTGAAAAGTCTGGTTCAGCTTTTATCATTCTGGAATTTTGTGTTGGCATTCAGTTCAACTGTTATAGCGGTTTCGTTGTTTCTGTCCTCTCAGATTGGAATCACCGTAAAAGTTGTTGCAGTTACAGTGTGCCTGTCCATAACCGTCGGTGCTGTCACGGCTGGTATCAAAATGCTCATGAATGGTAGCAACGCTAGAATCTGGGCATTCGTAGTCAATTATTTTGCCTTCCTGGTCTGTTTGATCGGAAGCATTCAGACTCTTGGATTTTTTCTGATATTCGATACAATATCTGAATACTTCAGTCGCGGATTTATCACTATGTTAATTCTGGCCGTAGGATTCCTTGTAAGAGGATGGGTTAAAACCGCCCTGTTTAAAGATGAAGATAACCGGACCTACAGAATAATAACCAACATCATTTTGATCATTTTTGCACTTGTTTTTGTCATTCAGATCAAAATTATTCCCATTTTATTCAGTTTATTTCTAAATTTGAATAACATGGCTGCAATAGGATTTTTCCTCGGTTGGATCCTGCTCGCGTTCGTGTCTTTAATCCTCAACTCAGGACCCTTTCAGAAATATTTTAACACAACACATTTGCAGTCTGAAGCTATCGCCGGATATCTCTTCTTAACTCCGAACCTGTTGGGGTTCCTCATATTTTTTGCCGGTCCATTGATGCTCTCTTTTTTTATGAGTTTTTTCAACTGGGACAGCCTCAGTCCCGATCCCCCTGATTTTATCGGATTAGGGAATTATTTAGAAATCTTTACTCTTTCAATGTCAACTCTCACATCGGCAACACAACCTCTCAGCCAGGTTATGGACGGAACAGTCTTTTCTGAGCTAACACGATTTTCCCTCTTTGACAACTGGATGATTATCGGTGCGAGAGATCCTATATTCTGGCAAGCTTTAGGAAATACTATAAGGTACGCCCTTATGGTTGTCCCATTGAGCGTCGGTTTTGCATTAATTCTGTCCAGTATTCTCAACAGTGAATTACCGGGAATGAAATTATTCCGGGTCCTATTTTTTATTCCCTCCATTGCTGCCATTGTCGGAGTTGCTATTGTATGGAGATGGCTCTTTAATGCTATCGTCGGTTTTATCAACTATGGACTCTCGCAGATCACCGATTTCATCAATTTATTCTTGATAAATGATATTGTATGGGAAAATGTTCAGTGGCTCAGCGATCCGAAAATAGCTCTCTTTGCCATCGCTATTATGGCTGTGTGGCAGACAGTAGGTTTTAATACAATACTGTTCTTAGCTGGCTTGCAGAGTATTCCCAAGAGTCTCTATGAAGCCGGTACCATTGACGGGGCCAATCCGGTACAACGGTTTTTTAAAATCACAATACCCATGTTGGCACCGACAACCTTCTTTGTAATAGCCACAACGATGATCCAAGCCCTGCAGCTTTTTGAGCAAGTTTATATCGCCACACCTAATCCTGAAACAATAAACAATGCAACCCTGTCGGTTGTATTCTATCTGTACCAAAATGGATTTGAGCGTTTCAGACAAGGATATGCTTCAGCTACGGCATGGGTTTTGTTCCTTCTGATTTTTATAGCTACTTTTATCCAATACAGGCGTCAGCAGAAAGCTGATAACAACTATTAAAGGAGCAGTTTGTGACAAGAAAAAACAAAGATAGAATCAGAAACTCGATCGTTTACGCCATACTGTTGGTTATAACCTATTTCATGCTTTTTCCCTTTACCTACATGGTAACTTCATCGCTGAAAAAACCAGAGGATATTTACAGGTTTCCTCCCAGATTACTGCCGAAAGATCAGGAAATAGTCACTATTGAGGGATTAGGAGAAGATTTACCGCTTTACTATCCTCTCATAGATGGTGTTGAAAAAAATGAACCATATGCCCTGGTCAAAAAAAACATCCGCACGGGTATTTATGCCGATCCGAAAACTCCTGATGTGACCTATGAGAAGTTTACTGCAGATGTTCAACCTAGAGGTGGCTATTTCTCTGATCAGGAGAAAATAGTCTATAATGGCGAAGAAGTCGGGCTCTGGAATGTCGATGTTGATGGTGTAATTGTAACCATGATACAACTAACACAAACTTCAGTGGGAAAATTTGTCAATACTTCCGATCTTTCGGATATTGTCTATGCCAATGTGAGGCTTTCCAGGCAGGTAGAAAAACTATCGATCCATCCGGAAAACTACTCCGATGTGTTTAAACTCCAGGGTTTATTTCGGGCTCTGACCAATACGACTCTCGTGACAATGCTTGTGGTTATAGGTCAGATTCTGACCAGTATCATGGGGGGCTATGCCTTTGCGCGGCTGAAATTTCCCGGAAGAGATAAACTTTTCCTATTGTATCTTGGAACCTATATGATCCCCTTTGTCGTTCTGACAATCCCTTTATATCAGGTTATGCAGGTACTGGGTTGGGCCAATTCAACAACGGCTCTCATAGTACCCTGGGTTTTTACGGTTTACGGGACTTTTCTGATGAAACAGAGTTTTCTGACTATTCCCCTGGAAATTGAAGAAGCAGCTCATATTGACGGTGCATCGAGATGGCTCATGCTCAGAAAAATATTTATTCCCGGTATCATGCCGGCCATTGCGACACTGGCTACTTTTTCATTCCTCTATGCCTGGAACTCATTCTTATGGCCTCTGATCATTCTAAAGATCGGCTCTGATCAGACAGTTTTGACTTTGGCCTTACAGGAACTACAGGGAAGGGCTGCCGATAAAGTGCACCTTATCCTGGCCGCTGCGACAATAACAATACTGCCACCTGTTCTGGTTTTTATTGCAATGCAGAAACATTACCTGAAAAGCATTATGGCAAGTGGAGTTAAAGGTTAGCAAAAGACCTTCTCGCTCAGAACATTCAATAGTGTTCAAACTGAGTGAGAAGGCGGTATTTATTGCATTTTTAGATTTTAATCGGTGCATCAAATGATATTATGCCGATATATAAAATCTTGCAAAATGATCCTGAAACAAGACGGGTCCTGCTGGAGCCTGACATCATTGTGCAGAATTCCTCAGAAATCCGAAAGGAAGTGTAAATGTTCATAATTGGACACAGAGGTGCTGCAGATCTTGAACCTGAAAATACATTGAAGTCAATACAAGCAGCTCTTGATTCCGGTGTGGATATGATAGAAGTAGATATTTCACTATGCAAGACTGGAGAAGCGGTATTGATGCACGATGCTAAAGTTGATTCTCAAACTGATGGCCACGGTTATATCAGTAATTTTACTCTGAAGGAATTAAAAAAACTGAATGTAAAAAGCGGAGAAAAGATTCCGACTTTACAAGAAGTTATCGATCTCATCGATAGTCGTTTACCGTTAAATATTGAGATTAAAGGTCGAGGATCCTCTATTGAAATTGCAAGATTAATTCGGGAGGAGATCAGACAGAAAGGGAGAGCTCATGAAGACTTTCTGGTTTCTTCTTTTGATCATATTGAATTGAATAACTTCAGAAAACTAAGTCCGGGTATCAGAATCTCTCCAATTATCAGCTGTTTACCAACTGGTTTAGCTTCTCTTGCAGAGGAAATAGGAGCCTGGTCCTTAAATATGAGTCTACAGTGCATAAGTAGTCAGATCGTTGAAGATGCTCATAAAAGAGGAATTAAAGTTCTCGTTTACACTGTTAATGAACCAGAGGATCTGGAAAAAATGAAAGATCTAAATATCGATGGCATTTTTACAAATGATAAATACAAATTAACAGGGCAAAAAAAGAGCAAGGACCAGGATGTTAAATAATCCAGTAAAAATAGCCATTATATCGGATTTGAATTGGGGGACTGAACTGACAGAGATCCTCCTGCAACGTTTGGTTTCCCGACTGAATCGCTTAGTGCATCCCCAAGCCACCCTGATTTTTGGAGATACATTCGATGATAGTTTTTCTTCGAATTCAGTTGTGAATTTATTATATCTAAAAAATATTCTCGACAAACTGGATTCTCCCTATATGGTTATTCCCGGTAGTTTCAATACTAGTTCCGACCAATTCTTTAAGATTTTTGCAGCCCCAGAACAACTGAAAGACATATGTGGAATACAATTTGTTTCTTTTGCTAATTCGGGGAATCATGGTAATATTGTTAAGCAACCTCATGAAAATCTGGTTAGGTTCCGTCAGTGCAGAAAGGATTATTCCGGAATAATCGTGGCTTTTCCGCAAACTGGTCTTTTTCCTCAAAACCGGGCAAAAGCTTCATACAAGAAAACAGATACAAAAACGACAATCTCTTGTATAAAAAAAAATGATATATTGTTGTCTCTTAGTAGTAATCATCAAAAAAAGTCTGATGTTATAAAAAATGGCAATATGACCTTTATCAATACACCCGGAATCTGTGAACCGCCTTTTCCATATACTGTGATCAATATAGAAAAAGGACAAATACAAAGTGAAAGACAAGAACTTGCCATGGATTCAAACTTACAATTATTTGATAATCATATACACACTCAATTAGCCTATTGTAATGATAATATGATGATAAATAAGGCAATTTCATTGGCTGGTGATTTCGGACTTTCAGGTCTTACATTTACGGAACACTCTGGACAACTGTATTTTGACAACAAATCATATTGGGATAAAGATTGTCTGAAAACAGGGATTATTTCAGCCAGAGATGAGGACAATCGAATGATTGAATATCTCAAACTAAAAATAAATCACCAGCAAAACACTGTTCGTTTCGGATTAGAAGTGGATTGTGACTACAAGGGCAATCTTTTGATAAAAAAAGATGACCGTTCTCATTTTGATTTTATTATTGGTGCAATGCACAGTCTGCCGGGATTAAGCAGAGATGCAGCACTCAATAAAAATGATGGAGATGATTATCTTTTTCTTCTTGAAAAGCTACTGATAAATAATATCAATGTACTGGCCCACCCATTTCGACTATTCAAACGTTGCGGCAAGACAGCTCCGGAAGAACTATTCTTACCAACAGTAAAATTACTTCGAAAATACAATACCGCTGCAGAGATCAATTTTCATACAAATGAACCTCCCATCGAATTTATCAGAATATGTCTAAATCGAGGAGTCAGAATTTCATTGGGAAGTGATGCTCATCAATTGGCTGAAATCGGAGACTTTGCATATCATTTGGCTTTACTGAAAGAAGCTGGTTTTGATGGAGATCTCAATGATATACTTTTACCTAAATAAGGGGGTGAAATCAATAGCAATTGAAAAGTATTATATCTTTTTGATCTCTTCTGAAATCTTCAGCAATTCTTTCTGCTGATTATGAAAGATGTTTTTAGAATTTTCCAATTTGTCACTTTCAACAGAAATATGTTTGTCCAGGTTTTCAAATAGTCTCTTTATATCACCGAAAATCAAATCGAGTCTCCGTTCAAAACGATTTTGGAGTTCTCTATGGAATCTCTCATTTGATTCTCTGATATTTCTTTTAAATTCTTTTATCAGCCGGTTGCGTTTAAACAGAATTATACCACTGGCGCCTAAAATCCCAACAGCAGAAAGGATTCCTCCTGTTGCATCAAATACTGCACCTTGAGCAATAACAGCCAGTAATGCTCCGGCCGCAGCAATAGCACCACCCTTTAGAACCGTATCTCCTATATCGGGATTGTGTTTTTCCAGAGCTGGAATTAAAGAGGAATCTTCAGACATTTCAGTCAGACCCTTTAATAATTCAGTCAAAATTTCTTCCCGTTTACTATCAAAATGATCAAGAGCCTGCAAATTTTCTTTTTCTGTATAAAGATCTCTGGCTTTATCAACCTCTCGTATTATCTCACTGAATCTGTATTTAATTCCATCTATGAAATATGCGGCATTATCCGAAGCTTCAATAGAAAGATCATTTTCAAGGCTCTCGTTCATATTGTTTATAAGAGATTCAAGGAAATTTCTATCTATTCTTGATTTGCTGTTTTTAAATCTTGGTATAGGTATAGTCTGTTTAAGAATATTCCCTGTTGAAAGGGCTTTTTTTAATTTATCCAGGAATTCTCCTGACGTACGCTCAAAGACGAAAGTCATTCTGCTCAGTATTTTCTCTATTTCCTTTATAGAGTTCTCTTTTCCACTCTCATATTTATCTGATATATTTTCTCTTAGTTTTTTATCAATACTGAGTATTTTATTTCTCTTCATTAATTCATCTTCAAGTTTTTCAAAGATTATTGAAGCAATACTGATCCTGTCTTTGAGTTTCATAATCATATGCTGTCCACCGGAAGTTGTATCAGTAATAAAACTACGAACTTCTTTAAAACCGCTGATCTCACTATTGCCATTCTCTTCCTCTTTCGACGAAGTTGTGAATATGACAGGATTGGGAATTCCCCGTTCTGTTGCATATTGTCTTATTTTTTCTCTATTGGTCTCTATTTCCCGTTCTGTACATCGATCTGCCTGTGCTGCAATAAAAATGATATTCCGGCTCCATAGATCTTTCATAATATTTAGCATTTCCCAGGAAGAACTGTGATGCGGGTTCATCGTGGGAAATACAAAAAAGATTAAATTGCTGTTTGGCGCAAATCTTCTTGTAATCTCTTCATGTTCTGCAATTATGGAATCTGTTCCCGGTGTATCGACAATGGATATGTCTTTAAGGATCTCCGCATTGACACCTTTGATATCAAAAAATTTCTCTCTATGTTCGATATAGGATTTGTTGGAATAAACAATCTGCTGCACTTTATCTGTGCAAATGTCTGCATCCACTCCACAAATTTTTTCCCCAGTAAGTGCATTGACAAATGAACTTTTGCCGGATTTCACCTCACCGATGACAACGAACATAAAAGGACTTTCCAGACTTTCAATCAGGGATTGTAACTCATGGGAGATCTCTGATAATTCCAAGCTGTCCGATGCGGGAATAAGAGAATAGATTATTTTTTCAATTTCAATTTTATATTTTCTGTATTTTTTATCAATCAGTTCGGTTTTCTTCACCTCATAAATATAAATGATATTTCCAAAGGTGCCCATTATTTTTCATAGTTGATTTTTAAAAAACTTACTTCATACTATAAATAGGAGATAAATTATGGAAAAAGAGATCACACTGTCTGAATTTGCGGCTGAACTTAAGAAAAGACTAAATGATGGTAAAACAGTTGATTGCTGCAAACCTGAATTAATTCGACTAGCCGATATTGTTAAAGAAAAAATTGGTCAGGAAAAAATAAAGGTTCAGTGGCAGGATTAGTAGGGGCAAGTTAGGCTTTTTTTCCCATAACAAATCCTCTTATCATAAAGTCGAAGCACATTGCAAACCAGACTCCACTTTGCCCTCCGTCTGGATGTATAACAAAGAACCAGGATTCGGGAAATCGCAATACAGACTATCATAACTAAACCACCCTATTAGCAATCTGCGTTCCCATGACCGGAAAAGCAAGAGAGAATACGTATCTACTCTTATTTGAATTGTAGGCATAAATTGATTTTTTTTTTAGCAAAGCCTATAATTTATATAGGAGATATTTCGTGAAAAAAGTGACATATAAGATTCTGTTTTTAACTATAGGTATTGCCGTTTTCATAAGTGTGGTATTGGGAACATTTATGATTATTACATTTACCAATAATATACAAAAAGACCTTGAAACTCTGGAAGAAACTATGCTTTCAGATTTCGATAGACTGATTCAATCAGAAGTACAAACTATGATTTCCTTAATTAGTACTGTATATGACGATTACGAAAAAGGTTTAATCAGCTTACAGGAAGCTGAATCCAGGGCAGCTCATCTTACCCGGGAAAACAGATATGGAGAATCCGGTTATTTCTGGATTGATACTTCGACGGGCATGAATGTTGTTCTTTTAGGCAAAGATTCTGAGGGAAAGAGCAGGATTGGCCTTCAAGATGTAAAAGGAAGTTATTTAGTTAAAGAATTAATTGCAGCAGCTCTCGGTGGTGGTGGATTTACCGATTATTACTTCCCCAGAAGCGGTGGTGATGAAGCTCTGCCCAAAAGAGGTTATACAGAGTATTTTGAGCCCTTTGACTGGATTGTCGGTACGGGTAATTATATCGATGATATTACAGTTATAGTCGAAGCTAAACGAATCGATGCAATGGAGAATCTCAGATATAGTGTAATATTGTCGCTGGGATTTATTTTGTCTTCTCTGATTATAGTTGTCATCATATCAATTATATTGGGTCGAAAAATATCCAAACCAATTATTTATGCTTCAAAAGTCACAGAACAAATTGCTGATGGGAATCTGACAAACGCAGTCGATGATAGATACAGTTTTATGAAAGACGAAATTGGTTCATTGTTAGAATCTCTATCACAAATGGATGGTAATCTTAAAGATATTGTTACTAAAATAATCCTTAGTTCGGGGGTTATCGCAGATGGTAGTCAGCAGTTATCAAGCGCATCATCTCAGATGTCTCAAGGGGCAACAGAACAGGCCGCATCAATTGAAGAGATTTCAGCTTCAATAGAAGAGATGAACTCCAATATCTCCAATAATGCCGAAAATGCCAGGGAAACCGAAAAAATAGCTCTTAAGGCATCAATAGATGCCGAAGACAGTGGAACGGCAGTTAATACTGCGACAACTCATCTAAAACAGATAACAGAAAAAATATCAATTATTAGCGAAATAGCCCGGCAGACAAATCTTCTTGCTCTTAATGCGGCAATAGAAGCTGCCCGAGCTGGTGAACACGGAAAGGGATTTGCTGTTGTGGCATCAGAAGTGCGCAAGCTGGCAGAGAGAAGCCAGGCGGCGGCGGCTGAAATAATGACGATTTCAAGCGAAACCGTTTCCGCAGCTGACAATGCTTCAGTCATGTTGGAAAGGCTTGTCCCGGATATTAAAAAAACTGCCGAGCTGGTCCAGGAAATCAGTGCTGCAACAAATGAGCAGGCAGCGGGAATTGACCAGGTAAACGATGCTATCATGCAGATGGACTCAGTAGTGCAGCAGAATGCTTCAGCTTCTGAAGAGGTTGCCGCTACAGCACAAACACTTGTCGATCAGGCGGAGGAACAGAAAGACACTGTGTCTTTTTTCAAGGTCTGATTTTAATCAGTTCTCTCTCAATCATATTCCTTGTGAGGATTTCGGGAAAAACGACCGCGTCCTCACCGGGTCTGAATAAAATATACAATGGGACTCCGGCTCTTTCATAATCATTGAGCCATTTGGCTATCTCACGATCTCCCGCCGTAAAATTGCCTTTCAGAAGCTGTACATCATATTCATTAAATAAATTCATCATTTTATTTGTATTGAGGACAGTCGCATCGTTAATTTTACAGGAAGTACACCAGTCTGCATAAAAATCAATAAAAACAGCTTTGTTTTCAGATCTCAATGTCTGAACCAACTCAGATGAAAATTCCTTCCAGGCTGTTTGAGACTCTTCAAAGATTATTTCTTTTTCATCCAAATCAATTAAGAAAAATGCCGAGGCAGATATTATAATAATTGATATAACCATAATTGATATTCTTCGGCTTCTTTTTTCAATTACCGAGCCGAATCTTCCATAGATCCATGTGGACAGACCTGTGAATAGTAGAAACCACAGAACACCTTTTATGGAAGAACCGATAAGACTGTGTAGACTTGTCAGAAGATACACCACAGTTCCGAGTAAGAGAAATCCCATAAACTCTTTAAACAAGTTCATCCAGTTTCCCGGTCTGGGAATCTTTTGAATGAAAGAAGGGTAGAGTCCCAATAGAATAAATGGCAGAGCAAAGCCCAAAGAAAGGAAAGTAAAAATCAATAAAACTATTCCGGGAGGCTGAGAAAATGCAAACCCTAGAGCTGCTCCCATAAAAGGTGCTGTGCAGGGGGTTGCTATGAGTACAGCGAAAATACCTGTTAGAAAAGAGGATCCATAACTTTTCCCTGCTGAATATTTTCCCGCTTGATTCATTCCAGTCTGAGGTGGATTGATGGTAAAAACATCAAAAAGAGAAAGAGAGAAGATAAAGACAATTGTCAGTAGGAACAGGACAAAGAGAGGGTTTTGAAATTGAAAACCCCAGCCGAATAGCTCCCCAGAACTTTTGAGTATTATTACAATCAGAGCCAAAGATAAAAATGAAATGAGAATTCCGGCTCCATAAAGGAGAGATGATTTTAGAATTGTTTTTTTATCATGTTTGCTTTGTTCAATTAGATTCAAGGCTTTGACTGAAAGAAGCGGTAGCACACAGGGCATAATATTCAATAGAACTCCCCCGGCGAAAGCTAGTAGAATATACCAGAGTATCGTGAATAATTCCGGTGAACTATTTTTTATAACTGAGTCCCCATAAACTGTTACATTTCTTATAAAATCAACAGAATCTGGTAAAAGACAGGTACCATCGTCTTCACAGATCTGGTATGCCGCAGAAATTTTTAAATCAATAACTGGTTCATTTGTATCAGAAGAAACTGAGACCTCTTTAGAAATGGTCACTGACCCGGAAAATGCCGGCAATCCCAGAAGCAGTTCTGTCTCATCAAGTGGATACTGAGTTGTTGAAAAAATCAGATCGGGATGTTCACCAATATTTATCGTAAAAAGATCTTCATTGAGAAACATATGATAATCCTCAGGAATATTGTATGTTGCAAAAATGGTAAATGATTCACCTGGTTTTAATTCATCGGGTACAATTTCTACAATCACTTCCGGTATGGGAATCTCTCTATTATTTAAAAACTGGGCATTCAATTGAAACATTGAAATCAGGACAGATATAGTTATGATGATTTTTTTGAACACAAAAAACTCCCTTTAATGCTTATCAGTTTTAAAGATATAAAATAAACAGAAAATTGTAAAATAAAATACATATAATTTTTTATATATTGTCCAATTATACTTTAGATTTAAAGCTTTGACAAATTGTCTGACATATCATAATCTGAATAAAGGATGTAACTAGTTGCATTCGGGAAAAAAGGAGTTTTTATGAATTACAAAAAGTATCTATCAGGTCTGTCAATTGCAGTTATCATACTGTTTATTGTCAGCTGTGCCGGTGGAACTACAGACGAGGTAAAAGTATACCCGTTAGCTGATTTTTCACCAGTTGAAAGAAAAGCTACGTCAGTTGAAGAAGGGAAAATGGTTGAATTGAACATTTTCACGACCAATGATGAGCACGGTTGGATCTTTGACTGGGATTTTGCTGCTGAATCACAGAGGATGTCTAGAGGAAATCCAAGACCCAGTGGTCTGGCAAGAGTTTCAACACTCTATAAAAAACTCTCTGCAGAGAATTCCAACTCAATGCTTTTATCAGCAGGAGACAGTATTCAGGGAACTATCCTTTCTTACTATTATAACTTTATTGAAAACGACATAGTTAACCCAATCCCCGCATTATATGAAAAGATGGGATATGAAGCATGGACTATCGGTAACCATGAAGTAGAGCAGGGTAACGATGTCCTTCTGAAAATTGCCAATGAGATGAGCGAGAGAGGAATTGAAGTTCTCGGTGCAAATGATGTTTGGGAAGATGATAATTCTAAACCATTTTTCTCTCCTTATTATGTAAAAGAAGTTGATGGTATTCGCGTTGGTGTTCTCGGTCTGGTAACTCCCGGTATACCTATGTGGTTAGCAGATGAAACTCATGAAGATCATGTATATCTCGATATGGTGGAAACAGCTCAGAAGTATGTGAAGATATTAAGAGAAGTTGAAAAAGTAGATGTTCTGATAGGTATGTTTCATGCCGGTATGAATGCAGAATACGATCTTGCAAAAAGTAAAGCTTTTGGCGTACCCCCTGCAAATGCTTCAATGCTTGTTGCTCAGGCTATCGGTGCCGGTCCAATGGGAATTGATGCCATTATCACCGGACATAGCCACAAAGTGATTGATGATGAAGAGAATACTGAATTTAAAGATGATACCACCAATATGGTTAATGGAGTAAAATTCGTACAGGCTAAGAACTGGGGTGAAAGACTCGGACACGTAAAAGTATCTGTAAGAGGAAAAGCTTCTGCCTGGACTGTGGATAATGTCTCTGTAAAAACTTATTCTATGGCTAATGTTGAAGAAGATCCGGAAATCCTTGCTTATATGAAAGAATATATAGAAGGTGGAAAAGGTTATGCTGCACAGGTTGTTGGTACAGCGACTCAGGACCTTCCCTCATTGAGATCTTATTATGAAGAATCTGCCATTGTAGATCTTATTCACGAAACACAGAGACATTTCAGTGGCGCTGAGATCAGTATCGCCGCTGCGTTTAACCCAAGTCTTACAATCGCTGCCGGTGATATAACTGTGGGAACTGTTGCAGGAATTTACATTTATGAAAACTTCCTCAATGCAGTAGAATTAACTGGTGCTCAGATTAAAGACTATCTGGAATTCTCTTCTAAATACTTCAATGTTATTACTAATGATAATGTTGACTCTACACCACTGGTAAACCCCGATGTTCGTGGATACAACTACGACATGGCACAGGGACTTATGTATGATATCGATCTGACAAAAGAACCCGGAATGAGAATCGTCAACATGACTAATCTAGATGGATCGGCTTCTGATATGGATAAAACATAGAATGTTACTCTTAATAGCTACCGGTACAACGGTGGTGGTTCTCACTTACCCGCAGCGGGAGTTATGGAGAAAGGTCTGTTAACCACAGAAACTACCTATAAGTCCTCTGATACAATGAGAGACCTTATGATCGAATACTTAAAAGTAGTCGGAACATGGGGACCTGAAAATATCGAAAATAACTGGAAACTTATTCCTGAAGAACTTGCTGCAAGAGCAATTTCGAATCAGCTTGGAGCTGGTGTAACTGCCCGATAATTTCTCTTTGAAAAAACAATGAAAAGCTGCCCTCCCCATTAATGGGGAGGGCAGCTTTTTGAAAAAGGCTTTCATGAACAGAAAACAGAAAACCGTCATAACGGGAATGGCTGGAAATTTCCTTTTGGCTATAGCAAAATCGGCATTGTCTTTCATTTCCGGGTCGACAGCCCTTCTGGCAGATGCATTACATTCATTTTCCGATCTTCTCGTATCACTTCTCGTCCTGGCGGGAATGAAATTCAATAGAAAAAAAATAGAAGCCTCAGTGACACTCTTTGTCGGGATTTTAATCATATCGGTAGCAATCGGATTTGTATTGGAACTATTTTTTCGCGAACAGTCACTAATCCGAAATGTCATGTGGACTGTCACCGGGCAGGTCGTCTTAATTATTGTCACTTACATTCTCTATAAATACAAAACTGATATCGGTGTTGAGGAAAACTCGGAAAGCCTCATAGCAGATGGTTCACATACAAAATCAGATATGTTCTCTTCCATTGGTGTTCTGATTTCTCTCACAGGATCATTGATTGGACTTAATCTGGATAAAGCAGCAGCTTTTATCATTTTCTTTCTGATACTCTATCAGGGCCTGGAGACTATTCTCAGTGCAATATATATGTTTAGAGAAAAAGAAATATTTCATTTAAATCTAAACATAATTATAAGTGAAATTAAAGGCCGTTTAAAAAATAAAAAAAAGGCACTCCTTATTTTTAGTGCATCGCTTCTTATCGTTGTGTACCTCATTCCGGGGTTTTATATAATAGAGCAGAATCAAAGTGGTATTCGAACAGTTTTAGGTGTGACCGACAGTGATGTTTTGGAACCGGGTCTCCATTTTGACCTTTTTCATCCGATCAGTTCAGTTGATTTGATCTCTACATCAAAAATCCTTAATTTGGAATATGGATTTTCGATCACAGAAAGTAAGATAGAAGATATTCTCATCAATCAGATGGAAACAATTCATAATTCTCGTGCTTTCACAGTGATATCTGATGAAGAGGATGTGTTAACAGGTGATGGAAGTATCACCAATATGTACATTATAGTAGAATATAGGATTTCCGATCCTTATAGTTATGTAATCTATACTGAGGAACCTGAACAAGTATTGAGAATCGAAACAGGATCTCAACTACAAAAAGTAGTTGGATCTCTGCCACTTTTCGAAGTCCTAAATGGTAAAAGAGCATTTATTGAAGAAGAAATTTCAAAGAGGCTCAATCTTTCAATGGATTTTCTGCAAACTGGAATTTTTATAGAGAATACCATCATATATTCAATCAACCCTCATCTGGCAACTGTTTATATGTTTAGAAATGTTCAGGATGAAGAACAATATAAGGAAACTCTTCTCTATGATGCACAGGCTGTAAAATCAAAACAGATTCCCTATTACAGGGGATTAGCCTATGAGAAAATAATTGATGCGGGAGCCGCCGCACGAGAAATAATTCTAAAAGCTGAAAGAGATTCCGCTTATTACAAAATGATAGAAAAGGAATATGAGTTGAACAGAGAAGCTGTCGTTTATAGGCTGAGACTGGATAGCAGAATCCGTCTTTTAAAAGATTCAAAAAAAATATTGATTGAAAATTCTCTTGAAGAAAATCTGATAAGATTAAATTCTGAAAGCGGGGCGGAATGAAAAAAATAATAGTGCTTATAGCCGTAGCTACAGCTGTGGTTCTTCTGCTCTTTTCATCTCTTTTTATTGTCAGATCAGATCAGTTCGGCATGATCACAAGATTTGGTAAAGTAATGCGAACTATTGATAAGGGAGGGCTTTATTTCAAATTACCCTATCCTGTCGATCAGGTATTATTCATAGATAAGAAAAAGAAAGTATTTCAGCCATCTCCTCTTGAAGTATTCCTACCGGATGATCAGAATATCGTGAAGAATATAACCATGGGTTACTATATAATCTGGCGAATCTCAAATCCTCTTCAGTATTTTGAATCACTTCGCGACGAAAATCTTGCTCAGGTCAGGCTGGAAAACAATCTTCGTGCCATAGTGAATAATACTGTAGGAGAGTATTCGTTCAGTTCTTTTATTTCAACTAATCCCGAAGAACTTAAAACTGAACAGATCGCCCTTAGGATTACCGATGAGGCTCAAAAAAATATCCTGCCAAAATTCGGTATAACTATAGAAAAAGTGGATATAAACCGAATTATTCTTCCTGAGCAGAATAAAGAGAAAGTGTTTGAAAGAATGGTTGCCGAAAGATCAACCATTTCCAATAGATACAGAGCGGAAGGTGAAGAACAAGCCAAGATAATTATATCTGAGGCAAACAGAGAGAAGTCTCTTCTTCTCTCACAAGCGGAAATGGAAGCACAAAAGCTAATATCGGAAGCAGAAGCAGAAGCAGCTTCGATCTATGCTGATGCCTTTAATAAAAATCCTGAATTCTATAAATTCTGGAGACAATTGGAATCTTTTGAAGAATCTTTTAATGACAATACTACTTTTATACTATCCTCCGATGATCCTATGCTTCTTGAAGGTGCATTTTGATGTCGGATCTCTTTAATATTATTGGAAAATCCTCGGGCAGAATTTTCTACATTCTGATTCTACTTCCTTTAATCTGGGTTCTTTCGGGTTTCTATTCGGTCGATCAAAATGAAATTGCAGTCCCTGTTCTTGCAGGTAAGATACTGCGATTCAGAAATGCGGGAATCCATTATAATATACCCTTTCCTCTGGGACAAATTTACATTGCTGATATTAAAAAATCCAGAACCGTATCAGTCGGTTACGGATCTCTCAATTATGATGGAATGAGCAGTGACGATTTAAACAATACAATTATTAAATATACGGGAAACTCAAAAGAGACTGTATTTTTGGACGGTAATATTTTTAATCAACAGTTTATGACGGGAGACGGGAATATCATAGCTATTGAAATGGCTATTGTTTTTAATATTACATCACCTGAGCAATGGTTTTTTAATTACAAAAACCCTGATCTATTGGTTATTGAAACTGCACAAAAACTACTTTTTAATCTCATTTCCTCCAGTTATATCGACAGTATATTAGTGAGGGATGCACATCTTGAATCTGAATTAAAATCTACACTGCAAAAAGAACTGGAAACTAAAGAGTGCGGCGTTCAAATATCCTCAGTGACATTTAAAGAGGTCAGTTTACCGGCAAATAATGTGGAGAATGCCTACCGCGATGTAAAAAGCGCAGAAGATGATCGAACAAGAAGGATTGAAGATGCCAAAAAAGAAGCGTCTATCATACTGACACAGGGAAAGACCGAAGCAAGACAGTTGTACGATTCAGCTTTGATACACGGTACCAATATTAGAAATAAGGCGCTAACAGAATATGAATTGTTTACTAAGATGATCCAGTCAAGAAACTTTGAGAATGAATTCGACTACCGATTGTATTTAAGCACCATGGAATCACTATTCAAAGAAAATAAAACCTATATAATTGATCCATTGAAAACTCTCGATACAATATATATAAATCAGGACGGTGAATAAGTATTTCATGCGCGTTTTACACACATCAGACTGGCACCTGGGAGCCAGATTATGCGATAGAGACAGAACAGAAGAGCAAAAGGAATTTCTTGAATGGTTACAAACAACTATCCATAAGGAGTCTATAGATATTCTTCTTGTTTCCGGAGATATCTTTGACAGCACCAATCCTCCTAATACTGCAGAAATGCTCTATTTTGACTTTTTATGTAGCATTAAAGAGAGTCTTTGCAGTGCTGTTGTTGTAACAGGTGGAAATCACGACTCCGTTTCTAAATTAAATTCCCCGAAATCTCTCCTCAGACACCTTTCAGTCCATGTTAACGGAGGTGCAGGAGACTCTCCGGAAAATGATGTTATTCTCATTGAGAATTCACAGGGGAGTTTCTTAGCGGCAATTTGTGCAGTTCCTTTTTTGAGGGAAAGAGATATTCATACTCCCAAAGCAGGAGAAAGTTGGAAAGAACGGGAACTAGCTGTTTCCAAAGGAATAGGCGAATATTACAGAAAGACGCTTGAACATGCAAAGAGATTGAAAGGCAAGCACGATATCCCCATTCTGGCCATGGGACATCTCTTTGTTACGGGAAGTAATTCGGGAGCGGGAGAACGAGATCTCTATGTGGGTAATCTTGGAGCTGTCAATACGGATATATTCAGCAGAGATTTTACCTATACAGCTTTGGGACACATCCATAAAAGTCAAAAAATAGCTAAAAGAGAAGATATTCGCTACTGTGGATCTCCTCTTCATATGGATTTTGGAGAAACAGGTGATAAATATGTTCTCATTGCCGATTTTGAAAATTCGGTCCTTAAAGAAGTCATCCCTTTGAAAGTCCCTATCTTCAGAAAATTAGTTCGATTTAAAGGATCATTTGATGAAGTGATGAAAGAAATCGAAGAATTCACTCCACCTTCCGGCCTTTTCTGGGCCGATGCAGAAATTTCCGGAGGAGATTCTACTGGGGATATCAGCAAAATACTCAACGATAGAGCAGAATTGAAGGGATTCGAATTTCTCCGAATAAAGATTAAATACCTCGATGCCGAAAACATCATTGTTCATGAGAAATCTGTAGAAATAAATGATCTCACTGTAGAAGATGTATTTCTGAAGAGATGTGAAAAATCAGAGATGATACAAAGTGAAATTGATGAGCTTTTTCCCTTATACAAAGAACTCATACTGGCTATAGAAGAGGAGAGTGAAAAAAGTGAAAATTAATACTCTCAATATGCAAAATTTGAATTCTCTCTCGGGGAAAAATGAAATTCATTTTGATAAGGAACCTTTCAACGGGTCCGGTCTCTTTGCTATTACTGGTTCTACCGGTGCAGGTAAATCCACTATTTTTGATGCCGTATGTTTAGCTCTTTACGGGAGAACTCCCCGTCTGAAAAATCCCGATGAAATTATGAGCCGGCACAGTGCTGAATGTTATTCGGAATTGACATTCTCAGTAAATGGAAAAAAATACAGAAGCCGCTGGGAACAGAGGAGATCCCGGGGGAAAGCAGATGGGAAGCTTCAGGCTTCGAAAATGACAGTTTCAGATCTTAGCGGTCTCGAAGCACTTATCATCGAAGAGAAAAAAAGCAATGTCCCTCTGAAAATCGCAGAAATTACAGGGCTCGACTACGATCAATTTACCCGATCCATATTACTGGCACAAGGGAATTTTGCATCTTTCCTTTCCGCTAATATAAATGACCGTGCTGAATTACTTGAAAAAATGACCGGCAGTGAAATTTATACGAAACTGAGTATCTCCGCATTTGGAAGATCTAAAAGTGAAGATGAAAAATTAGACCGACTTAAGGAAAAACTGGGCGATACGGACTTACTCGATACTGTTAAAAGGCAGCAGTATTCTACTGATCTGGATGATTTTCTTATTAAAAGAAAAAAAATCAGAAATGAAATTGATATTCTGACTGAAAGCCAGAAGTGGATCGAACAGGATGTCATACTTAATCATAGAATTGATGGTTCCCGCTTTGAGCTGGAGGAAAGTCAGAAAAAAGAACTCGAATATAATCCCTGGAAAAAAGAACTTGAGACTAAAGAGAAGATAGCTTTAGCATTTCCCTTATTTGAATCTCTTCGATTTATGACAAATGATCTTCATCGTAAACGTAAAAATCTGCAAAAATTAGAAAAAGAAAAATCTCATATAGGTCTGAATATTGATTATCAGAATAAAAAATTAAAAAAGAAACCTTTGTCCGTGCTTTGGTTAATCTTGGCCATTGTGACGTTGATAACAGCATACTCTAATTATGAAAATGATAGACTAGTTATGGCATGTTTAGGATTGGTAATAACGGTAGCCTGCGTTGTGCCATACATCAGAGAAATAAAAAATAGAAACGATGAAAAATAA
>JADGDJ010000039.1:20669-25653 GCA_016744925.1 Spirochaetaceae bacterium
GAATTTCAGGAGAATCAACATCGGGTAAAGATTCTTCAAAATACAGTAGAAAAAATTCAGGTACTCAAGAATAGTTTAGAATCTGAAAATCAGCAATTAAAATCGAAACTAGTGATCAGAAGTGAGCAGAAGGCAAACCTGCAGGAAAATTTACAAACATTATCTTTTAGAGAATCGGAAATAAAATCATTACAAATAAAAGAACAGGCCATAAATGATTACCTGAAAAGTCATGCATCATATTTAGGGATTCGCGAAATACTGCCTCTAATCCGAGATAAATACAGTAAATATTTAGAATTAAATAAGAAAATAAATGATCATGGGAAACTAAAAGATAATAAAATATTGGATCTCCATAAGTGCAGAATCAATCTGGAAGAACTCGGTAAGAAAATTTATATTATAAAAAAGGAGAAACCGGGTGATAGAGATGATCTCGAAAATGTAAAAGAAATTCTCCTCAGACTAATCCCTATTGCCAGGAATTATGCTGAAACTCTACAGGGTAAAAATAATTACATAAAAAATAAGAATACTTACACAATAAAATTGGCAAAAAGTATAAAGAATCTTGAAATAAAAAATAATGCACTTACAGAAGTCCTTGCTGAAGAAGAAGAAAAATTATTACATAATCATATAAAAATTATACGTGAAGATCTTGAAGATGGTGATCTTTGCCCTGTTTGTAATGGTACATATCATTACAGAACAGAAGATTCAATTAAGGATAAGGAAATATCAGAAGTCTCAATTTCCAATTCTATAAAAACATCAATTCAAAAACTGGAGACTGAAATAGGGATTCTTAAAGAACAGATTTTTACCTCAGAGAATAACATCCGGAACAACTCGGACAAAATTAAAGATATAGAGCTTGAGTGGAATGTAACAAAAGGTGATTTCTTTTCTGATCTCCATCCTGGTGATCGCAATCGTGCAAATGAGATTTACCAAAATAACGATGCTGAATTAATGACTTATAAGAATTGGGAAACTGAGTATAACTTCCTAATCAATGAAGAAAGAACCCTAAATGAGGAGTATGATCAATTTAGCTCTATCTCTGATTTATCAAAACTGAAAGATGAATTGTCGGGACTTTTAAAACCATTAAATCTGGACTTCAGTCAAGCAGACCTTGTAGCTCTTCTCGAAAATTACGATCGTGCATATCAAGGGAAATCAGAAGAGTTGCGTAATTCAGATAAAAATATGGTTCATCAGAAAAACCTCCTTGAGAATTGCCGAACAGAACTTAAAAAATTGGAAGAATTAATTCTGGCTGTGGAAGATGAAATTGAAGTTCATAATAGAAAGATTCACAAACTGAATATAGAAATCTCTTCCATTTCAGAAAACCAATCAGTAGATATGTTAAGAGAAACCATGAAATCACTTATAGAAACAAGTAAGCGGGAACTCGAAAATGTTCAATCAATACTAACCGAAATGAAAGAATCTTCATTTCAGGTCAGCGGCAATATGGAAAATCTGAACGAAGAATTGCCACTTCTGACAGAGCAGCACAATAAACGGGATCTTCAGTTTAAAGAGGTCCTTTTAAAAGAAAATCTTATTGCTGCTGATTTTAATAACAGCAACATCGTAGAGGAAGTAAAACAGAAAAAAAGTCAGCTTGAGAGTATCAGAGAGAGAGTAATACGAGCGGAAGAAAATCTGAAAACAGCTACAGAAGAATTAAAATCTCATCAGATTAATAAGCCTGATGCTCAGTATTTGATGGATGTTTCAATAAAAACCAAAAACTATAAGCTTGAAATTGAAGAATATTCCCATTCTATAGGTGTACTTGAAGAAAAAATTAAAAGCGACGATATGCAACGGCATAAAAGCTTTGAACTATCTCTATCAATAGAAAAACAGGAAATTGATTGCCTCAAATGGTCTAGAATAAAAACACTTATCGGAAGTGCCGATGGAAAAACATACCGTCGTTTTGTACAGGGGTTAACTCTGGAAAAACTGGTACAATTGGCTAATATACACCTATTAAAACTCAACAATAGGTACAGAATAGAACGATCGGAATCAAAAGAGTTGGAAATAGAGATTGTAGACAGTTGGCAGGCTGATACTGTTAGACCTTCGACAACACTATCGGGAGGTGAAAGTTTCCTAGTCAGTTTGGCATTGTCTTTAGGCTTGTCTGAACTTGTGGGAAACAAGGTTGTAATTGATTCTCTTTTTCTCGATGAAGGGTTTGGAACACTCGATCCAGAATCTCTTGAAACGGTTTTATCTGCTTTAGAGACACTTCAGTCAAGTGGAAAACTGATTGGTATTATTTCGCATGTCGCAGCTATAAGAGAGAGGATTTCAATACAAATCAGAGTTAAAAAACTTGCCGGAGGCAGGAGCATTATCGAGTATGTCTGACAAACAAACAATAGAACTTGAATAAATAATATCAAAAAGATATATTTTGCTTTAGTATTAATAAAAAGGAGTTAAAAATGAGAAACGACTTTAACGAAAGAGTTGAAAAAGCTGTAAAATCAATAAGAAAAATAACAGGGGCTACACCAAAAATAGGTTTAATATTAGGTTCCGGTTTATCTGAAATATCTGAAAAGCTGGAAGGTGTGGAAATCCCTTATAGTGAAATAGACGGCTTTCCCGAACCTTCTGTTGCGGGACACAAAGGTATAATGAAAATAGGTGATGACACAGTAACTCTTGCAGGTAGATTCCATTTTTACGAAGGTTGGACAATGGATGAAGTTGTATTACCGACAGCACTTCTTCATGGATTGGGTGTAGAGACCATTATTGTGACCAATGCCGCCGGTGCTGTAAACAAATCATTTTCTCCAGGCAATATCGTTCTTTTAAAAGATCACATAAACTTGATGGGAACTAATCCACTAATCGGGCCAAACAATGATGAAATGGGCGTTCGTTTTCCGGATATGAGTAAACCCTATACTCCCGAACTGAGAGAAATGGTAAAAGAAATAGCCAAAGAAACTCTCAGCAATCCTGCTAATCTAAAAGAGGGTGTTTACGCTGCATTCACTGGACCTTCTTATGAGACCCCGGCAGAAATAAAAATGGCTAGAATAATTGGTGCCGACATGGTGGGAATGTCAACCGTACCTGAAGTTGTTGTTGCCAACTGGCTAGGATTGAAGGTCATAGGATTGTCTTGTGCGACAAATATGGCTGCTGGAATTCTGGATCAACCACTTAACCATGCGGAGGTTGTGGAAACCGGTAGAAAAGTACAGAATGATATGGTTAATTTAATAATGGGGATAGTTCAGAAATTGAACAATTAATACAATATAGTGGATATAAACAGCAGATTTACTCAAAAAGTTCTGTCTCTTATGATAGACGATATAAGGGATGCCGATTCTAATGAGGTTTTGTGGTGTGGTAAATTAGATGAAACAGGATTAATCTCATATGTTTCTGTAGCTGCCCGAGGTACAGATCAAGAGGTTCCCGCTCTTTTCCCCCATATGGAAAAAGGCGATGTTATTATCCACAATCATCCTTCGGGTAATTTGCAACCCAGCCAGGCCGATATGTCAATCGCCTCCTCTTTGGGCAACCAGGGCATTGGCTTTTTTATTATTAACAACGAAGTAACCCGGGTGTATGCCGTTGCTGAGCCTGTTAAGCGAAAAAGCAATTCTTCAATAGATGAAGAAGAATTAAGTTCAATCCTCAGTCCCGGTGGAGCCCTTTCATTATTAAGCGATAATTATGAATTTCGCTCCTCACAGACAGATTTGTTAAAAATGGTCTGCCGGGGATTTAATGAGAATAAAATTGTTGCTGCCGAAGCCGGAACAGGAGTCGGTAAATCCTTTGCTTACTTGATTCCTGCTCTTACCTGGGCTGATGAGAATGAAGAACGGGTTGTAATATCTACAGCTACAATTAACCTGCAGCAGCAGATTATTGAAAAAGATATTCCTCTCGTAAAAAAAATGACAGGATTGGAAGTTAAAGCAGTTCTTGTAAAGGGGCGGAGGAATTATATCTGCCATAGCAGACTCAAGGAACAACTGGACGAAAATAGCCTATTCCTCGATGATGGTGATCCCTTGAAAGTAATAGCAGACTGGTCTCTCATCTCATCGACAGGGAGCAGAACGGAATTAAATTTTCACCCCGATGAGTCCCTCTGGTCGAAAGTTTGCAGTGAATCCGATACATGTAGCGGAATGAGATGTTCGCATTTTGAAAATTGTTTTGTTATGCGTGCCCGCAGGGAAGCTGCTTCAGCGGGGATACTCGTGGTCAATCATCATCTTCTATTTGCCGATTTGGGATTACGTCAAGCGGGAGCAGGCTTCGAAGGCGGTGCCGTATTGCCTGTCTATGACAGAATTATTTTTGACGAAGCCCACAATATTGAAAATAGTGCCACATCTTTCTTTTCAGAATCTCTCAGTAAATATTCTGTTTTTCAACTACTCAACAGGCTGTACAGGCAGAAACGTGGTAAAGCTCTGGGTATTGTAGTGCGGATGGAGGCATTAACTGGCCCATGTTCAACTCTTATAGAAATACCTCAACAAATAAGCAATGTCCGCATAAAGGCTGAATTACTCGACAGTATATGCCGTGATTTTACCGGAGACAGTTACAATCGCCGGATCACTGAAGAAATGGGAGACAATCTTCAATCGGGTGTGATCTCACCCATAGGAGAACTACAGAACAATCTCCTGAAACTTTCCGAATTGTGTACCGATGTTTTAAAATCAGTTCCCGATGAAGAAGATGAAAATCCGATGGTATTTGAATTTAAAGCCATTATCAGAAGAATTCAGGAATCAGCTTCTTTTTGTGAAAAATTTAGAAATTTTACAGAGTACGGAGATTCTGTATTCTGGATAGAGAGAAAAAGAACCGCAAGTGGTGACTATTTTGAACGTTTTGTTATAACACCTCTTGATATAGCCGCAATGATGAATGAAACAGTTTATGAGCAGTTTAAGAG
>JADGDJ010000294.1 GCA_016744925.1 Spirochaetaceae bacterium
TGCAATTCAGTGATCTGAAACAATTCTACCAGAACAGGGTCAGCGGCCATGCTTTGACCATTGAACGCGCCAACAGGAATTATCTCCTCAAAAAGTGGTCTACAGATGGAAATTCATTTCAGGAGATAGAAAATGCCATTTCACTCCCTTCTGATATTGAGATAACCTCATTGGTTGAAGCCGGAGGATTGACTCTTGCCGGCGATACGATGGGTAGTATCTACAAAGCCAACTGGGAGACAACGACTCTGGAACCCTTCTCTATAGACTGCACAAAAAAAATCTCCGACTTATCCATCTCAGGCAATACACTCACTCTCTCCGGTGAAGATGGTCTCCTGTCTATAGAGGCTGCTTTCTTCGGCAATAATCTTTCAACCATATCCGATCCTATATTTCTTAAACGGGAAAATCCCATAGTTGGTGAAACAGGAATTATGGAGATTGATGACAACAGAATCCTTTTATGGTCTGATAACAATATGTCTTTTTCCATTGCCATTCTCAACACAGAAACGAATGAAACCGAATACGAATACAGCGATTTCTCCTCACCGATTCAGGATATAAGCTATGAAAACGGGAAAATAATCACACTGGAAAAAAATGGTACTATCAAAATCATTGATATAGAAGAGGATTCTGAAATATTCACATATTCGGCTATCGGACTTCAGGATATCTCTATGGTTGATGACACAACCCTCTTTGCAGGAAGATCTTCAACCGCGGGTAAAAGTCCTGCTATAACCATAAACATCAACACCAAAGAGACTTTGAGAGTGCAGGATGACCGGTTCCTGATATTTGATTCCATGGCAGTAGAAAAGAATAACCAGTTCTATTCATTGGGTCTTGTCAATGAAGAGGAGAAAACCAAGACCATACTCAAAAGCCACAATTACAATGACCTCAATGATACAACAACCCTAGTGATTTACAATGGCGAAGACATCAACGCTCAGGTTTTAATAGATACCAAAGACAGCAGAACGATCTATGCAAAACTGGGAACATCCGGCATATACAAAATTACCGGACGCAATGTCACAAAATATAGCAACAACAAACCGGTTAAGAAAATCTACCTCGACGGATCCATCCTCTATGCCCTCAATGAGGACAACTCCATCTCATTGTTCAAAGCGTCATCAGGACAACTATTATATACAATACATATTTTTAAAGATGATGCCTGGGCATTAATACCTGCGTCAAGCGATTCGTACTTCGGTTCGGAAGGCGTTGAGGAAAACATCCTCAGTTATCGCAATAATAGACGAATAGCTTTAGCACCTGCAAACTTTCGGTAGAAGCTGGTTATTGCCGGAATTCGTCAAAAGAGGGAACAATAAGTTAAGGATATAAAAAAAGGGCAATCCGAAAGGATGCCCTTATTTTTTTCATTTCAATGACCGGGATTCTGACTGACTTTCATCAGGACATCTGTGACGGTTCTCGTAATTTTATCTTCCAGTTCTTTCGATTCCACTTTAGCATACAGTGTCCCCATAAGAGACACACGATAGCGAGGATCCAGCTGATTGAGTGAAAGACAAATCATATCCAACACGCAATCCTGACATTTACAGATATCATCATCGCTGATTCCATCAAGCTGCTTCTCAAGTTCCTGAAAAACAAACTCTTCCGTTTCGTTTCTAAGTTCTTCAAGATCATACTTATCTTTAATAGCCATAAATTGCTCCTACATATAAAAGAGATTAACTTAAGGACTCTGATATGTCAAAGTCTCAAATTTCGTAAAATGAGGTATAAAGGCGAGCTTCACCGTACCGACTGGTCCGTTTCTCTGTTTAGCCACAATCAGCTGGGTTTCAATCATTTCCGGAGGGCCTTCACCCTCATCGGAAATTCCCCTGTCTCTGTGGAGAAACATGACCATGTCCGCATCCTGCTCAATAGCACCCGATTCTCTCAAGTCGGCCAGTCCCGGTTCTTTCCCTTCAGACTGACGACCAACCTGCGATAGAGCAATTACGGGAATATCGAGCTCTCTCGCAAGGGACTTGAGCGAACGACTCACCTCAGCCATCTGTTCATGCCTTGGCAATCTTTTATCTTCTGTAGAAATGAGTCCTATATAGTCGACAATAATAATCTTAACATCGTGCTTTGATTTCATTCGTCTGGCAGAAGATCTAAGCTCGAGCAGTTTAATATTGGGAGTATCATCAATATAGAGTGGCGCTTCATAGATCCGCCCTGCAGCATCAGTAAGAGCATTAAAATCCGATGGTCTCAAAAGTCCTGATCTCAAGCGCTGTGAGTTAATACGAGCCTCTGAGGCTATAACTCTCTGCATAAGTGACATTGCAGACATTTCCAAAGTAAAAAAACCACAGGCAATTCCCTGATTGATGGATATATTCGATGCGAGAGAGAGAGCAAACGCTGTTTTACCAACGGAGGGACGGGCACCAATGATAATCATTTCCTGATTCTGAAAACCGGAAGTCATATCGTCGAGAGATGAAAATCCCCCGGGAACTCCCGTATAATTGTCTTTAGTTTGATACCGTTTTTCAATAGCGGTAATAGTCTGTTGTATTACTTCACGGGCGTCTTTAAAAGAGCCGGAGCTCTGCTGCCTGTCATTGATTTCGAATATATATTTTTCAGCTTCTTCAACAATCTCACCACACTCTTTTGTATCGTTATGAGCCTCAATTGTTATTTTATTGGAGATCTCAATCAACGTTCGTCGAATACTGGCTTCTTTAACAATCTGAGCGTAATATTCAACATTGGCACTGGTTGGAACTGCAGATGTTAATCCAGTTACATATCCTGGTCCGCCTGCCTTTTCAAGTTCACCCCTGTGGCTCAATTCATTTGTTAAAGTGAGTATGTCAACAGCTTCACCTTTGTTGAACAGGTCGGAAATGGCGGAAAAAATGACCTGGTGCGCTGTTTTATAAAAATCTTCAGGTCTGACAGATTGTTGTACTTTGTCGAGTACTTCGGGAGTGAAATTAATTAAAACCGCCCCAAGTGCAGCTCTTTCGGCTTCATCATTATGGGGCGGTACGTTATCTTTTAAAGAAGAGAAATTCATCTAATCCTTATTATTCAGCGTCAGCTTCAGTTTTTTCTTCTGCTTCGGCCTCAAAATTTTCATCAGTTTCCACGTCTGCTTCAACAGGAGCTTCTACTTTTGCTTCAACTTTTCTTTCAGGTATTGCATTTGCAGGAGCGACAACAACTTTGATATCAGCAACTTCTCCTGCGTAAAGTTTTACTTTAACAGTATAAGTACCAATTACTTTGATTGAGTGCTCGGGAACTTCAATTTTCTTTTTCTCAACAGAAATACCGGATTTCGCCAGTTCTTCCACGATGTTAGCGCTTGTAATAGCACCGAAAAGTTTCCCATTCTCACCAACCGGCATTGTAAAAGTGATTGCCTCACCAGCTAATTTTTCTTTTAGAGAAAGAGCTTCTGTTCTCTTAGTCTCTTTTCTAGCTTCAATTGCATTCTTCTTCTGTTTGAAGATCTCAATATTCGCTTTGCTATAAGCAACTGCGATCCCTTTGGGAATCAGGTAGTTGCGTCCGTATCCGTCTGCAACGACTTTTACGTCACCTTCTTCACCAAGGCTAGATAAATCCTGATTTAATATTACTTTCATTGGATTAACTCCTTTTCTTTATGTCTGTAGTTTATCCAGAGTTCGGAAACTCCTAATCCCGTCAGAAGAAATAACAAAATGACATTCAAGGGGAATATCAAAATCGATAATATCAGAAATATTCCCGATAAACGATTCATCCCCGGATTCACATTTCGTTTCCCCATCAGAAACCGTACAAGGCCGAAGCCGTGCAAACCATACAAAATTCCCATAATGTACAGGCTATTGCTAACAGCAAATCCAAACAGCCCCAATTCCAGATTAAAGCCTTTATTAACCAGAAGCACTTTGAGAAGTGCAACTGTTAAAGGAATAAAAAAGAACCAGACCAGTTTTTCCGGTACATAAAACTCCACTATTTTCGGTGCCGAGGAAGATTTTCCGATCGATTTAAAACCGATCCTTCTTCCAAACCACCAGGTCAATGCCAGAATACAACAATAAACCGCCAGAAATATGTTCAGGAAATAGTACTTGAACATATTGTACATATCAACAGCGCTTAAAGAACTGAAGATTGTACTTTCTGAAGATGCTCCATTCAGCACGACCAGTACACTATCGATCTGATCCGTCATAACTTTATTAAATGACTGATCAGTATTCAGATAATATAAAACCGGTATGGAACATAGTCCCACGACTACCGTGACAACGAGTAATTTCAGAATAGTTCTGTAATTCTCAAGTTGAAAATTCACGGCATACAAACCGGCCAGCAAAAAGAAAAACATCGCCGAATCGGCAATGATTAGACTTCCCACTCCGGACAAATCCGGTAAGAGAATCAATTTCAGGATCATACTCCCGAAAAAAATTCCCGCTGCGGAATAGGCAAATGCCCTCTTTCCACACCTGACTGCCAGAATCTGAAGAGGGAGCATAAAGAAGAGCAACAAGGGCCCGGTCATACTCATTACAAGCGAAAGCACCACAGAGAGTGATGTTTCAATCCAACCTCTTCTATCCATAGCTTATTTAGTCACGTAGGGAAGAAAAGCCAGAGCTCTGGATCTCTTGATTTCCCTTGCGAGAGTTCTCTGATGTTTTGCACAAGTCCCAGTTATTCTTCTAGGAAGGATTTTACCTCTTTCAGTAATAAATCTTCGAAGACTTTCAGGATTTTTGTAATTAACTTCTACTTTCTTGATGCAGAATTTACAGACTTTTTTTCTGAAAAACATTCTGCCTCTACCTTTGGGTCTAGGCCCACCGGCAGGTTTACCAGCATCTCTGCTGTCCATGTTCATATCGTCAGCCATAGCT
>JADGDJ010000295.1 GCA_016744925.1 Spirochaetaceae bacterium
CACCATAGGAATTTAGGAGAAAATCTCAGGTAAAATTTAAATCAGATGTGGTTTGAAATAAAGGGAGCGGCTCTTATATATAGGGTTTTCATCTGAGATTTTTTTATTCCATTTGTCTGATTGTATGTACACGTTAACATTTCGGTCATTTGGTATGAACCAGTTACACAGAGACAGAGATTTGTATATAATTCCTGATCCGATTATTCTGGAAATATTGTTATATTCAGATGCCAGATAAACTTCAATAATAGAGAGGGGAAAAGATATATGAGATATATAAAAATATGGATTTTTTTATTTTCAATAAAACTCATACCATTGCTCTATTCATATCTATATGAAATATATAAAAAAATACCCTACCCGGATTTTATTGAAGCAATGTCGATGATTGTCTTAGTACCACCAAGCCTCATAAGTGAGTTTACTGGTGCAACATGGTTTATGAAGACAAGTTTTGACCCATCAATAATTGGAATTTTTCTCTCTTTGTTGATGTGGTTAGTGGTAGACGCAGGAATGGCATTTCTCATTATCTCGCTATTTTTCGCAAAAATCTAACAGCCTAAATATAAAATCAATGTAGTCAAAATGAACAATATTTATCGTGATCTCTGATGAAATTGAACATAGATTATTCTCTCATATTTCACTTAAATTGATATCGAATAGCACCCCCGAGAAAAAATGGTGAGGATGATAATTTTTGATCCTCACAATAGACTGAACTCCAACCCCCCCCGTATAGAATAAGTGTATTTTGGAGTGATCAGTAATCTGATCCCTATCAATATTTCATTAATAGGAACGTTTTTATTCAATGAAATATCTGGTTCAGAAGGTAATTTGAAAAATGGGATGAATCAGTCTAATCCGGTAATGATTATTATCAGTACTGAAAATCCTGCTTTTGGGTTAGTATTATACATACGTAACCGAATAGAGCTGTAATATGGTAAATTTACCTCATTAAACATCCTGGATATAATAAAATTATGTTCAGCTTCTTATATTCACTTCTTAGCTTGATTTTCAAAATACTCTTTACTAAAAACAAGAATATCAATTTCACAATACTGCTTCTAAATAAGAAAAGTGAGATTTACCGTCGGCATCTGAATCTACAGATTAAAAGCTACAGCTCAGGAAAAATGACAAGCTTTTGAAGACGTTTTAGAAGATCTATGACGTGGCCATTTGTCATGGACTGTAATAATTTTCTGTTTGCCGGTAGTACAGAGAGCGCGGATACAATATTCTAGGTTATTTCAATGAAAGCATTATTTCTTTTTACTTTCTATCCTAAAGCTTTTGGATATTGTTTTTAATCCTATATACTTTAGCCGGTGATACAAGCTGTGTTACCATTTATAAATCGTGAGATTCCAAACTGGGTGAATATCATCCTTCAGGAAATAATCCATTCATTTTTTCAACGTCACTGTTATCCAGAACCACACCGGAAGCTGCAACATTATCTTCTAGCTGCTTTACTGATGTTGCACCGACAATCACGCTGGAAATACCTGGATTCTGAAGTATCCATGCAAGGGATAGTTGACCGATTGTCAGCTTGTATTTCGCAGCAATCTCTCCCAGGGAATCAACTCTGTTGAGAAGATCTATATTTTCGATCTGATTTTTCATCCACATATTTTGATTTGAATTGGATCCCCGGCTTCCTGCCGGGACTTTTTTCCCGGAATATTTACCAGTCAGAACACCCTGAGCTAGTGGTGAGAAATTGCATGTTCCCATTCCCAGTTCTACGCATTTTGGGAGAATCTCTTTTTCTATATTCCTGGACAGAAGATTGTAATGAGGTTGATTCACTACCGGGAGGTGCCAATGTCTTTCATAACATAATTGATGAGCTTCGGTGATTTGATCGGCTGTCCACTCGCTAGTACCCCAATAGCTTATTTTTCCCTGACGGATAAGATCTTCTATAGCTTCCAGAGTTTCCCGTAAAGGTGTTTCCTGGTCATAGCGATGACAGTAGAAAAGATCCACATAAGACAACTTCAAACGATCCAGGCTCTGATGAACTGAATCGATTATATGTTTTCTGCTTAATCCCCGGTCTGTTTCATGGTCGGACATAGGCCAGAAAGCTTTTGTCGCAACGACATATTGACTTCTCGGTTTGGCTGGTAAAATTTCACCGAGAAGTTGTTCGGCTTTTCCTCTTTCATAGACATCGGCTGAATCAAAATAATTAATGCCCAGCTCTATGGCTCTGCTTATTATTTTTTTGGCGTTTGCCAACTCGACCTGATTGGCAAATGTCAGCCATGATCCATATGCGACTTCACTGACTTTTAATCCACAATTTCCCAGTCTTCTATATTTCATTGATAGCTCCTATATCCCCTATTTCTAATATTGTTATTTAAATATAAGAAAATCACATGAGAAAATCGACTTTAATATTCAATATCAGGAGATTTAATTCTTAAGCATTTCATTTAAAAGCTAAATACTGTAACTAATCAGTACTATTTTTCTTTTTAATAATGTGATACAAAATCAATAATAAAAATCAAGGAAGTAATATGAACAGAAAGTCTCTCTCTATATTATTTGTTATAACAATGATGATTATCCCTTTATCGTTTTTGTCCGCTCAGGATACAGAGGATCGGGATTTTTTTAATGAACTTTTAAATTTTGATAACAGCGATGTGCTCACTATGCCCCAGGTGGGAGATTATGTGATCTATAAGAGTAATTTTGGAAACAATGAAATGATCATCACAATTATTTCTATGGGAAACCGAGATTTTTTCTTTAAAACATTCGATAAGAATAATTATGAGGTTAACGAATTTAAAGCCACTCTCATTCTTGATGGGGGAGAATATGAACTAGGTGATATAGCACTTAAATCGGGTGATTCCAATAGTGAAGATTTAAAATTAGCCATTTTGGAATCTGTTTCAATGTTCAATGTACGCAAAAATATCAATACATCGGAATTCCCCAAAGCTATAAACGCAAGTATAGATTGGGAAGCCGTTGATGATACTGTTCAATATAATTTCAGACCCTGGATTCCCATCGTTAATATGTACAATCGAACATATAGTGATAATAGGGTAAATGGCTTGAAATTGATCCGTTTCGGAAGGCTGCAAAAAAATCGGGAAGCGGATATTTTAAATTTTACCGGTCTGGACACCTCTTTTGACAATAGTCCTACATCAGTGATAAAAGAATTACCAATGAATCCCACTGCTTTTGATGGAATGAACATTCCCCTCGACCTGAACTGGACCAGTGCGGAAAAAGCTAATACTTCAGAAATCCTAGTGGATGATCAAAGATATGCTTATATAAATATTCAGACTGTTCCCACTGAAAATATAGATGAAAGTTCCTATTTATTTTTAAACAAACTGATATTAAATAACAGAAAATATATACTTCCTGAGTCTGTCGATTTTCTTGATTTTAAAGGAACTCCTTCCCTGAAATATGTGATTTTTGATGAAGGTACTTTGAAAAAATCAATCGCTATTGTTATGCTTTATAATCGTGGTGAATACACAAGTATTTTATCATTCACTTCTTATCTGAAATTTTATAGTGATAATAGGGGCTATTTTAATAAGGTTCTTTTTTAATTTATATTCTGAACATTTGGAAAGTCTTTTTGGATTTTATCGAAGAGACTTTCCATTGACTTACTGTCCCGCAGATATTGGATTTTTCCTGTGAGAGTTCTTATCGATCGTCGTACCGGCGCTGTGGCAAGTTCTTCATATTTCCCTGTAAAAAAGTAAATTTTACCATCGGTAATATTAAAACCTCGCTTAAGCGAGCGCACTATTTTCTTTTTCATCTTTTCGTCGATAGTCTCGTAATAGATATTAAAATACTGCTTACCCTTAAATGATAGGAAAAAACCGTCTCGGATTTTCATTTTGGAAATGTCTATGGGCAGTTGTTTTATTTCTTTAATGGAAATGCTGTAGTGAGGGAAATCCTTATTGATCCGAGCCATATGCATGCGAAAAAGAGGGCCGTGTATTCTATTGTCCTTGCGGAACTCTCCTAAAACAACCATTAACACGTGAATCATTTCATGTATGAGAGTCTCAACATATTCTTTTTCAGAACAGATGAAAAACTTGCTGATGCTAATGCTCATTTCAAGAGCACCCAAACGAGTCATTTTTATTCTTGTTTTTCCCATTGATGTTTTAGAGTGATTCCATTTTAAAGGGATTTTCTCCGGGAGTTGATTGCTGAATATTTCTTCATTCAGTAATTTGTAATGTTCATCTAAATCAAGTTTATTCATTTGTTCAAGATTATGCATAAATATCATGAATGACAACATCCCTTTATCAATGATTTTATTATGATATGGTGGATAAATGTACTAGAATAATAAAATATGGGTGAACCACTAAAGAATATTTTTAATGAAGAGTTGATCAACAACCTTGTAAGAGAAATACAATCCGCATATAAGCCCTTTGACGGTTTGAGTTTTTCCAATGCTGTTTTTGACGACAGCTGGGAAACTCTGGAATTGAAGGAGAGAATGGACCGTATAGCAATTACACTGCGGTCATTTCTGCCTGATGAATTTGATGAGGCTGTGGATATCCTCAATTCGATTACCATGAATTTCGAGGGATTGGGTCATATGGTATTTCCCGCTTTTATCGAAAACTTTGGTTTGGATCATTTTGAAAAGTCCGTAAAAGCTCTAGAGCTATTTACTCCATATTCAAGCTCCGAATTCGCAGTTCGCCCCTTTATAAAAAAATATCCCGAAAAAATGATGAAACAGATGGTATTATGGTCGCAATCAGAGAATTTTCATGTGCGAAGACTTTCGACTGAAGGTTGTAGACCGAGGTTACCCTGGGCAATGGCTCTTCCTGAATTTAAGAATAATCCTGACC
>JADGDJ010000296.1 GCA_016744925.1 Spirochaetaceae bacterium
GAACTATAGATAGTTTTAAAAGAAATGAATTTATGCTTCTTAATAAAAATGGTAACCAGAGGAACAACGAGAAAGTAGAAGTGATATCCGGCGTTTGTGGGGAAGAATAGAAATGAAAAAAAGAATATCTGGACGATATAAATCGTTAAGGTTAAATATCTTCTCAATGATGTTAATTCAGATTTACAGGCAAGTAGTGAAATACAGTAGAAGACGATAATTATAATATTGAATAAACCAGCCATGTTCATTCCCATCAATATGTAAAAGACGGAATAGATTGTTGAGATAGCAATGCATATAAGAGTTATACTTCGGAGAAATTGTCTATCCTGAATAAGATATAGTTGTTTTTCTTTTTCCTTGGCCATTTATATTTCAATTTTAATACATTGAGATGCAACAATATAAGAGCCTTTGGGAATTTTTTGTATTTTTTGCTGTAAGGGTAGGATGTGGCTTCGCCACTCTTATGAAGACCTCCATCACTTCGTGATTTTGTTCTGCCTTATAGCAGCCCTTCGGTTTGATGTAAGTGGAGGATGCAGCTTTGCTGCTCATATGACAATCTCCGTCGTAAATAACGACTTCGATTAAACTTATAAATAAAAAAACCAGATATAAATATCTGGTTATCTGTCAATTGCCACCGGTGAGATTTGAACTCACGACACAAGGATTTTCAGTCCTCTGCTCTACCGACTGAGCTACAGCGGCAATAACGAAATTGAATATATCCTGTAGGAAGAAAACTGTCAATAGAGTTCCATCTGAATTAAAAAAAAGTATATCCCGGCTCTTGATTGACTCTTCGTGCCGTATTATTCTGAAGGACATGAAATTATTTATACTTTCCGATATACACGGTTTTTCCGGAGCACTGAAAAAAGCTCTGCAGGCATTTGAAATGGAAAATTGTTCGATGATACTTCTTCTGGGAGACGCGCTTTACCACGGTCCCCGCAATGCGATTGATGATGGATATAATGCGTCTGAGACTATTGAACATCTCAACCGGGTCAGTGATAAAATCCTGGCAGTGAGGGGAAACTGCGATAGTGAAGTGGATCAGATGGTTTTGAACTTTTCCAATATGAGCGATTATCATATCGTTCTTGACGGGGAGAGGAAGATCTTTTTGACTCATGGGCATATCTACAACAAATCTGTTATGCCGCCGCTCAATGAGGGTGATATTTTTGCTTCGGGACACACTCATGTGGCGAAAATAGAAGAATCCGGGGGAATTGTGCATTTCAATCCCGGATCCATTTCCCTTCCCCGGCAGGATACTCCTCCGTCATATGGCATATATGACGGGAAGAGTCTCTCTATTAAATCTCTCGATGGTGAATTGCTTCACAGGAGAATTCTCTAGGGGGCGAAAAACCCTATTCCTTTCTGGTGTTCATCATCCTGATAAATATGAAGAAGATTCCCACCTGTGGCTTCTTTGACATCTATGATGTGGATAATATTTTTCAGCTCAGCGATTGAAGGGGTCAACTCTTCTATCCTGTTGGGTGAGCCGAGAAAGAACTTTTCATTAAAAATAGTGTCTTCTCTGTCGGGATAAAGTGCTATAGATATAATATTGGCTTCTACCAGATCGTTGAAGAAATGGGTTCCAAAGGACACTTCCGGTGTCGATCCACCTTTTTCAAAGGCGATTTCTCCCAAAATTAAAGTTTTGTTTATATCGTTGTAACCAACTTTTACACCTAGGCTAATGTCACTACTTCCCCAGCGCCCCGGTCCGAATAAAGCAAACCTTTTATCTTCCAGAGTCCGATTTATTTCATTGACGGCCCGGCCGATCTCTACTTTCTCCTGATGAGTTCCAAGCTTATTATATGCTTTGGGATCAACGTAAACGATGTATTGGATATTTTTAACAATCTCACTTGTAATACATTGTGTATTGGTAAAAAGAGTCCTGCCTTTACTGATGTTTTTCGGTATGGTGATCGATTCACTTGTTTTCTTAATATTGAGAGGCCGGCACTGCAGTATGTAGAGGTGATTATTGTGCCAGGCAAATTCCACATCGACCGGTCTTTTGTATCCCTCTTCCAGTTTTTTGAGTATCTTTTTCATAATTCTGATAAAAGGTGTTTTATTGATGAGGTTGTCGAATGTTATGCAAGCCGCCGAGGGTTCAATTTTTTCGGACTTGAACATGGGAGGTGCCAGATGCCCATCGCTGTTGATGGATATGGCATTGTGCAGCTCTGGTGCATCTATCTCCTCCAGAAGATCGAGAAAGGGAATTGATTCGAGATCCTTTGTCTCGAGATTTATAACATCGACAGTTTTCTGGGAGTATTTTCTTATCTGCGGTGCTGTTATTTCCGGTCGTAGAGTCGGGTGGCTTAAAGAGATCATTCGAGGATAATCATTACCAACTCTGTCCACAGCTCTTGTCCCCAGTCCATATACCAGTCTCAGCAGCCCGTCTTCTTTTTTAATTTTGGGATTCCATCTGTAACCGTTATAGGAAAAGGCGACTCCCGCCGATGCAGGAAAGAAATATTTTCCACACTTTGTCCCCACAACTTTCTGGACAAGAACATTCATTCTTTCGTCAAAGTCCAAAAGATCGTGATCCTGTCTGTAAATGATAGGATCCAGGGCGAATGTGCTCACATGAACCATTTTGAATGCGTTAACGAACTCGTTGATCCGGTCTTTCATTTTTCCCTGGTTGCTTATAAATATTGAATCGTATTTGCCTGAGAATGAATATCCCATATTGTCTTCGAGAAGTGTAGATGATCTGAGAATGAGAGGTGCATCATCGCCGATCTTTTCCAGAAATCCCTTTATCATTTTGATCTGAGAAGGAGGCATCTCGGCATTCATAATGGCTTTATCTATGATTTCAAACTCTTTCTTGAGCTCTTTGTGGTTTTTATATTTCTGACTGTGAAAATGCTGAAAGTTATTGTGATCAACAAAATCGCTGAACATTTCCGAATTGAAGAAAAAAGATTCGGGCATGGTGACGTATTTTTCAAGTTCGTCGTCGATCTCCCCGATAGAGGGTTTTAGTATTTTATGGGCTAGAATAATCCCCGCCGCTTTTCCGCCGATTCTGCCGGCTTTGGAGGTCCCTCCATAAAAATTGTCTGTGAGTTTTCCGATATCTCTCACATTGATGTGCTTTTTTGCAATGCCGATATAGGGTAGCTGATTGGAAATGAATCTGTCGATTAGTTTGACTCTAATCTCTATGGTTTCATTGAGTGGCAAGTAGACATCACCAGCGGGAATCTTACAAAAATCATCTAGAACTTTTTTTATCTCTTTTGATGTTTTATTTTCCCTGGTCACGGCTTTAGCTAAGATTTCAATTTTGGCATGTTTGCGTGCTAGATTTATATAACTGTTCAGGACATCTTCGGGATAAGTAGTGATAAAATAATAATCGATGAGCATATCCCGGTAGTCTTTGCGGACCTTTTCTGAATTTTCCCCGGAGTAAGAATTGTCGAAATAATCGAGAATCTGAATTTCAATTTCTTCAGAAGAAATTATTTTATCTTCGATCAGTTTTTTCAGAAATGAATCTCTTATGCTGCGCTCCATGTCCAAAAAGGGAATCATTTTTTTATTTAACAGATAGATTTTAAAAAGGATATCATCTGGTCTCATTCATTTATCTCCATAAAAGCTTTCGGCTCATTAAAAAAAGGCAGTCCTTAGACTGCCCTTTTTTAGAATATAAAAGTTTAGGTTATTGATTAAACCCAGCCTCTTAATTTTGCCGCTTCAGCTACCCGTTTGACAGCAACCAGATATGCGGCTTGTCTCATATCTATTTTTTCAGCCTGGCCCATTTCAAATACAGCAGAAAATGCTGATGTCATTTTTTCATCGAGCTTCTGGTGAACTTCTTCAAGCTCCCAGTAGTAGTTGTACGTATTTTGAACCTGCTCAAAATATGATACTGTAACTCCACCGGCATTGGCAAGGAAATCCGGTATGAGGAAGGTTCCTTTTTTATAGAGAACCTCATCGGCTTCGGGAGTGGTGGGTCCGTTGGCAAGTTCCAGAAGAATCCTGCAATCAATTTTATCGACGTTTTTTTCTGTTATTACGCCTTCGATAGCTGCGGGAACAAGAATGTAACATTTTGTTTCCAGAAGTTCTGCATTGGAAATTGCTTTGGTTCCTGGAAAATCTTTTACAGATCCGGTTCTGTCGTAGTGTTTGCACAACTCATCGATATCGAGACCCTGCTCATTGATAATCGCACCGTATTCATCACTTACAGCAATGACATTGACACCGATCAATTCTTTGGCGAGTATTGCACACCATTTACCCACATTACCAAATCCCTGAATTACCATGGATTTTCCCTCGAGTTCGAGGTCTAAGGCTTTAGCGGCTTCACGGACAGTGATTAGTCCACCTCTTGCTGTGGCATCGGTTCTACCTTTGCTTCCTCCAAGCTGGAGAGGTTTACCTGTAATGATTCCCGGAGTACTTCCCTGGCTGATCATTTCATATTCATCCATCATCCAGGCCATGATCTGAGGAGTCGTATTCACATCGGGAGCGGGAACGTCAGTTTGAGTTCCTATATCTCTGTAAATAGCTCGTATGAATGCGCGGGCCAGTCTTTCCTTCTCTGTATCGGAAAGAGTTTTAGGATCACAGATGATCCCTCCTTTTCCACCACCGAGAGGTATATCGACAACTGAAGTTTTCCATGTCATCCATGTAGCCAGAGCTCGTACAGTATCGACTGTTTCATCGGGATGCCATCGGAGTCCACCTTTGGCAGGTCCTCTTGCAGTACTGTGCTGGATTCTAAATCCAGGAAATACTTTTGTCGTTCCATCATCCAGTTTTATAG
>JADGDJ010000297.1 GCA_016744925.1 Spirochaetaceae bacterium
GGCAGGCAATGGAGGAATAATACATCGTCATTACCTGTTTTTTTAATCAGATCCATATTTACCTGATAGGGCTTAAGCTGTTTGATTCTCTGCTCATACATATCTTCTTCACCCATGGAAACCCATACGTCGGTGTATATAACATCGGCATCTTTTACGGCATCTATGCTTTCAGAGAGCTCAATGATGGCTCCAGTCTCTTTGGCAATTTCATTCATTTCAGCAACAAGCTTTTCGGAAGGAAATAATTCTTTGGGTGCAAGAGCTACAAAGTGCATACCCATTTTCGCAGCACCGATCATCAGAGAGTTACCCATATTATTTCTAGCATCACCGGCATAGACGAATTTTACTTTGTTCAGTGGTTTTGCGCAGTGCTCCATAATCGTGAGGAAATCAGCGAGAATCTGAGTCGGATGATAGAGATCTGTTAGACCGTTCCATACAGGGACGCCTGAGTGAGCTGCGAGAGTCGCAACTGTTTCCTGTTTGAAACCTCTGAACTCAATACCGTCGTAAAATCTTCCGAGTACTTTTGCTGTATCTTCGATAGATTCTTTTTTTCCCATCTGGCTATTTGTCAGAAATGTGACACTTCCACCTTCATCATAAGCGGCTGTTTCAAAGGCGCATCTGGTTCTTGTTGAAGCCTTTTCAAAAAGTAAGACAATATTTTTCCGCTCCAACAGGTCTCCTTTGATCCCCGCTCTTTTTTTTCTTTTCAGGTCTAAAGAAAGATTCAGCATATATCTGATCTCTTCCGGTGTAAAATCTTTCAAAGTTAGAAAACTTCTTCCCTTCAAATTAACTGCCATTATATTTCTCCTTTACAGTTCTTTAAAATTTAGCTGATCGGCGACCTTCTCAAGGGCATGCTCATACAGCGTGGACCTCCGCGACCTCTTACGAGTTCAGATCCTTCTATTTCAACAACCTCAACTCCATTTTGTCTCAGAGTCTCATTGGATGCCTGATTTCTTCTATATGTTACAACAGTACCCGGAGCAATTGCCAGAGTGTTCGTACTGTCATTCCACTGTTCTCTTGCTGCGGTAATTTTATCTCCACCACCACTTTGAATAATCGTAATATCGTCTCTTTTCAATGATTCCCCGAGCGCTTTTTTTAAATTGTCTTTAGGGACAATTCTTAAAGCACTTCTCGAGTCAGGAGAAGGTGTAATGCTAAAAACTTTTACTTCATTTTCTATACCTGGAAATATGGTGAACTTATTGACATCGAGCATGGTAAAAACAGTATCGAGATGCATATATGCCCTTTTAAAGGGAATCTGAATGACAAGGACTTCCTTTACAGTAGAATCTCCTATGAAGAGGTTTTCCGCCAACTTTTCTATCCCTTCGGGAGATGTCCTTGCGCTACATCCCACAGCTACAGTTGTTTCGCTTAAAACCAGGATATCTCCTCCTTCTATGGCATCGGCATTTTTATAATCGTACCATTGGGAAGTTTCTGTTGTTGAGATCTCTGTGTGAAATTTGTTTATATAAGAGAGTATCATAGTTTCTCTATTTCTAGCACTTGTCTTCATTGAATTTATAGAAACTCCATGCCCTATAACGGCTCCCGGATCTCGTGTAAAATAGAGATTCGGAATGGGGTTTATATAAAAGGGATAATCGTCAGTTATATAATAGGACAGACTTCTGTTCTCTTTTTTGTAATTGATTTCATTTTTATGCAACCCGGCTATAAATATTTCAGCAAGATCCACAGAAGTTTTAGATCCGAGATATTCAAGGATAGCATCGCTTTCTTTTAGTTTATCAATCCCCGTGAATTGTGACATTTCCTGGATAAGAGCCTTTTTCACATCATTGTTTCGCAGTATTTCTTCGAGTAGTTTATCGTAGTAATATACTTTACAGCCTCTCTTTCTGAGAGATTCGGCGAACATATCGTGTTCTTCCTGCATTTTTCCAAGCCAGGGGATATCATCGAAAAGAAGTTCCTCAAGGTATTGGGGAGTCAGCCTTTCAAGTTCTTTCCCTGGTCTGTGAAGAAGAACTGCTTCAAGTTTTCCGACTTCTGACGTAATATTATAGAAGGACGTTTTGCTCATATAACAACCTCGTTACTATTGATGTAGTAATAATATCTTAACATTGATTAGAACGCAAGAAAATGTAAAGATATAATTCTATTTAGCTAAAAGCATTTATTTTCAATATATTGCAAGGAGTTGAAATGCGACGAATAATCAAAATCATCCGAAACTCGGCCTATTTTTTTCTTATATATCTGGTTCTGAGTTTTATTACCATTTCTCTCTATCCGGTTATAATGGAAACCGATGCCCCATTCCCTTTTGCCGCGAGATTTCTATATGCATTTTTCACGGCACTCATCCTGCTTATTCCCTCCGTATTTTATGTAACGCGAAAAACTACTGGTGATTATATTGATGCTGTTAAAATAGAGGAACTTCATATTTCCGAGAATGAGATGAAAGATGCCATAACTAACTGGGTCTTTGCCAAACATGGTAAAGCTGTAATGGGTGATGTAGAACTCAGTAAGTCAGAACCTGAAGGTAAAATCCACTGCGTTGTTAATGTTATTCAGGATTGATTATTTGAGTTTAAAAAATGAAATATGATCTTTCAATACCTGAGCTTGAGCCGATAATTCCTCTGACATTGATGCCGATTCTTCTGATGCTGAGGCGTTTTGCTGGATAACTTTATCCAGTTGCAGGATGGCTTCATTGATCTGATCTGTTCCAATTTTCTGTTCATTACTCGAGGCGGATATTTCCTGGACGAGATCTGCGGTCTGTCTGATGGCAGGGGTTATTTCGTTCAATAGTTTTCCCGCTCTCTCCGCTATTTCAACGCTTGTTGAAGACAGTTCACTGATTTCAGAAGCTGCAATTTGACTTCTTTCGGCTAATTTTCTTACTTCGGACGCAACGACTGCAAATCCTTTTCCCGATTCTCCCGCTCTTGCTGCTTCTATTGCGGCATTTAAGGCTAATAAATTTGTTTGCCTTGCTATTTCTTCTATAACACTGATTTTTGATGCAATAGTGTTCATGGCTTCTACGGTCTTTTTAACAGCTTGACCACCTTTAATGGCATCTTCAGCACATTTTTTTGCAATTTTTTCTGTTTGAAGAGCGTTGTCTGCTGTCTGCATAATGTTGGAACCCATCTGCTCCATCGCAGCCGATACTTCTTCTGCAGAGGCTGCCTGTTCTGTCGCCCCCTGTGAAACCAGTTGTGAGGACGTACTTAATTGCTCTGAGCCCTGAGAGACTTCTTCAGAACTTTCATTAATAGAAGTCGTTACATCTTTGAGATGGGATAACAGATCTGAGAGCGCATTGCCAATTTCTTTTATTTCATCTTTAGACTTGATATTCACACTGATCGTAAGATCTCCTGCAGCCGCCTTGTTTGATACCTCAACAATTTTATTGATGGGTTTTGTTATAGAAGTAGAGATAAATAAAATTAAAATTATTGAAACTGCTAAAGATGCAATAAGTAGGATACCCGAAATGATTAGGTTGTTGCGGATCAGTATTTTGCCCTCCTGTCGTTTTAGATCGACGCTGATATCAATATCATCAACATAGATTCCCGATCCTATAACCCATTGCCATGGTTCGAGGATTTTAACAAAAGATATTTTAGGTTTTGGACCTTCTTCCTCAAATCCCGGTTTAATCCACATATAAGGAACAAAGCCTTCGCCCGAATCAGTATTTTCCACTAATTTTACTATTTCACTAAACAATTTCGTTCCATTGGGGTCAGCATAATCTGCTAAGCCATTGGGTTTATACCACTCAGGTTTGGCTTCAATGGGATTGCCCGGGTGCATTATCATTGAGAGATCCATGCCATTGATCCAGAAATAGTTGCTGCCGTCGTATTTCATATTATTTATCAATTCTTTTGCTTTTTCCTGCGCATCCGACACAGAGGCTTCAACATAGACACCAGTCCCTATAATCCATTGCCATGGATCAAACCTTCTCATATAAGAGACCTTGGGAACCGGTTTATCAAAACCTGGTTTTGGCCAAAGATAATCGCTAAAAGCTTCTCCTGTCTCTTCTGTGTCGTCAACAATAGTCTGGACGAATTTCTTACCTGTTGGATCGGCAAGGTCCTTTACTCCAAAAGGCTCATACCATGCAGGATTTATTTCTCTTGTTACTATGGGATGCATTATCATTCGCGGTTCATAGTTTTGTATCCAGAAATATCCATCACCTCCAAAGCGCATAGCCTCAACGGCCTCCATTGCTCTTTGCTGGGCAACTCCTTCCCTTATTTTTCCATCGAGATACATTTGATAATACAGTTCAATTGCACTATAGGCTAAATCTGTATAGGGCTTAATTTTTCTGCCGGTTTCTTTTGTCAATCTGTTTAGATCAACAGTTCTGTCATAAAAATCCTTCATCGCCTGATGAGCCACCAGAACTATATTTTGTAGTTTCTCTTTCTTGAGTTTCATTGACTCAATCGCAAAAGATTCAATTTCCTTATTTATGATATTTTGTACATTTATTATATTTATGATCGTGATTAATAAAATAGCAGCAGATAATAAGCTTAGTGATGAAAAAATGATCTTGCTTCTGATTTTCATATGGTTCCCCTCAAGAAAAGATTCCCTGATGAAAAGCTGTCAAGTTGCCTTAAATTCTAATGAATAATATTCCTAATATCAAATTTGAAGTTAAATAGACTAGTTCTCTAAAAAAGAATTTATTTTTTTCGAATTCATGTTGACTGTTTTTTGGCTATTTAGTAGATTACCTCTCGTGCTTGAGGGGCAACTCGAAAAGCAGTTCT
>JADGDJ010000298.1:0-2719 GCA_016744925.1 Spirochaetaceae bacterium
GGCTAATTCAGTGCTGTTGAGGAGAATACCAACAAATCTTGTCTCATAATCTTCATTTCTATCCCAGGTAATGATCATGATCAGAAGAACACACTTTCCAAGAAGAGATTTCATTTCTTTCTATGACTGGAGTGGTTCTAACAGCTAGCCCCTGTGATACATTTTCTGTCTTCCATTGAGATTCTTGATTTTCATAGCTGAAATCGTAATGTGTGAAACCATATTTGTAATCCATAATGCAGCCTTCGAATATTATTCTTTAAATCGTGGAGGAAAATATAATCCCTTCTCAGCTTACGGCTAATACTTTATTGATCCAGGGATGAAATGGTTATCCTACGGTATGATGAAGTAGATGTATGGATCTTTTTATGCTGTAGTTTTCATCGCGGATCTCGTTTCGGCGGGCACTTTTGCCAATCACCCTGTTCACAGCCTTTGTGGGGAGGCTATCCCCGGGTATTGATCAATTTTTAATAAGAATCATTGAAGAATATTGTTTTAACATTTAAAATAATGTTTATAGGTTAAATTAATATCCGCAATTTGGGGGAATAGATGGCTGATGTAGACAACAAGGTTCAAATGGTAACATTCCAGCTCGGTGCCGAGCAGTATGGGATTGATATCATGGATATTAAAGAGATTTATGGTAAGCAGGACGTTCGGACAATTCCCAACGCCCCCTCATATGTTGAGGGCATTTTTAATTTGCGCGGAAATATAATTCCCATTATCAACTTACACAAAAGATTTCATATCAAAAAAGCTGTTCTACTGGAAGAAGATGAATTGTTGAGCGGTTTTGTCATCATTACTCTAGATGGAATGCAGATTGGCATCATTATCGATAAAGTTCTCAGGGTTGTAACAGTGGAAACCGGGACCATTCAGCCTCCTCCTCAAATGATTTCCGGAATCGGAGCAGAGTATATACAGGGTGTTGTCCACAAAGATGAAGGATATCTTATTATCCTTGATATCCGGCGATTATTTGATCCGGAAGAATTAAAACATCTATCACTGTACAATCGATAGAGCTGTTACCATGCTTTTACCAGTTTTTAAACCCTATATCCGTCGTGCGGATATGGACTCTGTATTATCTTGTCTCATCTCAGATGAAATTGGCCCCGGGGAAATTTCGAAAGAACTCATATCAGAATTGAGCCGATTCCTTGATTTAACTAATGGATTTTTATTCCGAGATTATTATCGGGCTATATCCATAGCCCTTGATGCGCTGGAATTGAAAAGTGGCTCAAGAGTTATTTTGTCTCCTCTGGCTCCAGGTGCCTACATTGATGTAATTAAAGAAAAGGGGATTATCCCTCTCTTCGCCGATGTCGATTCTCAATCGGCGCTTATGGATCATGAAGCGATAAACCATCTATTGGAAAATAATGTCGATGCTCTCATTTTGCATTGTCCACTGGGCACTGTGGCGGATATGGAGTATTTTTCTTCTTTAGGGATTCCTGTTTTAGAGGATATTTCTGAAAATATGGGTGCCACCTTCGATGGTCAAAGATGTGGTTCTTTTGGAAAAATTACAGTTTTTTCTATGGAACCCGATAAAATTCTAACCTGTGGTGGTGGTTCTGCTGTTTTTTCCAATGACAGCTTTTACAGTGAAAAACTCCAATCTTTCTGTGATAATTACAGCTCAGAAATATTTTTATCCGATATTAATGCATCATTGGCTTTGGTACAGTTAAGAAATATTGAAGAAATACTAGACAAGAGGGCTGAACTGGGAAATATATTTCAAAGTGCTCTAAACAAAACTGAACACAGAACTCTTAAGTCAAATGATCGTTCTAAGAGTGTTTCCTTCTCTTTCCCTGTATTGTTGAATGGGGGAATGAAGGATGTCAAAGCTTATGTTATGAAAAAAAATATTGAACCGCGGAAGGCATTTATGAGAACCGCTATCGAAGTATCACAGAGGGAGGACAAGATCTGTCCCGTTGCCTCAGGGTTGATACTCCGTACATTATTATTTCCTCTCTATCCCTCTCTGGGGAAAAAGAATGCAGAAATGATTTCAAAAGTAATTACGACACTGCCTTGAGAGGCAGTATCAGGTATTAAGCAAATGCGAAAGATAAAAAAAGTACTAATCATAGTAAATAGAAAAAAAGATGACTCTGTTCAGATTACTGAAGATATTCAGTCGTTTCTCAATAAAGAGGGCATTGAAGTTTATGTTTTCTCCAGTGGTTCAGATATTACTGAAATAGAGGATATTGATGATTTTGATCTTGCTTTCAGTCTTGGTGGTGATGGAACTGTATTGTATGCGGCGCGTATCCTCGTGGCGTATTCTATTCCGATCATTCCAATCAATTTGGGAACATTCGGTTTTATTACCGAGGTTTCAAAATCCGAGTGGTTGAGTGCATTTGAAGAATACCGATCAGGTCTTCTCGGCATCAGTTCCAGGGTTATGCTGGATATTTCCGTGTTCAGGGAAGGTTCTATTGTGGACAGTTTTCGGGGATTGAATGATATCGTCATCAGTGCTGATGGTATAGCGAAACTGCTGAATCTCAATATTGATCTGAATCATGATAATTTAGGTGTGTATCGAGCTGACGGAGTCATCGTAGCCACGCCCACAGGATCTACGGCCTATTCTTTAGCAGCTGGTGGACCAATTATTCATCCGGATACTTCATCGATGATTCTTACCCCTGTTTGCCCTTTTTCTCTTGCC
>JADGDJ010000298.1:2729-4780 GCA_016744925.1 Spirochaetaceae bacterium
ACCTATAGTTATGCCCTCTTCTGATAGAATTAAAATAAAGGTCGAAAGAGAACAGCGGGCTCAGGTTATATTGACAGTGGATGGTCAGATAGCCTTTCCTCTAGAAGCGGGTGATGTCATCAGAATAACTGAGCTCGATAAAAAAGTGAATATTATCAGATCTGATAAAAGATCCTTTTACGGTGTGGTAAAATCAAAACTGGGCTGGTCGGGAGGCAATAATGCTTGAAGAACTCAATGTTAAAAACTTTGCTCTGATTGATGATATTACGGTATCCTTCAGCGAAGGCTTTAATGTCCTATCCGGTGAAACAGGAGCCGGTAAATCAATACTGGTGGGCGCTCTGGGTATATTGCTGGGGAAAAAAGCCGATACTTCTCTGATAAGAAGCGGGTGTCATGAAGCGGTAATCTCAGGAATCATTAATATCAGCAATCACAGGGATATTCCTCTATGGATGGCTAAGCACAGTATTTCCGACGAAGACGGTTCACTCATAATTAGAAGAACCATTAAAAAAAGTGGTCGCGGTTCTATTTATATTCAATCAATTCCTGTCTTGAGAACTGATCTTGCCGAGTTGACATCCATGCTTATTGATATGCACAGTCAGCATGAACATCAGTCCCTTTTTGTAGTGGAAAACCATAGAAAACTCCTGGATCGGTTCGGAGGACTCGAAAAAGAGGCTCTCGATTTTAATGAATTGTTCCTCAAGCTCAGTTCCATGAGAAAAGAATTGAATAATCTCCTTGAATCTGAAGATGATCATCTACAGAAGCTGGCTAAACTGAAAAGTGAAATAAATGAAATAGAAGAAGCAAAAATGGAGCCCGGTGAAGAAGAGAGTCTGGAGCGGGATATTAAAATTCTTGCTCGTCAGGAAGAAATTTTCGGTTCTCTCGACGGATTTAAGAGTCTTCTCTCAGAAAGTCGTGGTGGAGTACTGTCTAAATTACGCGATGCAGGGTCTTTACTCGATAATATTACTGATATTGATGATTCTCTCTCTCCACTCCATAAACGGTTTGAAAACACATTTTTAGAATTGGAAGATCTGGTAGAGACACTTCGATCTTATCAACAGGGTTTTGAGATTGATCCCTCTGAGTTGAAAATAAAAGAGGATCGGTTGGCATTGATCAGCGATCTCGAAAAGAAATTCGGACAGACTATTGAAGATATCCTTAAACATGTTGATAAAAACAGGGCATCTCTCGCTTTGCTGGAAGATGGTGAGTTCGATATTGATGAACTGAAAAAGAACATTGGCCTTACCGGTGAAAGAGTAAAATCTGCAGCTATTTCTCTGTCTGAGAAAAGGGCTGTTTCTGCCCTTGAACTACAGAAGTGCATCGAAGAGAATCTTCATGAGCTGGGGATGAAAAATGCGCGGTTTATTGTCGATCTGGATAGAAAAAAAGGATCCAGCGGCAATTCTCTATACAGCCCCTGGGGTTTTGATTCCATTGAGTTTCTTCTCTCTGCCAATAGTGGCGAACCGGAAAAACCTCTTCGTTCTGTAGCTTCCGGGGGAGAAATCTCCCGTGTAATGCTGGCTCTGAAGACGGTTCTGGCAGATTCAGATGACGTCTCCTCGCTTGTCTTTGACGAGATTGATTCAGGTATTGGCGGCGAGGTCGCTCTTGCCGTCGGGGCTCACATGAGAGATCTTGCACGATATAAGCAGGTTTTAAGTATAACTCATCTTGCATCAATTGCTGTATTTGCCGATAATCATATTATAGTAAAGAAAAATATAGTCGATGAAAGAACTGTAACTTCGGTTTATAATATTGATGAAGAGGAAAGAACACGTGAAATCGCCAGAATGTTATCCGGCGACAGAGACGGTTCTGCATCCATCAGTCATGCTGAAGAAATGTTGCGCACATATGGTTCTGTTTAAGGTGTGGTGAATGGCTAAGGTCAGTGAGGAAGCAAAAAAGAAGTATTCTGAAAAAATAAAAGTCTATAAGAAGCTTGTTGAAGATCAGCTTCAGAAAGAAAAACAGATACTACTTATGCTGAAGAATGATGATACTGGCGC
>JADGDJ010000040.1 GCA_016744925.1 Spirochaetaceae bacterium
GGAAAAAATTAATAAGGCGCCTGCGGTTTTTGATTATAAAAAACTAGACTGGTTTAACGGTCAGTATATAAGGTTGAAAGAGGAAGGGGAATTGAAAGATATCCTGCTTCCTATTCTTGTAAAAGACGGTATTGTAAGTGATCCTCCCTCGGATGATGAGAAATCGGTTTTTGATGGGGTTTTTCCTATCATCCGCGAAAGACTTAAAAAAACAACAGATGTTTCTGAAATTGTTAAATTTCTTTTTGGTGATATAAAAAACTGGAATACAGAAGATGCTATTCCTAAAAAAATGGATAAAGCGGGAACTGTAGACATGCTCAAACTTGCAAAAGATCTTCTCGATGGTTTTGACCGACGATCTGTTGAGGAAAATGAAGAGCATTTTCACAAGACGGCTGAAGAAAAAGGTGTAAAATTGGGGCAGTTGATGCAGCCGTTGAGAGTTGCTGTCACAGGGACTAAAATGTCTCCTCCTATGTTCGAGTCCATCTCTTTGCTCGGTGTGGACAAAGCTTTAAAACGAATAGATGATCTGATTGCTCAGATTGAATCGGAATGATGATGCTCAACTGGTAAATTTCCGGTGAGAACAATATATAAAAATATAGCTTTGAATCATATTTCGAAGCATCACTATACAAGGTGGATTTAATGGCTAAAAATAAAAAAGAGAATGCAAGCACAAAGGTTAATGAGTCTGGTGCTTCTATGGAAAAAATCGTTTCACTCTGTAAAAGAAGAGGTTTCGTATATCCATCGAGTGAAATCTATGGTGGTCTTTCCGCAACATGGGACTATGGACCGTTGGGAACAGAACTAAAAAACAATATCCAGGATATCTGGTGGAAAGAGATGACCAGAAAACACGATAACATCGTCGGACTTGATGCCGCGATTATGATGCACCCCAAAACCTGGGAAGCTTCCGGCCATGTGGACAACTTTTCCGACCCCCTTGTGGACTGTAAAAAGTGTAAAACGAGATTTAGAGAGGATAAACTTTCTGAAGAAGTTATCAGCAGCCGAATCTGTCCCGAATGTGGTGGCGAATTGACCGAAGCCAGGCAATTCAACATGATGTTCAGTACCCAGATGGGTCCAGTCGCCGAATCCGGTAGCACTATTTACCTCAGACCTGAAACGGCTCAGGGTATTTTTGTCAACTTCAAAAATGTTGTCGATACCAGTCGTGTTTCTATACCGTTCGGAATCGCTCAGGTCGGTAAAGCATTTAGAAATGAAATTACCACTAAAAACTTTATTTTCAGAACCTGTGAATTCGAACAGATGGAAATGCAGTTTTTCGTAAAACCCGGAGATGAAGACGAATGGTTTGAGTATTGGAAAAAAACAAGAAAAGATTATTACGATAAATTGGGAATTCAACAGGACAAGCTGAGATATCATCAGCATGGACCTGATGAATTGGCTTTCTATGCTAAAGACGCCTACGATATTGAATACCTCTATCCCTTTGGATGGGAGGAACTCGAGGGTATCCATTCCAGAACAGATTATGACCTGGGAAAACACAGTGAATTCTGTGGTAAAGAGATCAATTACCTCGATCCACAGACTAATGAGAGATATATACCCTATGTAATAGAAACTTCAGCCGGATTGACAAGGTCTGTTCTTATTGCTCTTATGGATGCTTATCACGAAGAGGATTTGGGAACAGATTCTAAAGGAAAACAGGATATCCGAACTGTTCTTCACTTTCATCCCAATGTGGCACCTGTAACTGTTGCTGTTCTTCCCCTTGTTAAAAAAGACGGACTTGCTGAATTGGCCAAAGATATACAGGATGAATTGCGCGAAGATTTTAAAACATTTTATGATAAAACCGGTGCCATCGGAAGAAGGTATAGAAGAATGGATGAAATCGGAACTCCGTTCTGCGTAACCGTAGACTACGACAGTAAAGACAATAACGATGTCACTATCCGCTTTAGAGATTCTATGGAGCAAATTAGAGTTCCAAGGTCTGAACTGGCAGAAAGAGTGAGAAAAGAGATTAAAAATTACAGGAGACCTGTTTAATGAATGCTCTCGACATATTAAAAGAAAGAGGTTTTTTCAAGCAGTGCACTGATGAAGAGATGCTCACCAAAAAATTTGCGGAAGAGGCTGTCAGCATCTACGTGGGAGTAGATCCTACAGGTCCGTCTATGCATATCGGTCATATGGTACCATTGTTTGCCATGCATCACCTTCAGAATGCAGGTCACCGGCCCATTATTCTTGTCGGTGGAGGGACTGCCAGAATTGGTGATCCGTCGGGTAAAAGTGACATGAGGAAAATGCAGAGTGTTGAAGAGATTCAGGCTAATGCAGAAAAATTAAAGAAGCAGATTTCACGTTTTATCTCCTTTGATGACGGCGAGGCCAAACTTGTTGATAATGCTGAGTGGCTTGCACCTCTTAACTATATTGAGTTCCTCAGAGATATCGGACGACATTTCTCTGTAAACCGTATGCTTACATTTGAAGCTTACAAAAAGAGAATGGAAAACGGTTTATCTTTTATTGAATTTAATTATCAGCTGCTTCAGTCCTACGATTTTCTGGAACTTTACCGTAGAGAGAATTGTGTTCTTCAAATTGGTGGAGATGACCAATGGGGTAACATTGTTGCCGGTATGGAACTGATCCGTCGTGTTGAAGGTGGAGAAGCTATGGGACTGACATTCCCCCTTGTAACCCGAGCAGACGGTAAGAAGATGGGTAAAACCGAAAAAGGTGCCGTATTCCTCGAACCTTCAATGACAAGCGTATATGATTTTTTCCAGTACTGGAGAAACGTCGCTGATGCTGATGTGGAAAAATTCCTCCTTATGTACACATTCCTCCACGTGGATGAGTGTAAGAAGCTTGGAGCACTGAAAGATCAGGAGATAAATAAAGCGAAAGAGATTCTCGCTTATGAACAGACAAAAATTATTCATGGGAAAGTGGAAGCAGACAAAGCTCTTGCAGCAGCTCATGCGGCATTTACTTCCGGAGGTGCAGAGGATAAATCGGGAATGCCATCAAAGGATATGCTCTTCACTGATTTTAATGCTGGAATTAACATTCTTGATCTATTTGCTGACACTGCTTTGTGTGCTTCTAAAAGTGAGGCAAGAAGACTTGTTAAACAGAACGGAGCGGCGGTGAACGGTGAAAAAATAACTGATCCTGATGCTCTTATTGATAGTAAATTTATAAAAGAAAATGAAATTATTCTCAAAGCCGGAAAAAAACGGTTTTTCAGGATTATTATCAAATAAAAACCTAAATGGATTAAAAAAAACTGCAGGACATAATATATTCTGCAGTTTTTTTGTTTGAAAAGAACTCTTATTCTGTATCCTCTGAAGATTTTTCTTCAGTTTCAATTTCCTCAATTTTCTTTTTTACTTCTTCCAGTATTTCGATCTCTTCTTTATCGTGTTCTTTACACAAAGGATCATCGTAATAGATAACTCGTTCAAAGGACATTTTTTTGCCACATTCTCTACAGGTTCTCTGATAGGGAAGAATCTTTTTTCTACCCAGATATAAAATGAGAATTGCTGCAATGGCGGCGATTATCAAATACACATCTGTCAATTCATTCATTTTCAGAATTGTTGCATAGACCATTATGAGAAAGATTAAAATAGCCTGATATAAAACAGCCATTCTTTTCTTAGCCCCTTTGTTTCCATGCCTTCTCTGGATGAGAGTCATAAATATCCATCCGAGGAATGCCCAATAAAAATACTTAACTACAAAATCAATTGCTATCTGTGAATCCATACTTAGATTGTTGATCTATTGTGCCTTCCATGTCAATAAATTCAATGAATATGATTATAAAAAATGAATCCCCGGATTGTGGGGCATTACAAACCGGGGAAATATCAGTTAACGGGTATTACCAAAATGGTGTATCCGGCAATATAATGCCGGAACCCCCCTGCCAGCTCTCATAATGAGTGTCTGTTCCAGAATTACCGTAAATCCCGGACAAGAGGTTCAGTAAACCCGAATCCTGCAAAAAGAAAGTTTGGAGGTATATATTAAGCCAAGATCATTATCATGGTGCATCCCCTCCATCAGCACCATAAAGTAGTAAACCCAATATATAAAATAAGTATACAGCTTTTTGTCTGTCTTTCAATAATTTTCACACTTATTTAACAAAAAATACTTTATTACTTTCCCTAAAAAACAATTAATAATAACTATTATCAATTAAAGTGGTTTCATAAGAATGTTCTAAAATGTATATTTTTATATTCAAAGAAAAGTCATGTAATATTTTCTCAGGAGTCAATATATGGATCGATTTTTTCCAGACAAAATACTTAAAGCAATACTGATCGATCGACCAAACCGTTTTGTTGTAAATTTGTCGATAAAAGGCCGTCTATTCGGTGCTTCATTACCTAATCCGGGTAAGCTTGGTGAATTATTTATACCGGGTTCCATTCTCTATGTACAGGAAATGCGCTCGGAAGTGAAGTATCCTTATCGAGTTATTGGAGTCGAATCGGCAGCAGGTGAAGTCATCATGCTCGACACCCATACAAACAATCGCATAGCTGAATATCTTATTGCCACTAGTCAGATTCCTTCATTAAAAGAATATAGAGTTAAAAAAAGAGAGGTTGCTGTAGGTCACAGCCGTTTCGACCTTCTTTTAGAAAATAGTGCAAATGAACTTCTTTACTGCGAAGTTAAGTCATGTACTCTCTTTGGAGGGCGATTGGCAATGTTTCCCGATGCTGTTACCGCCAGAGGAAAACGGCATGTTGAAGAATTAGCTCAAATGGCCGATTCAGGTGTTAAAACTGCTGTAGTTTTTGTTATTCAGTCGGTCAATATTCAATATTTTGTGCCTGATTACCACACTGATCCGGAGTTTTCTGAAACTCTATATCAAAGTAGAGATAAGATAAAAATAATTCCTGTGACAGCAGGGTGGAATGAACAACTGGAGCTTCAACAGGAATATCGGGAAGTTCCCATTCTCTGGGATATGTATGAGTCTGAAGGAAATAGTGATAGAGGTTCCTATCTAATGCTCTTTTTCCTTGAAGAGGAAGAGACAATAGACATGGGTGATTTCGGAAAACAGAATTTTAAACCCGGTTATTACGTATACGTTTCTTATGAGGCACAAAACCTTAAAAAACTCATTGAAAGGCATAAACGCAAGAGAAAAAACTGTTTGAATCAGAGAGATTATTTACGAAATAAAGCGAAACTGGAAATGGTTTGGCCTGTCCGATCTTCAATAGATGACAGCTGTGAAATTAACAATACAATAAGTGAGCAATCTGTTAGCGAAGTGGGGAATTTTGATTCTCTATTCTGTTCCTGTTCCTCACATCTTCATTATTTTGAGGATAATCCTCGATTGAACAGAGCGTTTCAGGAGATGATTCTCGACTATAGAATGCGTTATCCTCTGAAGAGAAGAGAGCAATAAATATCGACGATCCAGTCGATGTTGTAACCGGAAAGTCGACTTGATCCTGTCGGTTATTGAGAAACGCGCAATATAGCGCATTTTAAACTATAATTTTCATGATTTATTTACTTGGCACATATATTGCTTATAAGAATGTAGAGTTTTTTCGATATTATTAGTATTAGAGAGATTCTCGATGGAGTAGCATATGAAAAAAGTGACATTTTTTATAATGAGTTTGATATTTTTAATTTCCTGTGAAAACGGACTAATCGGTCTGGGAGAGAGAATTGATATTGATATTCCCCAGGTCACAATAGGAAAATATGCAGATGGATCTACAATCACAAATGCAGATTACGTGAGAGGAATTATTACTCTTTCAGGTTCTGTGACCGATGATATCGGTGTTTCCGCTGTTAACTTTACTATTGTTGACGCGACCACATTGGATACTGTTACAGGATCGGCAGAAATTGATTACACTGCCATGACATGGTCATATGTCGTCGATACAACTTCATTTGTAGATGGTGAAAAAAATATTACCATTGAAGTTCTCGACACGTCTTCCACTCCCAAATCAGACTCTTTAGAAAGAATGCTTTTCTTTGATAATACAGCTCCGTTAGTTCTTATTTCAGAACCAAGCGATTATGAGCCTGCAGGTGGTTTGACAAACTCCATAGTGACACTGAAGGGTGAAATTGAAGATGAATTTAAACTGGATTCGATTGAAATCTCATTACTGAGTGGAACAGGAACAGTCGATGCCATAGACGCATCTGATGTAAACTCCGGTACATGGACCAGTGCTTTAAGAAGTACTGGTACAGGTGATTACGAAATCTCAGTCATTGCCACAGATAAAGCTGGAAATATTTCCAGTGGTTTTTATCACAAAAAAGATGTTTATGCTGCAAATGATGGAGATTTTATCACTACAAAAGATATTTATGACATTCGAGAGGGGAATCTGGTTCAGCCATCCGGTTTGACACAGGCTGATTTAGTTGATCCTTCAATTTTACTTGATATCTTACCATTGACCATCGATCTGGCAGGGGATGAACCACAGATCTCTATCAGCAATCCCGATCCCTTAGCCTCAGTCGTAGAAAATACAATGCCAGGGACTTCCAAAGCTATCGGATACATTACTGAAGATGATGGTATTAATGTTTCTTCCATACAAATTTCAATTGATGCAGGAGCTCTTATCCCTGTTTCATCGACTTCCGGTAGTGGATTATATGTCCAGTGGGAACATGATTTGTCCTCATTGGGGTCTGGAGATCATACACTTCAGCTGTATGCAGAAGATGACTTCGGTGTATTTAGTTATTCTTCGATAGTCCCTTTCAGAATAAATCTTGGTGCACCAATCGTTTCAATAGAATCACCTGAAATAGGATCATATATTAATACAAATATCTATACAGTTTCGGGAAGTGCAAACGATGGAGAAGGGATCACACATGTACAGATTAGTCTTGATAATGGGACTAGCTGGACATTAATACCAATAACTCCATCTACTGATGTCTCATGGAGTTATACTTCGGGCGCTGTCACTGATGGTTTACAAACAGTGAAAATTCGTGCTTCCGATGATAATGGCGGATCATGGTCCTACTCAAATATGCAGTTTACTGTGGACACTTCAGATCCTTCAACATCATTCTCTTACCCGGCAAAAGGTAGTTATATTAACGGTGAAGTTATCATAAGAGGTGCTAACTCAGATAATAGCAGTATTATTAAAACAGAAATTAAAGTCGGTGACAGCAGAAGTTGGGTTGAATTGACTGATGACATATATAATTGGGAATATTCCATTAATTCTCTTGAATACGAAAATGCAACAGATTCGACAGAAACTCCTGCAGATAGTGGGATATATAAACTGAATGTGTATTCTCGGGTGACAGACATCGCGGGAAATATAAGTGAAAGCAGTTTAGGTGATTTCTTTTTTTATATCGATAATGCATTGGATAGACCAACAGTAAATATCATTACACCTTCGAATAATTCCAATCTGGGAGGATCAGTCCTGGTTTCAGGGACATCCTATGACGATGATGGAGAAGTATATCAGGTATTTATGCAGATTGATGTCAATTCGGCTCCCGGATCGGAACCGGATTTTTCAGATACCACTGTTGATCTCGGTGTCGACGGCATAGATTTTGATGGACCGGGAGGAAATGCTCCTGTAACAATCATTGATGAAACTGCCTGGTACCCAATTTATGGTAAAAGTCCCTGGTCAGTAGAACTAAACACAGAAGGTGAACTGTATGATACTGACGGTGCCGGCTCTCATGTGGGAGATATTCACATTCGTGTTCGGGCAGAAGATAAAGACGGTGGAGCCTTAAGTATTGCAGGTGAATACAAAGAACTGCATATACGGCTTGATGATACTATTCCCTATATTGAAAATATTACGCCCTTAACCAATTCTTATGAAAAAGATATTTTTACACTGACTGGGGATGTCATTGATGAAACACAAATAAAACATCTTGAAATAAGTTACAATGGTGGAGCGAATTATCATTATATAATCAAAAATAATACCATCCAAGCCCCTTTTGGAACGGGAACTGTGATTGATAATTATTCAATAAACACAGTTATAGATACTTCTGACATACCCGATGTCGGGGCTGTGAATAGTGGAGATATTACACTCAGATTAAAAGTCACTGATAGTACAAATTATCAGTCTTTATACTCGCTTCACTATTATATTGATAATGTAGAACCCTCTTCAGATATGGCACAGGATATAACAAACATTCAAGGTTCAGAGGCTGTTTTATATGGTGAAGCAAATGACCTGGGCTCAGTTAGCGGAGTTAATCGGATAGCAGTCTACTTTGAGAAAGATGGGAACTTTTACAATCCTAGAAACGGTTCGGCTACAGCAGTAACTACAGCTGATATAGACGGGATAAATATAACTTATCCGACAGATTCCAGCTATTTGGTCATCATTGATTCTATTGCTGAGACAATAGGAGGATCTGATGTAGACGGAGATGGAATAAACGAACAACTACATATTGGGAACCCCTCTGATTGGATGTTTGAAATTGATTCAAATTTGATACCAGATGGAGATTTTAAAATTCATTTTGTCGTTTTTGATAATTCGGAGAATGCAGTCTATAATTCCAGAAATGGCGTCATCAGAAATAATCCCCCTGTCATTGAATCTATTACACTACGTACAGATTTGAATGGTGATGGAGACTCTTCAGATTCAGGAGAACAAACTATTTATTCTCCCTCCGAGTATACATCAACAGATTTTACAGCCAGAAATGATCTGTTGGAAATTGCAATAACCCTAGTGGGGGCTACTGGGAATGATCCCTTAAGCTACTCGGTCACTTATGACGGAGGAGCAAATCTTGCAACAGGTCCTCTAGCATCAATTGATATTTCAAATGCGGGAACATATCCCGATGTCTCATTGAATGGTGCTGAATTCATCTGTACGATAACCGATACTGCTGGTTTGAGTACTACAGAATCTATATTCCTCAATATAGACAACATTGATAACATTAGACCGACAGTCAAGTTTGGTGAATTGGATGCCGACACATCTGTCCCTGATGATGCAGGTGAGAAAGAAGGGCATATTGAGGAAAGATCCTGGACGAATTATAATAATGGCAGCGGTAGTGATCCCGATGTGAGTGGAAAGATAATCTTTAATGGTTCAGCCTGGGATAATCAGAGGATTCAGGATCTCGAAATCTGGATAGACTTAAATAATGATGGTGATTTTAATGATCTGAACGAAAAAGTCCTTATCGCAGATGAAGATACAGATGGAACATTAAAATCTATCGGATCGGCTTCGATCACCCTGGAGACTCTTACTGAGATTAGCGGTCATAATGTGAACTTCACATTTGTATGGGATTCGGCATCTTTGTTTAATGATTCAGGCAACGATATAGATATACAATTAGTTGCACGAGATTATAATCCCAATTCTAATACTCAAACATCATATCCGGACGTTGATTACAATCTGATGACAGTTGATGTCGTTCCCTATATCAGTAGTATCGAAAATATTAGTGGCTTTGGTATATCCAATAGTGTTTTACGATCATCAACAGGTAAATATTCAATTGATAAAGATACTTCAGTTTCGAATCTTCTGACGGTAAAGGGTTTCAATCTGGGAAGTGGGAGTCCTTCTGTTTTCATCTCTACAAGTACGGCTGCTCCTACAGCTGGCGAAGATATTTCTGCCAATGTTCAGAGCGGAGGGACGAATACAACGTTCTCTCTCATAAAAGATATTTTGTACTCTGGATATCTTACTGTTTCTGTAAACTCCGTGTATTCACTGAATAACAGTAACAATAATAGCAGTTCAGTAAATCAGGAACAGAATCCAGGTATACCAATCTCCGAACAATGGACTGATGACAGGTACTTCTATATTTGGGATACCACGCAGGTTCTACCTGCTGTCAGTGATGAGACATTTAACTACCCCGATATGATCATGTCCGGAAATCAACCCATTTTCAGTTATAGTGATGATAATAGCGGTTTTACAAGAAGAACGACAGGGAATACAACCAGTATTCCACTCGGTGGTCGATGGTATGAACGTCAGACATCTATTGAGCGGGATGATGACGGTAACTTCTGGACCTTATCTGCACAGGATGCCTTTTCCAACGGAAATATTGGTTTCCTATATCTCAATAGAGATCGTAATGCAACAGCTCCTGTTGGAGCATCAGGGGGAAATTTTATTGAACTTATAGGTGAGGATTACATTAGCAGGCAGCTCAACAGATTCCGTTATCCAAAACTTCTTATTTCCGGGCCGGAAACTGGCTCGCAAGCTTTTATTGCTTATTATGATTTTCACAGTTCTGTAAAAGGGCTGGTTGTTTCGGCATTTGATGTTTCTGGAAGTACGACATCTACCTTCAATGAGCCGGGAATAGATTCAGCCTATTCATCAGATTTAGTCAGTGTGCCCGGTACAGCCAGTGGAAACAGTAGTCAATATTTTGATATAGAATATGCCGGTTCTGTTTTCACCATTGCCTATTACGACGAGGCATCAGCTTCGCTTATTCTTCAGTTTAATGACTCCGGTGTCGATGGAAATGGAAAGTTAAACGATAGTTCTGCGACAGGTTGGGACTCAATCATTATAGAAAATGGTACATTTGCCGGAAGTCATGTTTCAACGACAAGCGACGCTGCAAATATATACTTGTCATATTATGATATTGGAAATGCCAATTTAAAATTGGCTATTGTTCCTCGTACCATGTTGAGTCAAACAACTCCTTCCGGCTCCGAATCAACCTATACGATTGATTCATATTTATCTGTAGGAACTTGGAGTCAGGTGGGAATAAACAATGGGCTTCCGGTGATCTCTTATTATGCAGAATCATACGGGGGAACCAAAAGTTCAATCCGTTATGCATCTCCGAAGACAAATCTTGCTTCAATTACAGATGGTGTTCTTAGTGGGAGCAATAAATATTCTGGATTTTGGGAAATTGTAACGGTTCCGGCTGCTTCTGTACCAGTCGGCGGTATGCCACAGTTCAATCATACACAATTGGGATTTTATACTGATACGGCAGTTGATCTTCCTGTAGTCGGTTGGCTGGGTAATAAACTGGAATACTCAAAACTACAAAGAGAGAAATAGGAAAAACAGATGAACAGGAAACTACTAACGACCGCCATTGCGATAACACTACTATTCCCTTTATTCTCTCAGGAAACAACTTCTGAAGTTCAACAGGAATCAAAAAATACCGAATACCACCAGGTAGAAGGTCTGGAAAACTGGACTTACGACTATGATATCTCCGGATTAGAAGATGGAAAGTACAATCTGATCATCAGAAGCTACGACAATGCGGGAAATTTATCCATCGATGGTCCCATCAATCTCTTTGTCGATTCTGAATCGGACAAACCGACTGTTTCAATCTCCAGCCCCTCTCCTTTTATGAGAGTCGGTGGTGATCTCAATATTGTGGGAACTGCTTCCGATGACGATGATGTGGCTTCTGTAGAAGTAAAAATTGATGATGGGGCTTATGTAAAAGCTGAGGGAACCCGTTTCTGGTCATCTCACCTGAGTATAGGAAGTATCAGAGACGGTCGTCATACTCTCACGGCTCGTGTCACAGATATCAATGGTGTTCAGAGTGATGAGATTTCAGTCATTATCAATATCGATAAAACGAAACCTCTCATAACAATAGATTCACACAGCAATGGGGAAATTCTCTCGGGTAAAAATAATATCAGCGGTTTTGTCAATGATGCCAATGGAGTCAGCCGTCTGGAATACAGTCTCGACGGAGAGACTTATGAAGGATTGAAACTCTCGGGAAAACCGGAAAATGTAGAACGAAATTTTTCACTTAACGTGGATACCCGCGATAGCGAAGGGGGGACTTCCTATATCCGTTTCCGGACTGTGGACGGAACGGGATCAGATGGTTCGACAGTATTTGTTTACTATTCGGATAATGAGAAACCGGAAATCAGTATAATATCTCCTCTAGAAGATGAAATAATAAACGGATTCGTCACAGTTACGGGAACTGTTGCGGATGAAGTGGGTATAGAAAGCTTTACTTATTCATATGGTGATGAAGATAATGTTGAGATTCCTCTTATTGCTGGAAATCCTTATTGGTCAAAAACTTTTGATGTGAGAGAAGAGAAAAGTGCGCAGATCGATTTTAAAGCTGTCGATTTATCGGGAAATAGCGAAGAATACAAACTCAAAGTGGGATTGAGCCCGGAAGGAGATAAACCTCTTGTTTCGCTTGTCGATTTTATTGATGAAGCGGAATTGGACTCAGAAAAAATTATCAAAGGGATAGTTTTTGATGACGATGGAGTGAAAACTGTAAATTATTCTGTTGATGGCGAAGAGATGCTCATAGTCAATTCCGATGGTCCCTTTACCTTGGATTTCAGTGATACCGAGTCGGGCAGTCACACTCTTGAAATCTTCGCTACAGACATACACGATATTATAGGAGAATCTGACAAATATAATTTTACGATTGGATCGGATAATCCCCTCATTCAGGTTTTGAAATACACAAGTGATAAAACAGTTGGGGCCTATTTCGACGGTATTGTATTCCAGCAGGGGAAGACCGCTAAAATCAGCGGAACCATACTACAGGGAGAGGGTGACTCGGTAGTCTCTTATACTATCGATAACGTAGAGGGGAAACCTGTAAAAGCTTCAAAGGGAGTTTTTTCCATAACCATACCCAATAAACTGGAAGAGGGCGGACATGACCTTCAGCTTAAAGCAGTTGATTCTCTCGGAAGGGAAAGTTTATATCTCAGCAGGTTTTATTTCGCTTCCGCCCCGGGAAAAGATGAAACATACAATCCCCTTAGAGACGATAGGGCTGGAATATTTCTAATTGATACAAGATTGGAAAGCGGGGACATCGGTAATATTTCTCCACTGGTGCCTATTACAGGGTATATTGTCGGTGATTCGATCAGAACAGTTGTTCTGGAACCATCTCAAAGTGCTTTTACAGTGACATCAGAGGGAAATGAATTTACCATAACTCCAATCTCTGACTCGGCAGAATCTATTTTTACTGTAAAAATAATGACCGACTCGGGACTAGAATATATTTCAGAGGAGATTAAGGTTGCCAGTGATTTTACAGGACCTCTTTTAAATCTTGAAAAAATTAAGGTTCCAGTAGATATTTTTTCAACAGTAATAACTTCAACCGTGTCTATTGATGAAAAAGGTGAAGAGATAACAGTTGAAAATAGTACTATATCTATTGAACAGGATATTATTGATAGCTCTTTTATCGATGACACTCTCATTCTCAAGGGAGATTATACCGATGCCAACGAGATAATCAGTGCAGAGATCAGCTTTTCCGGTTCAGCTCATTCATATGGTGGTTCCACAGCTGTTGAGGCTGAGTTTATAGATGGAGTATATACTTTTAATCAGGAGATCGACCTCCTCGCAATGCCCGAAGGGGAGCATTTTCTTACAATAACATTGACCGACAGTTTGAATAATACATTCAGTGAGACTGTTCCCTTTATCGTCGATAGGACAGAACCGGAGTTGACAATTATATCTCCCGCTTCAGATGTTTCTGTCGAGGGAATTATCACTATCTCCGGTAGAGTCGACGGTTTTACCGGATCGGGTAAGGTTTTATTCACAGAGAACGGAATTGATTTTTCAGAGTTGGAAATGTCTTCCCAGAATGATTTTTCACATAATGTTGACTTATCGGCAGAGGATTCCGATCCAGAAAAATTTCTCTACAGAGTTATCGATAGAGGGCGAAATATTCAGGAATTGAAACCTCTATTTACAGTGGATATTGAAGCCGATAGACCAAAAGTGGCAATAGAAATCCCCGCTGAAAATTCAACAATTCGGAATGATTTTTCCGTTACGGGTCTGGTGTTTGATGATGATGCGGTCGATAAAATATTCTACTCATTTGATGGTTCTGAGTTTCTGGAGATCGAAGGGAATTTTTATTACAATATTCCCTTTAATCTGAGGGATGTAGAAGATGGATATCATAACATAACAGTAAAAGCACAGGATTCCGGTGGATTTATGAGTGAGGAAATCTCATCGACATTTCTGATTTCAAAAGCCGAGCCCGTCAGTGAGCTTATTACACCTTTGATTGATGATTATGCGAAAAAGACGATTCTTATTGAGGGGACAACTTTTGATGAGAACGGAGTTGATGAAGTGTATCTCTCTTATGACAACGGGATTACATATAACAGAGCTGTATTCAGAGTTCTTGATGAAGAGCAGCAAGTTTCTGATTCAGAACCTCTTCTCTCCGAAGATGACGTTCTCGCTGAAGAACAGCCTGAACTTACAGGTGAGGATGTTATAGAAATTATAAAGACAGTCGATTGGGTATATTCATTCGATACAAGGCTACCCGGAGATGGTACTCATTCTATTCTTATCAAAGCGATCGATGGAGCGGGTACTATCGGGATAAGCTCTTCTATTATAAATATCGATAATACAAATCCTGAGATCAAACTCGATTCACCGACAGAAAGTGGTATCGCTGCAGGGCAATTGATAATAGACGGAAAGGTTTTTGATGGAACACGAATCAAATCAGTATTCAGTGAGTTAAAAGCACTGGATAATCCAGAATTTGCCGGTTTGAATCGAGAGATAGAATCCGATGGTGTTTTCAGAGATGTCATCGATGTCAGTGAATTTGAACCGGGACTCTACAATCTCAATATTACAGCGACTGATTACGCTGATAATAGTATTAGTGAAACAGTAAATCTTCAGATTTCTTCCCCTGAAGCAGGAGAAGTTCTTGATCTTTACTTCCCGGAAGAGGGAAAAGAGATGTCTGGACCATTTGCCGTTGAGGGAAGATTGTACTCTCACAAAGGGATTGAGAAAGTTACTCTGAAAATAGATGATTCAATTTTTGAGACAATGGATATTGACGAAACAGGTCTTTTTAGTTTTGCACTCACTTCTGATTCTTTGTCCGATGGAAATCACATCATTTCTGTAGTTTCCAATGATTCTCAGGCAACTATTGAATCAGAAAAGCGCAATATTTATTATAGTTCCATTGGTCCATGGGTTTCAGTGGATAACATGACCAGTGGTCAATTTGTTTCCGGCCGTCCCATGATTACCGGTTCAGCAGGCTATAGCGGTTTTGAAAATGTGAAGGAAAACAAAGATAAAGCTGTAGTCAGTGTCGATATCAGCCTGGATAATGGCCGTATTTTCGCCAAAGCCAAAGGAGAGGAAGATTGGGAATACCGTCTTGAAACTTATGATCTTCCTGAAGGGGAAAATCAGCTTCTCATTCGGGCTCTTTTTAAAGACGGCAGTAGTGCTGTGACAAAACTATACGTCAATGTCGATGAGACTGCACCGCAGATTCAGCTCTATACACCGGAAGAAAATCGAACATTCAATGATTCTGTCTCATTAGTCGGCACTGCTAGTGATGAAAACGGATTGAGCAACGTAGAAGTCCTTATACGTAAGGGGAGCAAGGAGAGCTACGAGGTCCCCTCTTTTGTTCAGGGTTTGTATCTCGATTTTCATGCACTGGGAGCTACATACGGAGAGTTGGGTGTCGGATTAAGTTTTTTTGATGATGTGGTTAAATTGCAGGCTCAGGTCGGATTGGCACCTCCCGGACGATTTTCCGGTTTGGTTATCGGGGCAAAACTCCTGGCAACCATTGTCGATCTTCCCTTCAGTTATTTCTTCGGTTATGACTGGGACTTTTTTTCCATGTCTCTAGCTGTCGGGGCGAATTTTAATTATTACACGATGTCAGAAGATGGATATTATTTTACAAGCGACGGAGTCATTCTGGGTTCCGTACTCCTGCAGTATGAGTTTGCAAAATTCGAGCTGAAGAATATGAAAATTTTTAACAGTTATTCTTTTTATGTTGAGGGAGCGCTCTGGTTCATCTCCTCCGATGTACAAGCCGGAGTAACACCGACAATCAGTTTCGGAGCGAGAATAGGCATATTTTAAGAAAGAATTTACATAATAGGCGAGAAAATTTTTAGGATGCTGTTTCTCGTCCGGGCGAATAGACTCTGTTTCTGTAGTTTGGAAAGTGTCACTTCGCTGCAGGACTGAAGATCTCTTGTGAACTGGTCCACTAATTCCGAAGATGTGAGATGGTCATAAATGACTGTATTTACTTCAAAATTGATATGAAAGCTCCTGATATCCATATTGCATGTACCCACAGTCGCGATCTCACGATCGGCAACCATATACTTGCTGTGAAGGAATCCCCTGCGATATTTGAATATTCTCACACCCGACTCTAGTAATGTCTTAAAATAGGTCTGTGCGGCCCAGTAAGGGGGCATCTTGTCCGGTACTCCAGTCATCATAAGATTTATTTTTACTCCACTCAATGCTGAAGCCTGCATGGCTTTCAGTATTCCGTCGCTGGGTATGAAATAAGGGCTTTGAATCCACACTTCTTCATTGGCATTGGTAATGAGGAGAAAATAGAGCTGTTCTATGGACGACCAGCGGGAGTCAGGACCGCTGACGGCAATCTGCATAGGGATTTGAACATCGGCTGGATGAAAGGCGGGAAACAGTTTATCGTCTAGAACCTGTTCATTGCCGCTTGATTTCCAGTCAATGAGAAAAAGTGCCTGCAGAAGCATAACTGAATCTCCTGTCAGTCTTAGCGCAGTGTCTCTCCAGCTATGAAAGCGACTACCTCCGTCAATATATTCCTGTCCGACGTTCATGCCTCCTGTGTAGCCCTTACGCCCATCGATGATCACAACCTTTCTGTGATTTCTGTAATTGATTTTTAAACGGGATACAGCTGAATTGAGATCGAGGAAGTATTTGAACTGGATGCCGTTCTCTTTTAAGTCTCTGCGGTATTTAAAGGATATTTTTCCAAAGGATCCCAAACCATCGAAAATCAATTTGACATCTACACCTTCAATGGCTTTTTTAATAAGGATCTCTTTAATCTTTTCGCCTAATTCATCTGAACGCCAGATAAAAAACTCCATATGTATGGAATCCTGAGCTCTTTCCAGGTCGTTTATCAGATCGTCAAAGGCTTCTTTTCCGTCAAAATAGAGCTTGAGTCTGTTGTTTAGTGTCAATATGGAATTATTGCCATTCATGAGCAAACGTATAGCTTTTACCTTGTCGTTGTATTGCTCATCATTATTATTATTTTCCAGAGAGGATTTGATATATTCCCCTTGTCTTTTAAGAGCTGTTGAAAGGTATTTGCCGAATATATCTTCCGGTTTCTGCTGAACAATTTTGCCTTTTTTCCAGTTGATCCCGAGAAGTATATAGAATATAACTCCAATCCATTGAAAAATAAAAATCATCAATAACCAGGAAATGGTCGACTCGCTGGTTTTACTTTCATCGAGAAGAATGATGATTGCTGTCATAACGGTGATTAAAATGCTTATTAAAGTTACTATTTCAAATATATTGACTGGAAACATAATAATTACTATAAAAGAAAAAACAGATCTATTCACCAAAAAAATGAAATCTGTTATTTTCATATACCTATGGAAACATTTATTTTAGGATGCGGCGGGATGATGCCGCTGCCGGGAAGGCATTTGACATCGGTACTCTTGAGAAGAGAAGGTGATCTTTTTCTCTTTGATTGTGGTGAGGGAACACAGGTATCTCTCAGATCTCTCAATCTCAGATGGAAAAAAATAAACACTATTTTTATATCTCACACTCATGCTGATCACATAACCGGATTACCTGGTATTCTCATGCTATCGGCTCAGGTTGATCGAACAGAACCTCTGGTTATCATTGGACCTCCGATTATTAAAGAATATATAGAAACGAGCCGTAAAGTTCTCAATATGTATATAAATTATGAAATTGAAGTACGGGAGATCGAAGATCCCTCAGTTCCTCAAGTCGTGTATGAAGGCGAAGGTTATAAAGTTCGTTCTTTTCCAGTAAAACATTCCCGTGTCTGCGTGGGATATACTCTGGAAGAAGATCCCAGACCGGGAGTCTTTTTTCCGGAAAAAGCGAAAGAAGCCGGTGTGCCAGTAGGTCCCATGTGGTCAAACTTACAGCAGGGTAAAGATGTGACGCTGAAAGATGGATCTACTGTACATCCTGAAGACGTAATGGGTGATGAGAGAGCGGGTAGAAAATTTTCTTTTGTTACAGATACCATGTACAAAGATTCTATCATTGAGGAAGTTGCAGGTTCCGATTTATTAATCTGCGAGGGGATGTTTGAAAAGGATCTTGCGGAATCCGCTCGAGAGAAAAAACATCTTACAGCTTATCAGGCTGGTATTATTGCATCAAAAGCCGGTGGAATAAAAAAAATGGGTTTGATTCACTACAGTCCGAGGTATACGGAAAAACAGCTTAAAAAGTTAAAGAAAGAAGCAAGGGAGAATTTTGAAAATACATTTCTCTGTAAAGATCAGATGGTATTGAAAATTCCCAATACTGATTAATATAAAAAAGCCCGATATTGTATCGGGCTTTTTAACTTCAGCTTTGTGGATTAATTTTTATTTGAAAGATAGTCTCTGAACTTATCGGGATCTGAACGAAATCCCACAATATTCTTTTCACTGTCTTCTACAGCTTTATGAAGTGCATTTTCCGCCTCCATAAAGATTCTGTTTCCCGTAATTAAACGTCCATTTCTTGAAGATATACCAACGTTGATCTCTCCATATTGTTCCATTTCTTTGCCTGTGAACACTTCAAGTGTTTTCAGAGCAGCATCGAGATCTGAGCTGGGGACAATTAATGCAAAACCTTTTTCTTTATATTCGAAAATCATGTCGGGATAATTGAATTCATCTTTCAGCTGATCAGCGAAAATCCGGTAATTATCTTCTGTTAGACTTTCGCATTGGATTATACCCATAACTAGGTCCTGATCACTCGCGGCAGACCTTTCCAATTCGAGATTCACCCTTTCCTCAATAAAATCCTCCCATCCAACACCGCTTTTGGGAGAATAAAGAGAATGAGAATCATCAACAGGTACATCATCTGTAAAAGTATCATCCATGTCATCAAAATCAAAATCATCGATTTCATTGGTCGGTGACAATTCGTGATCCATGGCAAGTAAATCTTCCTCTTCGGGAATGTCAGCATCGAGGCCGAGATCATCAAAATCATCTAATGGATCATCGAGGCTTAAATTGTCCAGCTCAGAAGATTCTGCATCGGCATCGTCAAAACTCATAGAGTCGAAATCGTCTGTTACATCATCGAAACTGGCATTATCTATATCATTGGAATCGGAAGATAAATCTCCTAAATCATCGATGTTGCCGTCAAGATTAAGATCTCCGAAGTCGTCAGTGTCGTCGAGGTTTAATTCACCGAATCCATCATCTGTAGAATCCAGGTCCAGGTCACCAAAATGATCATCGTCTGAATTGAGGTCATCAAAGGCGGGAATCTCAACAGAAGAATTGTCAAAGCTGTTATCATCAAAACCGCTTTCGTCCCAATCGAGAGACATATCATCATCTGTGGATGATTCATCTTCAAATTGATCATCTTCAATAGGCAATTCATTAGAATCTCTCTTTTTAGAAACGGCAAAAATCATAAAAAGTGTAGTGAAAAACAGAATGATTACAACGATTAAAATTCGTATCAGTATATCGTATACAACTTTTCGGTCAACAACCTGATAGATAAGATCGAGATCCAAACCTGTTTGTCCAGCTGCATTTAAAGCTCCAGTGAGCTTGGTTTTCATAAGCTGATTGTATTTGTATTCAGGCAGATCTTTCATTCCGAGAGGATTACTTTCATTCAGGTTAAGAAGCTGAATTTCTTCACCTCTATTGTAGTGGTATTCAATACCGACATCTTCATCGTGAGAGAAGATAGTCAGGATTTCCAGTTCAGGATTTTCAGCGAACAGAGATCTTATAACTTTAAAAAACTCTTCATCATTAAAAGTTGTTCCATTATTATGGCTGTTTTCAATTGTTTTTTTTATTTCTGCAATGTTCAACCGGACAGCTTCAGAATTGGAAGTCCGCAGTTGGTAGACATCCCAGGCCGACCATGCTCCCAGTAGAACGAGAGCAATTAATACCACTATGGTGTAGATTTTTGAGAGATTCTTTTTCATATTATCATTATATTCAATTATTCTATTTTTTGCAGTATTATTTATCTAGATAAATTGTTTTTTAAACAATTTCAGGGGGATTTATCATGGATAAATTAAGAAAAGCCTATTTTTCCGGAAGCTGGTATCCCGGAAATGCAGTAGAAGTTGAAAACCAGCTTAAAAAATGGGAATTGTCATTGACTCATTTTGATGGAAGTATTTGCAGCGGTATTGTTCCTCATGCAGGTTGGTTTTTTTCCGGGCTGATGGCATATGATGTGATAAGACGGTTCTCTACTGAACTGGATATTCTTTATATTTTAGGAGGACATCTTCCCGAGAATGGTCCATTTTTATGTAGCGAGGAAAGTTCTTATGAAACACCTTGCGGGAATCTTTCCATTCATGGTGAGGCTCTTAAATATTTAAAAGAGAAGCATCCTTTTCAAATAGAGAATAATCCCGATAATACTATTGAAGTGCAACTTCCACTTATCCGTTCAGCGCTGGGAGAAATTCCCATAGTACCTATCCGGGTTCCAGCAGGACCAATTAGCCTGGAAATTGCAGAATCAATTGTTGAGTATTCTACTAAAAAAAATATTAATACAGCAGTTCTTGGTTCGACTGATTTGACCCATTACGGGCAAAACTATAGTTTTTCTCCAGATGATTCCAAAAATGATCCTCTGGAATGGGTCAAGGACTCTGACAGTAAAATACTTCAGGCAATCATAGATATCAACACGGACAAAATCCTGGAATATGCGAAGAAAAATAAGTCCGCTTGTTCGGCAGGTGCAGCTGCAGGAGCTGCGTTGTTTGCAAAGAGTCAGGGAAGTGTGAAAGGACAACTGCTCGCTTATGATACGAGCTATTCCAAGCATAAATCGGAATCTTTTGTCGGTTACGGATCAGTGGTTTACGAAGTCTGACTTAGTTCTCTTTCCAATACTTCAATGGTCCAATGGAGGGCTTTATTCACTGATATATCCCGTTCAAAACCATTGCGGTTGATCTCTGCGGCAGCAGGTAGTATGGTTATCAGCAGTTTCTGTTCTTCCTGATCCAGTGTGCTTATGTATTTCCAAAGGGGGTATTGGGGCTTTTTCATAGCCTTGAGCTTTTTAAGGTAAGAATTGAGAAAATCTGAACTGGATCTGTTTGTTGATCCTGCAGCAAAAACCGGTCTTATAGTGGACATGGGGGTTATGTTTTCATTCTCAATTTGCAGTGAACATCCACTCCCTTCAATAGCTGTAACTTTAGCCTCAAGAGCGGATGCGGCAATTTCAAAATGTTTTCTATAACCGATCATCGGTTTGGATATGTAGCGTATATACCCATCAAAATCTTCTTTAATCATACTGTTGTTGTGCATCATAAATGTAAAAAAAGAACTTTCCAGAGAGGAAAAGCGATTTTCCAAATTTCTGAACCAAGGATAAAGATAGGTCTCCATAGCGTAGGATTTTCCTCTCGGATAGGAAAAATCCGCCCCCATGACATAAATCTCATTCGCTCCCAATGCCTGGGCAAGAGATAGTGCAGCGTAAGTAACATTTCCACCGCTCGTATCGATCTGCGGGAACTGTCTGAAATTTCTGTTTACATAAATGGAGAAAGGGTGACCACTTGAAAAATACAGCTGATTATCTGTAAATCTGGTTAGTTTCGATGGAGATGCCAGGTCCAGCAGAAGGGGTACATCCTGAGGATACCCCTGCATAAAGTGGTTGTAACTAATATCCTGACAATCTATAGATATGACAAGATCCGGTTTGATATTTCTTTTCAATAGTGCCGGAAGAGATGTATCTGTGGCTATGAGGAATACTTTTCTTCTCATAGCAATGAGTTTATCGATATTTTCATCGAGAGAAGGACCGGCAGCCGTGATCAATACTTTTCTTACTGAACCTATTTTAAAAGCAGCTTGTTCGGCTTTTTCGAGATTGTTTACTGTGTTGCGAAACCATTTTTTACCAAATCTGGTCTGGACGGTATAGTCATCACCGACCTGTTCCAGCACTTCATGGATGAGTTCCGATACTTCATTGAAGTATTCCTGATGCCCTTGGACTGCAGGTCGGAGTATTATTGATTGGAGATCTCCCGTAACGACAGGTAGATAGGTCGAGAGAAGTACATTCCGTATACAATTCATATCCTCTTCTATTAAAAAAGAGACTCTCTTATCCAAAAGCAGTGATCTCAAGTCTAGATCGTTAAGAGTTGATGTAAAATAACTGAGATCACTGTCTATTATGAGGATCTTTTCTACTGAATCATCTTTGATAAAGGGGGTGATATGATACCCACCACCAAAACCAAAAAAGATTAGAAATCCACGGCTTTTATACAATTGAGGGAAGCGAATTCCCTCTTTTTCCGGATCAAAACGAGAATGCAACGGTGTCACTCTGCCACTGATATCCATAGCGGGCACTTTTATGCCTGTTTTGGAGGTAATAGATGTATATTTATCACTTTTTTTAGAATAAGCGCAGCGGGACGATAGGTACTTATCTCTTGTCCCTAAAGCGAGTAAGTTTCTAGCAAAAAAAGCATTTCTAGCCATATATTTTCCTCATTTGTGAAATGAAAAGACTAGCTTCTTCTCTTTTTTCACCTTTTGTGAATGCATCGGTATCTATAAAATAGAGTAGGTCATCCCTAAGGTTTTCCTGTATTCCAACTTCCCAGTAATCCAATAAGTTACCTATTGTTTTTTTTCGTTCCAAAAAGTTGGGAGAGATCAATTTAAAGAGCCTTTTTTTATCAATAACCGGGTTATTTCTCAATTCTGAAAGATCACCTACATCCATATTATCGATGGGTACGGGAGATGGATTCAGTCTTTTAATTCTGTTCCCATTAAAGGTCCTGAACTTATTGAACCAGTTTGCATACGTATCGAGAGATTGACTATTGCGGATTCCACGGGAAAAATCAGCATCTGCATAAGCTGCTCTATGAAAATACACTGACTGCTGAGGTTTTATTCGATGTGTATCTGATGCGAGGAGTTTATCAAAACTATGAGGACTACAGTGCGACCGTATATCTTTGAAGCACAAATCAAGCCCCGCAAAATAAACTGAACCTCCACTCAATTGCGCCAATTCTAACGCTGTTCCCGAGACTGTTCCATTCGAAGGTATTTTTGTATTTGACAATCTGGCGAAATGAAATAAATCTCTTTCAAAGGGAAGCGATTGATTGAGAACTAAAAGTGGATTGCCATTGAGCCATAGACCTCTACTGGCCGTGAAAGGCATAGCCGTTGGGACATCTTCTGGTAGAGAGCTTAAATGGACACTGCCATAATAACCGGGGTCTGTTGATATAAGAAGATCAGGTGTAATGTTCCATTTTTTAAGCATTTCAAGTGAAGAGGGAAGTGCCCATAGAAGAATCCTGTCTTGATATTTTTGTATTTTTTCCATGGACTCACTTAATGAAGGTCCGGATGAAATTATGAGAATAGGTTTTTTATCAGCATCCATTGTGCAATAGGAGTCTATGGAGAGGTAGTTGCATAATAAATTACGTATCCATTTTTTTCCGAAATGGGCTGTCGTTTTTATATTTCCATTCATTTGCTGGATGTAGCTTTTTAATTGACTATTAACTGATAGAGATAAATCGGGGTAGATGAGAGATGAGGGATTCCACTCTGTAATGGAAAGAGTTCTAAGTTTCTCTTCAGAAATATTCCTCTCTAAAAAAAGATATAGAGAAATTTCTGATGAAGGATGCCATCTGATAATCTCTTTATCAGTCTTGTTGCAATGTGTATAAATTTCATCGGAGTAATAAATAGCTACTATTTTAGCATTTTCATATCTGGTCCTCATCTGCTCGATAAGATAACCAAGCCCGGCTCCAAGTAATATTATAATTGAAGGATCATTAAAATCTAAAGAGCTGATAAACCTTTCGGCTTCCCGTTGAGGGTTATATTTAGAGTGGAGGTTTTTCCCTTCAATTTCTGCACAGAGAAAGCCTTTGTCAGAAGTATAAATATTCATATTACAAAAAGTTTGAAATCAACTCTTCAGTTTTAAT
>JADGDJ010000299.1 GCA_016744925.1 Spirochaetaceae bacterium
CAGTTACATAGGGGTTCGATACTTCTGAATTGATTGATTTCTTTTAAATAATTAAAATTGAGACCAAAGATTTCCTCAACATTGGCTCCGCCATCCATGGCAGCTCGGGAAAGGAGTACCACTAGCTCTAGTATCCGAGATTTAATAATTTCAAAATTCTGACCTGTTGTGAAGAACAATTCTCCGAGAATTTCATTGAGAAGTTTCTGTGCGCCCTTTTTATCACCCTTGGAAATCAGCCTGAGAAGCTCTTTCTCCTTATCGATAGAATAAGTTCTATCCGAGCCTCCCCCTCCCATGCTTTTCAAATGGTGAATATACTCTGAAATATGAGACTGCTGAGAATTGAACATCTGCTCTTCAGCATAGGCATGAACATTGGTGTCTGAAAGCATTGATGCTGTAGCGAGTAATTGTTCAGACAGGGCTGAGACCCGTTTCGGGCTGACCTGAGGGATTTTTTTAATGACCTTTTTCAATTTAGTAATATCATCTCTATTGATGGCCTGATCTTTCAGGACTTCATCAACGAGAAATTCCTCACGGTCTATAAGAAGAACAGGGCCGCCGATAAGAGCGCCGCGCACCATGCCGTCGATGAGAATCGGCGCAGTAAAATGTGTGAGCGACAGGGGACAAAAGTAGGTGTACTTACCACCGAACCGGAGAGCGTTCTCACTTCCGTATAAATGAGTCTGCCTGCAGTTGACTTCTTTACCGGTACAGTGGTTGAGGGCATTACAAAATGAGCAGGAACTGGGCACAACACCTTTGTTCCCCAGAGTCTCTCCACTGTCATTAGACAGGAAACACTCTATACCGGTTGAAAGAGCAAAATCAGCAGCGGCCTTTAAGGCTTTCGAGAGATCTAATTGTTTATTCGAACTATTCGGCACTGAACATATCCTATGATGAGATCACAGCTCCATCGTGAATCATTTTCCGGTTTGGGCAGTGTATGTTATCACATTCCTGGCAGCTGACAAAGTCTCTCTCCGATTTAAACATGATCCCCGAAACAGTTTTGTTGGGAAACATAAGCAAACTCTCAGTCAAACGGACCCCGATCCCCTCTTCTACCTGAGGAAAGAATGAAAACAGCTTTCTCTGATCTTGAATATCCCATCCCTCACCACAAGTGCTTGAACCGGGACTGAGAGAATAAAGTTTGCTTATAGAAAATGATTTTTTTATATGTGTTCTAAAAGAGTTGAATGCACAGTCCATAGCCATCTGTTTTAAAGCATCGAGCCAGAAACTGATGAGCATATCACCTTCTGAAGCCAGATCTTCCAGCTCATTACCGCAGGTAGCTATATAGGGATAAATCTTTTCTACACTTTTAAGATGTGAGAAAATAACCGGATCATCAAAGACCTGATCTTCCAGGACGATTGTTCCATCGTCCTCTCTACCTACTCCTATCTCCTTAAAAACTGCTTTGGGTTTTACCAGGGGAACGGCTTTACCCAATAGAATCTCTATCTCTTCCTCCATGCCTTCATATAATTCCATTTTTACACGTCTATTGTACTCTTCTCGATCAAAAGGGAAAGGAACTTCCAGTATTTCCATATTAAAAGACCATCTCTTCCATATATTTTTGCTGAAACCAGGCGCTGCCCGATAACTCAACATATGTCGTATGGGAGATTATCTTCTCACAGACCTTCAGATTCTCGGAATTGAGAGAACAATGAATGGCTCCTAACCCCGCGGTATTGCCGACCTAAATAGACCCCTCCAGCAGAGAAAAGAGAATCAATCCCATTTTTGCAGCACTCTCTTTATTTATATAATTTCCGAATCCACCGGCAATATACAAGTGAACAACATCATCTTCACTCTTACGGGAATTGTAAAGCAAAGTCGCAATTCCCGCAGAAATTGCCGCTTTCGCCAGCTGAACTTCGCGAATATCTTTCTGAGTAAAGGTTATAGCCTTACCCGAAGCAGATTTATCGCCGGGAACGAGGATAAATTCCCCCTCCCCTTCACCATTGTATGAATTGATAAAAATATTTCTGACGGTTTCGTTCTCGATCTCCTCGACTTCGGCAAAACGACCCGTTTCATCTATGATTCCCGTTTCTAAAAAAGAGGCTACAATATCGACAATAGCCGAACCGCATATTCCAATGGGCTCTGAATCACCCAATACAGTGTATTCGAGTGTCTCTTTTATAGAAAAGGTGTTGAGAGCGCTTTTGACAGCACCCATACCACAGGAAATGTGAGCTCCTTCAAAGGCTGGACCGGCAGCTGTTGAACAACTGTGGAAACCGTTCTTATCCCCGAGTATAATCTCTCCGTTAGTCCCCAGATCGACTAAAAGCGATAGTTCTTCCGAATCCTGCATAGACGTAGCCAGAACTCCAGCGACGATATCGGCTCCCACATATGCGGAAATAGAGGGCATAAAACGAATCAAACTGTCTGTATAAAAGTTCCCCAATTCACCTATGAAACAGGAAAAACTCTTTAGAAATCCGGGAATGAAAGGAGCCGTAGCAATCCCCGATGGATTAATTCCTGCAAGAAGATGAAGCATGGTCGTATTTCCGGCAACTGTAAGAGAATAGAGGTTCTTCTTGTTTATATGATTGTACTCGAGAAGAGATTTAACCAAAGAGCTCATTTGCTCCAGTTGTTTCTCCTGAAGAGTCTTCAGACCATCAATTTGATTCATGGTATATTCAATGCGGGCAATAACATCGGCACCAAAAGGTTTTTGTGCATTTAAACCACTTCGCGTGTCCATGACATCTCCTGTGGAACAATCCAATAGATAAGCGACGACAGTAGTAGTACCGATATCAAATGCTACAGAATAATTCAATGAACAGGTGTCACCGGATTCTACAGCTATAAGAGTATTGTCATTATATACAGCTGTACATTTGTAATCATTGTCTCTCAAAAAAAAAGGTAGTCTCTGCATTATGGAAAGTGAAACATGCAACTCCGGGGCATCGAGACTTTTCAGTAACCGAGTTAGATCATCATCCTGGTTTACCAGCGTAGGGTGATCTAGTTCTACATACCGTTTTAGAACAAGAGGCCGAATATTTCCCTTATATCCAGTGTGATTTTCTAAAATCTGACCTGTATCTATACCACTATCGACTAAAACATGTAAATCCGATTCTGATGTTATCCTGCACGCGAGGCGATATCCCCGACTCAATTCATCATCAGATAAAAAATTAGTTTCCTCTTTATCGGGAGCCCTGACACCACCCTGAAGGACTCGGATTTTACATTTACCACAGGTTCCTTTGCCTCCACAAGCGGCATCTATTGGTATGTTAAAACTATCCCGAAGAGAATCGAGAACGGTCTTATCACTTTTCTGTATTATTATTTCGTTCATATCGTTTTTAAGTATTCCATGGGATTGCCCCCATATATTGTAATTTATATATTTTTTTTGTAATTTTTTTATCTTCACCGGAATGATGAGCATAAAAAAGTACAAAAATTAAAAAAATTATCAAATACGCCGAAACTACCTTCTCTTACAATAATAACATATTTAAAACCTATACTTCAAAGGAAAGAGGTGAAAATCCTCTGCGAGCCCGTCACTGTAATTGGGGACAACGCTGCATATACCACTGGAATATTTTTATCCGGGAAGGTGCAGCCGCGGTAGATCCATTAGTCAGGAAACTTTGGTATCAGGGAATAACATGACTTCGCGGCTCCAGGTCAGAGTAACAATAGAGGTGAATAAATGGCTGATTATGAAACAATGTCTCTTGCTCTGCAGAAGGGAAAAGCTAAAGATGTAACTGAAATGGTTCAGGCTGCAATCGACGAAGGTCTCAGTGCTGAAGAGATTCTCAATCTGGGGCTAATGCCCGGAATGGCAATCATCGGAGAAAAATTCAAAAATAACGAAGTGTATGTACCTGAAGTTCTCATCGCCGCCAGAGCTATGAATATGGGTGCAGCTCTACTCAAACCTCTTCTCATTGAAGACGGTGTTGAATCCAAAGGAAAAGTAATCATCGGCACAGTTAAAGGAGACCTTCACGATATCGGGAAAAATCTAGTCAGAATGATGATGGAAGGTAAGGGGATGGAAGTCATAGATCTCGGCACGGACGTTTCTGCCCAGCAGTTTGTAGAAGCGGCCAAAGAAAACGAGACCTATATAATAGCCTGTTCCGCTCTGCTGACAACAACAATGACAGAAATGGAACGAGTCGTTAAAGCTTTTGAAGAAGCCGGAATAAGAGAACAGACTAAGATTATGATCGGCGGTGCTCCGGTAACACAAAATTACTGTGATTCTATTGGAGCTGACGCTTATACGGCTGATGCGGCTTCCGCTTCTGACCAGGCTGTGGCGTACTGCGCTTAGATACCAATAAACTAAAACCTAAAGATTTCCCACAGTGCGCAAACACAGGGGAATCTTTTCTTTCAGATTGAATAGTATTCATTAAAACAGCTGCGATAATAATGACACCACGAACCACATACTGCCAGAATTGATCGACCCCGAAGAGAGTCATGGCATTAATGATGACATAGAGGAAAATAAGACCTACAAAAGTTCCCCAGACTTTGGATAGTTTTCTCTTTTGACCAAAATCGTCGAAATAGAATTTTTTATGAACTAAGTATTACTTTCATCGGATCATATAAATATCTTCAGCTCTGAGAATAACGAGATGTTTCCCCGGTCTGCCTCTCAGGATGTCTTTTAACTGATTCATTCGCTGCCTGTTTTGTAA
>JADGDJ010000041.1 GCA_016744925.1 Spirochaetaceae bacterium
GTAATCAGCTGATGACGGATTCGGGGGGAAAAATAGATCATAGCTCTTCAATTCATTATTTAAGGAGGTCTGAAAAACGCCGGACTGGACCCGAACTGTTTCTGTTCGGCTATTCATCACAAGAATCTCGTTCATGGCGGGAACAAAATCGAGAATAATCCCCTTATTGATGGCGGATCCTGCAAGTCCGGAGCCGCTGCCACGAGGAGTAATGGGAATATTGTGTGATCGGCAGTATTTGACTGTTTCCACAACATCATTTATATCTTCGGGTATAACTACACCCTCCGGTTTCATTTTGTACAGAGAAGCATCGGTTGAATAGAGAACTCTATCAATATCATGAAAAAGCAAATCGCCTTTTATTATCTCACCGAGATCTTCATAAATCTTCTTATTTTCTAACTTAACCATGATTATTCCTTTTTGAATAAAATTAAAATCTTTAATTCCAATGGGGGATTCTGAACAGACCTTGTGTGAATAAGAGAATGAAATGAGTTGATTTATTATTTGTGAAAATGTATTTACTCCACCCGGTCAGTGGCTTGAATTAAATCGAAACCGGGTGGAAATATTAAATTACTTCCAGTGACGTTCCATACGGGTTCTCAGCTCTGCTTTATAAGCTTCCCAGTCGGTGATAGGATGTTTGGCAACCCCCTCTTCACAGGCAGCTTTGGCAACAGCAACGGCTTCCCACTCTATAACCCTGGGATCAAATGGAGCCGGAACAATATATTCTCGTCCGAATTCCAGATGTTTTCCTTCATAAGCATCTTTAACAGATTGGGGGACCGGTTCCTTAGCCAGATCAGCTAAGGCAATAGCAGCAGCCATCTTCATACCTTCAGTGATTTTAGTGGCTCTCACATCAAGAGCACCTCTAAAAATGAAAGGGAATCCCAGTACATTGTTGATCTGATTCGGATAATCACTTCTTCCAGTAGCCATAATAACATCATCCCGCGTCGCATGGGCCAGTTCCGGAGTTATTTCTGGGTTGGGATTAGACATAGCAAAGACTATAGGATCTTTCGTCATAGTTTTTAGCATCTCCGCGGTTAAAGCATCAGCAACGGATAATCCCATAAAGACATCTGCGCCAACCATGGCATCAGCAAGGGTCCGGGCCTCTGTGTCAGCAGCCAATTCCTCTTTTAAAGGTGTCATACTAACGGTTCTCCCCTTGTAAATAACACCTTTGGAATCACACATAATTATATTTTTGCGCTTAATACCAGCGGCAATAAACATCTGAGCACAGCGGATTCCTGCTGCTCCAGCACCATTGACTACCAGCTTCAGGTCGGAAATATTTTTACCGTTGATTTCCACTGCATTTAACAATCCCGCCGTTGAAATAATAGCCGTACCGTGCTGATCATCATGAAAAATAGGAATGTCACACATTTCTATAAGAGCATCTTCTATTTCAAAACATTCAGGAGCTTTAATATCCTCGAGGTTAACACCACCGAATGTGGGTTCCATCATTTTTACCACTTCGATTATTTTTTTAGGATCTTTTGTATCGAGTTCAATATCAAATACATCAACATCGGCAAATCTTTTGAAAAGTACTCCTTTCCCTTCCATTACAGGTTTACTGGCCAGTGCTCCTCTGTCTCCCAGCCCCAGAATAGCTGTTCCATTTGTAATTACAGCGACAAGATTTCCCTTGCTTGTATATTTGTAAGCATCTTCGGGATTGTCGGCAATTTCCAGAACCGGTTTTGCCACGCCGGGAGTGTATGCCAGAGATAATTCCTCTGCTGTCATACAGGGTTTTGTAGAAACAACTTCAATTTTCCCCGGTTTATTATCCTGATTGTGATATTCCAATGCCTGTTTTTTTAATAAATCCATTATTTACTCCTTTATTCGTCGAGCCAATATCCTCAGAGCTTGCTCCGTGGATAAAGGCTTTGTATATTTCACAGCAATGCTGCATCCTCTACGAACACAAATCCCTCATGTCCCATTTTCTGAATTTACAGAAGTATGTTCAGGGATTTTTACCTTCGGAACTGTCATGCAGCCGTCGGTCAATACAATGACTCCCGCGCCGGGACCTTTTTCAGCAAGAGCGTCATCGACGGCTTTCTGAAGATCCTGAACTGGTGTAATAAATATTTTTTTCCATAAATCGTCTGGTAGATCACTGCAGGCTCTGACATCGGCCCATAAATTGACTTCCGCCATCTTGCCCGCTTTGTGATAACCCAGTACATAATTCTCTTTAATTTTTTCAAGTACTTCTGCCGGAGTGTCACAGGAAGACAAGAGCTCGTAAAAAGCCTCTTCTCCCAATCCCTCTCGACATGAGGAAACCATAATGAGAATTCCCCCGTCTTTTAGAGCTAATTTCCCGTTATCCAGGGCTTTCTGGGACTGATAGAGATCCACATCCATGGGATAACCCGCCACAGAAACCACGATATCGGCTTTTTCAGGAATCTCGGCTACGAAAATCTCCTCGGCTTTGTAGATGGCCTTAAAAAAGGATTCATTGATATCTCCCGCTGTCAGACCGTATATTCTGTGTTTTTTATCCAAAACAGCCTGGATGGAAAAAACCTCACAATTGAGAGTTTTAAGCGCATCAATCATATCTTCATGAACGGGATTTCCCTTGAGTTTCAAGGCACGGGCTTCACTTTGCAAGGCGTGTTTGTGATTCATCTCGATAGTTTTATATGAAGAAACCCCTGGTAGAAAGCTCTTACGACCACCTGTGAATCCCGCAAAATAATGGGGTTCCACAGATCCGATAATCAAAACTTTATCGTATTGAGTGACAAGTTTATTGATGTGCATCTCTGTCCCGTTAGATGATACGCCCAGATAGGACATCTCATCATTGCGGGCATCGTGAGAATTGACCCGGTCTTTATAATGATCGTAGAGATCGCCGAAGATGAATCGGAATTCCTCCTCGGTGGGAGCCCTGTGAACACCTGTCGCTATAAGAAACTGCACATCCAGACCGTCGAGATCGGGCTGAATAAACTTCAGGACCCGGGCTGTGGGTGTCGGTCTGGTTCCGTCATTGACGATGACAAGAAGCTTTTTGCAGTCTTTGAGAAAGGATTTGAACGTGTGTGGTCCAAAGGGATTCTCAAGTCCCTGCTTAATAACGACAGATTCATCGCTAAGAGGAACTGTATTGGGTTCTACTATTTTTATAATCCGGTCGTCAGCCAGATCAAGAGGAACAGTTCCCCTCTTATATGAAATATCAAGTTTCACAGTTTTCCCACCTATAAAGATCTCTTTACAAGATTTATTTGTTTTTCAGAGCCAGAGTCTCTTTAACATTGATAACCACATCTTCCGCTGTCATTTTGAAACGTTTCTGTAGATAATCCAATGTCCCCACTTCTCCGAATTCATCGTTAATTCCCATTCTTCTCACAAGCGTAGGTCTGTTTTCAGAGAGATAATCGGAAACTGAACTTCCCAGACCATTGGCTCTCTGCGCATCTTCACATGTGACGATGGCATTAGTTTTTTTCGCATATTTGAGTACTAGTTCTTCATCGAGAGGTTTAATGGTGTGCATATCAATTACTGCTGCGGAAATACCCTCTTTCTTCAGCATCTCTGCGGCGTCCAGTGCAGCTGTAACCATAACCATACCGGCGGCAATGATAGTGATATCATCTCCATCATTAAGCACATTACCCTTACCGAGTTCAAATTCCTGATCGTCTGAATAGAGTACAGTTGTCCCTTTTCTTCGGACTCTCATATAAGTGGACCCCTGGTGTTCTGCGGCTTTCTGAGTCAGCTTGTAGCAGGAAACAGAATCGCTAGGTTCAAAAATGACCAGACCCGGAACCATTTTCATAAGTCCGATATCTTCGAAAGGCATGTGTGTTCCACCGTTCATCTGCGAAGTGATTCCCGGATCGGAACCGACGAGTTTCACATTCTGTTTGGCATAGTTAGCCGAGAGAAAAAACTGATCGAAAGCACGTCGCGATGCGAAACAGGCAAAGGTGTGAGCAAAGGGAATTAATCCTGTCGAAGACAGTCCCGATGCGACTCCCACCATGTCCGCTTCTGAAATACCGACATTGAAAAAACGATCGGGGTATTTCTCCTGAAAGCAGCCCGAGTTGATACAAACCGAAAGGTCCGCGTCGAGCATAACAATTCTCTCGTCTTTATCTGCGAGATCGGTTACCGCGTCGACAAAGGCATCTCTCATATGATCATAATCTTTAAAATTTTTCGCCATCTTACTTCACCTGCCCTTCAAGTCTTTTTATGGCATCTGCTGCCTGCTCTTTGCTGATAGCCATGCTGTGATTAGCCTGTTGACCTTCTCCGGGGAAATATCCTTTACTCTTGATTGTATCGAGAACGATCATGGAAGGTTTTTCCGTTTCAGCCTGAGCCTTTTCAATTGCGGCATCGAGAGCCTTGAAATCATGTCCGTCTATTCTCTGAACATGCCAGCCGAAGCTATCCCATTTTTTATCCAGTTCACCGAGATCCATAATCTCTGCTGTATAACTGTCGAGCTGCTGTTTATTACAGTCAGTAAAAGCTATCAATTTACCCAGCTTGAAATGAGCGCCTGTCATAGCCGCTTCCCAAACCTGGCCTTCCTGGCTCTCGCCGTCTCCCAATACAAGGTATGTGTAAGCATCGACTTTTTTCAATCTGTTCCCGAGGGCGATGCCCACTGCCGCAGACGATCCCTGGCCGAGAGAACCGGTTGTAAAATCAACACCGGGAGTTTTATTCATATCGCAGTGACTGGGAAGATTTGTTCCACCCTGATTGAGTGTATCGAGCCATTCTACAGGGAAATATCCCTTATCAGCCAATGTGGCGTATACAGCCGGTCCGGAATGACCTTTTGAAACAACAAGTCTGTCACGGTCTTCTTTTTTCGGGTCTTTCGGATCCACATTGAGCCATTTATGATAGAGGATAGTCAGCAGATCAACCACCGACATCGCTCCTCCGATATGGCCTGCGCCGAGATTTGCAATTTCATTAATAGTTAAAGTTCTGATCTGTACGGCTTTTTTCTCAAGCGCCAGAACGTCTTTATCTGTCAGCATCTTTGTGCTCCTTTAATTTTTATCTTCCGCTTTTTTCATAGCTTCGATGAGAGGGAGTTTCACTCCAGATAAGAACCTTACCATAGCTCCCCCTGCTGTGCATATATAGTCAATTTTTTTAAGATCTGTAAAACGCGTCGCCGCACTGACACTATCGCCACCACCGACAACCGAATAGCCTTTTGTATCAGCTATTGCGCGCCAGATCTCTTTTGTCCCTTTTTCAAAAAGTTCACTTTCAAACATCCCCGCAGGTCCGTTAACAAAAACAGTTCCCGCGTCACTTATAATTGAGGAAAAGTTATCAATTGTCTTCTGGCCTACATCGAGAAACATCTCTTCACAGGGAAGCTGATTTACAGAAATCTCTTCTCTACCGCCCTCTTTTTCATAGGCGAGATCTTCGGGAACAACAATTTTATCACCATAATTTTTCAAAAAAGATTCAGCCTGTTTTACAAACTTATCGAGAGACCTGTCTCTTATAAATTTCTCTTTGGTCTCTCCCAGATTGACCCCTTTGGCCATAAGGAAGATTTCACCGGTGACTCCACAGGCGAGAATTTTATCTGCAGAACCCTCTTTCAGGACTTTGTCCATCATTCCGAAAGCATCGGAAATTTTAGCTCCCCCCAAAACGAATACTGAAGGTCTAACAGGAGATTCCATCACCTGATTCAAAGCACTGACTTCTTTGTAGAAAAGAGGTCCCGCAGCTGATGGGAGTAGTTCCTGAAAGGCAACCATGGATGGTGCATTTCTATGAGCTGCCGCAAAGGCATCATTTATATAAAGATCGAACAGGGGAGCCAGTGATCTGACAAGCCATGTATCAGTCATCTCCGGAGCCGTCAACTTCACTGCATCTTCAAATGTTGAAATCTCTTCACATAAATAGCGGAGATTCCCGAGAATAACAGCACTACCGGGCTTTAGATCTTTCACCGCTTCAACAGCAGACAGTCCGCAGACATCGTCTATGTAGGGGATTTTTGAACCGAGTTTTTCGCTCAATTTTTCGGCGTGTTCGACAAGGGGAATCAGGTTCTGATAATCGAGAGTATCACCCTGATGAGCGATAATCGCCACTTTGGCATTCCGGTCGAGCAACCACTTTAAAGTGGGAACCGTTTTGTCAATTCTGTTCGTATTGACAATTTTTTTCGTTTTACTGTCTATGGGTGAATTGATGTCCACGCGGATAAGAACACTCTTTCCGCTGACATCAAACTGCTCCATAGGTTTAAAACCGAGAGCATTTCTCATTATTTCATCCCAAGGTATTCGTTGGTTTTCGCAGTACCCTCTTCTCTGGTACTCTGCATATTCATAGCCGCTCTGATGGCATCGATATTTTCAGGAATAACAACAGCTTCCTGTGGAATATTGATGGCGAACATAATGTCATCACCGGAGTTTACAATAGACTCTTCGAACACGGCGATTTCATACATATCACCTCTTGCATTTCCAAGGTCTCTCGCATATTTGAAGAGAGAGGCATTTCCGAGAAATCCATCAGATAGACGGACAACACGTATTCTTGGGTGCGCATCAAAAAGCTCAAGAAGTTTCTCTTTTTCGATTTTATCTTTTGTCGTAACGACTGAAGTAATAATGTGTCCATGAGTTACAGGTGTATGAATAAGAATACCAGTACACTGAACATGTGGCATAATTGTCATTAAGTCCAATGCCTGATGACTGGGAGCCTTATCCACCTGCAGAGCATTAGTCAAACCTCTGTGATAGTCGCCGGGATCAGCCACTCTTCTGATAATCGTAATAGCTGTTTTTACTACACCGACAGCTTCATCTATACAGTTAATCGCTCTGATCAGACCTGTTGTATTACAACTTGTCAGTTTGAGGTAATCAGCATTAACACCTTTTTCGTAATTGGCGTATCCATGAAAGAATACATCGGCAACCTCATTGCTCTCTCCACCCTGGAATACAGCCTTAACATTATATTTTTTATAGAGTTCTTTATTTTTAGCACCGATTCCCGCACTTGTGGCATCGAACATGATATCCACTTTCTGAATCAGATCTTCGAGAGTCCCGGATACTGGAATCCCTTTATCAGTCAAAAGATGTTTCTTTTCAGGAACAGCCGTGTACAAATCGTATTTCATACCGCTTTCATGAAGAGCCATTACAGGAAGAGTGGGAGCCACATCGGCGACTCCAACCAATTCCATGTCCTTCTGCATTGCCACACCGTCTGCCAATCTCTGACCTATAACACCATAACCTGCTACACCAACTTTTATCATCTTACACTCTCCTATTTCATCACTATGTCTGACATAGTAATATTACAGATGGAACCTGTCAAGCTTTATTACAATGTCAGACAATGTGATATTGCTTGACTTATTGGTACAACTTGAAATACAATAGGTCCATGCCAATAAACAAAATAAAACAGCAGACTGTAGTCGATCAGGTAATGGAACAAATTAAGGCTCTCATTTCATCGGGACTGTACAAACCAGGGGATAAAATCCCGACGGAAGCGGAACTGGCCGAACAGTTCGGCATAGGCAGGTCTTCCATAAGACAGGCTATCAATATATTCAATTATCTCGGAGTCCTGGAATCCAAGGCCTCCCTGGGAACCTTCGTCATGGAAAGAGCCCAGATATCGACAGAAGCCCTCACATGGTCTCTCCTTCTGGGAAATGATGAATTGGAGGAGATGGTGGACCTCAGAGCCTCTATAGAACTGTGGTGTGTTATAGAGCTTACATTAAAAATACAGAATAAAGATTCCATTGCTATGCAGACGATAGATGATCTTGAGGAGATAGTAAGAGGCATGGAGACATCGGCGGCGGCAAAAGACAAAGCCGAACTGATAGATCTCGATTTCAATTTCCACAAAACAATAATCGAGTATGAAAAAAATGAGTTGTACATATCGCTTTACAACACATTGAAATCTTTTCTTTACGACGAGATCAAGCAGACTCAAATGAATTATGAGAATTTGAAGCTCATACCCAAAGAGCACAACAATCTTATTGCTGCGATTAAAACAGGAGACCAGTCTACAGTACTCGTTGCCTACCAGAAACACATCAGCAATATTAAGTACAAGCTGAAATAACGGGAACAGTATAGAAATAAGATTTAAAATATCTGGATATCACAATGAACCGACCAGTGATCACAAAGACTCTGTTCTCTAAAACTCAGAATCAAAAACAACCCGATTCATCATCCGTGAATCTTCGGCTGCAAAAGCCATCAAATGCGCAAGAATCCCCTGTCGATTACTTTTTTGCAACGCCCTGATATCGGGATTTTCCATTTGAGAAATAAAATTCTTTACTATTCCCTCATCTCCGCCACCGTGACCTGATTCAGAGGACTCGAGCTGGATCTTTGTTACTAAACCTGTTTTAAAATCAGTTATTTCAATTTCATTTTTCTCCATATAACCGCGAATTTCCCCATTTACCCCCATGAGCTTCAAAGTTCGACCGATTGTATTATTAAAAGCACTCATTATCAAAGAAGCCGTTTTACCGCCCTTAAACTCAAGCATGACAACCTGATTATCAACCACATCATTATCGCAGTGGTAAACACACCGGCCATACGGCCCACTCTTCAGAGCCTCTTCGGTATCATCGGTTTCACTGTAATCTCTGACAACCTGGGCAAAACTATGAGTCCCAGTCCCCTTCTCCTTTTTATCGAGATATCGATAGGCGGAATAGGGGCAGCTCTCTTCAGTCGGGCACCCGTCGAAACACCTTCCAGGTGCTCCTTCAGGGGCATTTTCTTTTTTAAAATGTGTCAATGATCCAAAAGAACTGATCTTCAGGCACTCTTCATCGTATAACCAGTTCAAAATATCCAAATCATGACAGCATTTAGCCAAAATCATAGGAGATGACTCTGTACTATTGCGCCAATTTCCTCTTACAAAACTATGAGCGTGGTGAAAATGGCCAACATTCTCATTGTGCTGAACAGAGAGAAGTTCGCCTATCGTATTTTCATTCAGGATTTTCTTTATTTCCATAAAAAAGGATGTATAACGCAGGACATGGCATACAAGCAATGGTTTATCGTAAGTTTCCATTTTATTAAGAAGAGATCTAATTTCACCTCTATCATTGCTTATCGGTTTTTCTATCATTATTGATAGTCCCATTTCCATTGATTTTATCAAGGGACCATAATGATCAGCATCTTGATTAGCTATAATCACGGCATCGCAAACATTACTTTCCAGAAGTTGCTCCCATGATACAAATTGTCCTTCTTCGGGAATATGGTACAAATTCGAAAATCTTTTTCTTCGATATTCATTTGGTTCAGCAATAGCACAAATCTCTACCTGATCAGGAGATTTCATAATATGAGGAGCATAAGCGAAAGTTCCGCGGGAGCCGGCACCGATAAGAGCGAGTTTGATAGGGTTCTGAGTTTTATCTGTCATAATATAGGTATACCTTCATTTAACTGACAATTCCACAGAAAAAGAGATAAGGAGCCAATATCCCACTGAGTATTTATCGATAAGAGAACCTCAAAACCCTAATAAATCCGGGCGATTACAACAGGGAAAAGGAAATTATAGAAAACAAAATGATTGTAATTACAGCATGAAGAACAATTGTATTGTTGAGCAGAGTTAATTCATTTTCATCCAAGTAGTCTGAGGCGAGAATTGGTATCGAAAAAACCGGAGGTAGAGATAACAGAAGAAAGTAGGCAGAATCAAAATAGACTGTTTTTTCTATTAAATGATCCAGGATGATTATTTTGACCAGATATCCGAGAATAAAGGTCACAGTCAGTCTCAAACTAATATATTTAAAGCTGCTTTTCATCAGTGATATTGAGAATGAAATGTTATATCCGATAAAAATAAGAATGAGAGGTGTCGCCATAAAAGAGATGCTTTTAATCGAATCTATTACTCCCTGAAAAATCCAATTATTTTCGGCGGAGAGATCGATCTTTAAGATGCCAAAAAAGCATCCGACAATAATACTCCAGATAATCGGAGATTTGATAAAACCCCAGTTAATTCCCCTTTCTACGGAGCCTTTTGTCAAAAACCATCTTAAGAGAAAATAAAAGACAAACCACATGAAAATCTCATGTCCTATACCGAAGATTGTATAATTATGCAGGTTTTCTATCCCATATACGGCTTCATATAAAGGAATACCGAGAAGAGCAAAATTCATAGTCGTCATAAACAGTGGCATAAGTCTGTCTTTTGATCCTGTTAACTTATAGAATCCCATTCCAACCCAGAAAAGGAGTAAATTAAGGCAAAAGATTGCCAGGATGACAGGAATAAAGCTCAGTTTAAATTCCAGCTGTGAAAATGATAAAAACAATACTGCGGGAATGGCCAGGTAAATGATGATTTTCTTTATACCCTCGATGCCGGATTTATTGAGAAGCTTTCCTTTTCTGAAAAACAACCCCAACATGAGGAAAATTGCAATTTTTAGAAAACTTGCTGCTGCATGAGTCATTATATTTACCTATTTATTATTGAAACGATTTCCCCGGTAAAGGAATAAATCCGGGGAAATCTATGTAATTATTTGTAATCCACCCAGACAGAACCATTATCAGCTGAATCCACGCAGTTTTCAAGAAATCTAACACCGTCGATTCCGGCTTCGATTCCGGGAAACTCAAGGTTTTCAAGAGCGACTTTATCACCGTTATCTACGGCTTTCATGGCAAATCCGAATGCATTATACAGATTCGACCACGACTCGAATAATCCCTCAGAATGACCACATCCGATTCTGTCCGTTGCGACACAAGAATCATCGCCATAGAGATAACCGTGCCCCCGATCGAGAAGCTGTTTCGGTTTGCCCTGTATTTCGTAAACGAGCTGATTGGGATGTTCATCCCACCACTCGATACTGGCTTTACTACCTACAACTCTGATTTTTTGCTCGTGAATAGCACCGGCGTTGACGGCAGACGCCCATAGATGAGCTACGGCTCCACCCTTCAAATTCATCAATACGAAGGCATTGTCCTCAAGAGGTGCACGGCTCTTGATAAAACTCTGCCGCGAACACATCAGTTTTTCGATCTTGAAATCGGGAACCATAAGTTCAGCCATATAAAGGCTGTGAGTACCAATATCACCGAGCACGTATGTAGGACCGGCGACTTCTGGAGAAACTCTCCATTTAGTACCGGGATCATTGGCTTCCACCTCTTCCGAATGCCAACCATGAGCAAACTGCATATTGATGATTCGAATGTCTCCCAAATCACCGTTTTCAATCATTTTACGGGCCTGATGTACCATCTGATGTCCTGTATAACCGTAAGTGACACAGATCATTCTGTTCTTCTCTTCTGCAATTTTTTTCAATTCTTCAGCTTCAGCAGAAGTAAAACAGAGAGGTTTCTCACAAACGATGTGCAAACCGGCTTCAAGAGAATCCTTGCACATCTGATAGTGAAATTTATTCGGTGTAGCTATGGAAACGACTTCGATGCCATCATCCCGTTTAGCCTCTTCAGCCAACATCTCTTTGTAATCGGCATAACATCGCTCTTCTTTTAAACCGATTCCGGTTCCAAAGCTTTTGGCTCTTTCGGAGTTTATATCAAATGCTCCGGCAACCAGTTCAAATAAACCGTCTCGAAGGGCTGCTGATCTATGTATGTAACCGATCTGACTCCCTCTTCCACCACCAATCATTGCCCATCTGTAAGGGCGGTCCAATCGTTTTTCTTCATCAAACATATGACTCTCCAACCTCTATCTTTAAAAATATGTTTTCATTCTCTTAAGGGTATCTCCGGCGATATCCATCAAATCGGCTTCCCACAACTTATGGGACAATATCTCACCAGAATAAAATCCATCGTATCCCGTTGATTTAACAGCATCGATCCATTCGCCTATGGCGATTTCACCATCTCCAGGCAATGCTCCGCGAAGCAGCGTTTCATCAATCCAGGGAGCACCTTTTTCAGGACGGAAACCGTCGGCTACATGGACACCGTAGATCATGTCTTTATCGAGCTTCGCAATATCCTCGGGGCTACCACCGCGACTGGCCCAGAAGTGCCAGAAATCGACAACGAATCCGAAGTTGTCCATTGCGACTTCTTCAACAAGCATCCGACACTGATCAATTGAGTGAATGGGAGTCCAGGCAGCGCCTTCATACTGAAACCTTATCCCTTTCTTCTTACCCAACTCGCAGATTTTACGGATATTGGCCGCCGTGAGAACAATATTATCCTTCTCCGACTTGTCTGCCAGTTCCATAAAACCATTCAACTGGATAGTACTGCAGCCTATTTCTGCTGCAGTGTTTATCAATAGATCAGCCTTAGTCATCACCTGCTCGAGTTTTGCCGGAATCTGAGATTCAACATCCCCGATAATATCTATGCAGCTTACCTTCATCTTATGTTTTTTTAGAAGCTTATTGATATCTTTGCCCGTAAATCCCGATGCAAGATATCGATCGAGTTTATCCGTATGCAGCTCTACGGCATCATAACCTGTTTCAGCGGCAATCATTATATCTGTAGCGACATTTGAATATCGCACGAGTAGTCCATGTAATCCGAATTCCATAAAATTCCCCTTAATTAAACGTCAAGTTTTTCTTTTATAAACGCTCTTGCTTTCTGGGCATACTCAAGAGGATCAAACAAATGTGGATCCTGTTCCGCTTCTACAACGATCCAGCCCTCGAAACTGCTGTTTTTAATAACATCGAATACTCCATCCCAATCAACCATGTCTCCGTCTCCGGGAACAGTGAATACGCCTTCGATTACAGAGCCGACATAGCTGTATCGCTTAGGTCCCACATTATCCCAGACAGACTTTCTCAGGTCTTTAAGATGAATGTGCGCTGTTCTGTCTATAAATTTTTTAAAACATTCAACGGCATTTTCTCCCGCATATGTCCAGTGTCCTGTATCGAGAAGAGCTTTAACCAGTTTGGGATCGGTCATATTCATCAATTTACTGTATTGATCGAGTGTCTGGATTCCTGTTCCCATATGATGATGGTAAGCTACGGTCATCCCTTTTTCAGCGGCAAGCTCACCGAGTTTTTCGCATCCTCTGGCGATCTTTTCAAAATCAGCTTCGCTGAGAGTCGGCGTGTTTTCATATAAAGGAGCTGAAAGATCGCCCTGTACGCTTCGCCCGACTTCGCAGACCCCGATAATTTTAGTACCCATAGCGTGGAGGAAATCCCGGGTTTTAATAAACTGCTCGATGGTGAATGCTTCTGGTCTCGTCGTAAAAAAGCAGCTGAACCACTGATTGCAGATTTCTAGATTTCTCAATTCAAGAGCCTTTTTCAAGACTTTTACATCACGGGGATACTTATTGCCGATTTCACTACCCTGAAATCCCGCAAGTGTCATTTCACTCAGACACTGCTGATAGGTGAGCTCTCCACCCAATTGAGGTGCGTCGTCATTTGTCCAGTTTATTGGCGCACAGGCCAGTTTAATTTTTGTTTTGTCAATCATTCTTTTACTCCTTAATTATTTTGTCTTACCCTAGAACTGTTTTGCCTTAGCTGACATTTCTTTTATATTTTTTGCGGCTTTAACGACAGAGTCCCTTGCAGAAACTTCTGCTGTTCCGACTCTCCACCAGGCTTCATAACCTTCAGTCATTGTTCCCGGAAGCACTTTGATATCCACGAGATTCAATGTTTTTGATTTTTTCAACTCAGGAAAAAGAGTCTTCAGCTCTTCAATAGTTTTCGCTTCAAATCCCTTTGCTCCGTAGGCATTGGCAAGAGCGGCAAAATTGATAGGCAGACACTCACCGGTCAGTCTGTCCGTGGAATTGTCTCTATAGCGGAACTCATTGGCAAAGCTCGGAATTCCCTGGCTTCTCTGCAGATTGTGAATACACTGAAAACCACTGTTATCGAGAACGATAATATTGATCTTGATACCTTCCTGAAGAGCTGTGACGAGTTCAGTGTGCAGCATGAGAAAACCACCGTCGCCCACAAGTGCATATACTTCCTTATCGGGCTCTGCCAGCTTTGCTCCGATGGCTCCGGCTATCTCATAACCCATGCAGGAGAAGGCATACTCAGCGTGATAGGCGTTGTGTGAGTTAGTATTCCAGACTCTCTGACAGTCACTGGGAAGACTTCCCGAGGCGACGACAACGATGGAGTCTTTTTCAACAAGATCTCTGCTCAGAGTACCGAGAACTGTAGACTGAGCCAGTCCCTCTTTCATTTCGATACTGAATAGTCTGTCGAGTTCTTCAGCCCACTCGGCTCTTACATCTTTAATCTCTGTTTTATAAGCTGATTTGTATCCCCGTTTCTTAAGCTCAGCTGTCAGCTGCTTCAGTGATAGTTTAGCATCGGCGAAATAGGGCTCGGCGTTCATTTTATAGGCATCGAGATCATTTATATTGATTGTAAGCATTGGCGCTTCATTATTGTAGGCAGATTTGGACGAAGTACAGAAGTCGTTCAGTCTTGTACCGATACCGAGAATAACATCGGCATTCTTTGCTATCTTGTTCGCTGAAAGTGTACCTGTGACTCCGGCTCCACCGAGATTGTACTCATTATCGGCGGGAAGAGTGCTTTTTCCGGCCTGAGTCTCACCAAATGGTATATTGAATTCAGAGCAGAAAGCCTTGAGCTCTTCTCCTGCTTCGGAATACTTGACTCCACCACCGCAAATTACGAAAGGCTTTTTTCCGGCGGAAATTGTATCTGCCAGTCGTACAAGTGCAGAATCATCGAGACATCTTCTCTGATTGAAATGCACTCTTTTTTCAAAGAATTCTGCAGGATAATCGTATGCTTCGCCCTGAACGTCCTGAGGAAGACATATTGTCACGGCTCCAGTTTCTGCAGGATTTGTAAGAACACGCATAGCATGAATCATCGCACTCATAAGCTGCTCCGGCCTGGCAATCCTGTCCCAGTATTTGCTGACGGGCTTAAAGGCATCATTAGCCCCTATATTGTGATCGTAGCTCTGCTCTATCTGTTGGAGAACCGGATCAGGCTGTCTGTTACCGTAAGAATCTCCCGGTAAAAACAACACGGGGATTCTATTTGCTGTTGCAGTTCCGGCTGCTGTTACCATGTTCAAAGCACCGGGACCAATTGAAGAGGTAACAGCCATAATCTGCCGTCTTTTCTTCTGCTTCGCATAACCCATGGCAATATGAGCCATTCCCTGTTCACTCTTTCCCTGAATAAATTTGAGAGAATGGCTATCATCTTCCAGAGCTTCACCTAAACCGACGACTATTCCATGTCCGAAGATTCCGATAACTCCTTCGACAAACTTGATTTCCTCTCCATCAAAATTTAAATACTGGTTATCCAGAAATTTCACTAAGGCCTGAGCCATTGTTAATCTTATTGTGTTCATAACATCTCCTCTTATCTTTCAACCCAGCCAAGCAGCCGGTATTTTTCTTCTGCCGCAGCCTGAACTGCAGTCATTGGGTTTCTAAAAAGTTTAACTCTATCGAACTCATCAGGTTTAGCCAGGACTTCCCTTCTCAGCGTTTCACCGAATGCCATTCTCAGAGCTGTTCCAATATTCATTTTTCCGACATTTGTCGACAATAGCTTCTTAACGTCTTTATCAACAATGCCCGATGTTCCGTGTATAACAAGCGGTACATTTGTACATTTTTTTACTTCCGCAAGAAGATCAAAATTTATCCTTGCCGCTTTTGTCTGCATCCGGTGCAGTGAGCCCACGGCAACAGCCAACGCATGGACAGGGACTTCATCTGTAAACCTGCGGGCATCTTCCGGTACTGTCATTATAGATTTGACATCTTCATTCCTATCTGTGTAGGGAACAGAACCGAGCTCTGCTTCAACAGAAATATTTTTTTCACGTGTTAATTCAAGGACATGCTGGGTATTTTTAATGTTCTCTTCCAACGGCAACGCTGAACCGTCGTACATCACAGATGTGTACCCGGCTTTTATTGCACGCAAAATCAACTCAAACGTTTTCGCATGATCTAAATGAATAACAACAGGCACATCTGTTGATTCAGCCAGAGAGTGAAAGAGTGCGCTACTGGAATTAAGATCCATATGCTCAACGGCATCACTGTTGGACATGAGAATAACCGGAGCATTGAATTTCTCAGCAGCATTGATTACAGCAAGTGCGTCTTCGTAACCGAAGACATTGAATCCCGGAACTATCCATTGGCCTTGAGAAGCGTCTCTTACACATTCAGACATATTTACAAGCATGACTTTACATCCCTGTCCTGTAATCTGAAATAAACGCCCGAATCTCTTTCAAAGTCGGCATAGATTCCGAACAATCAGGGCTCTGTACTACGATAGCAGCTGCGCCAGCCCCTAATTCCATACCCTCGGCAATAGTCTTCCCGCTGAGAAACCCGTAGATTAGCCCGCCAGCATAAGAATCTCCCGCACCCATAGTCTTTAATGGAGTCACTGGAAAAACAGCTCCTTTAGTAACCTTACCATCACCGGTATAAGCAAATGATCCTTCGGCTCCGTGTTTGACAATGACGACTTTCGCCTTATATTCAAACCATTTGCCGGCTGTTTCAGCATCATCTTTATTTCCCGGATTAGAAAACATTTCCATCATGTCGAATTCTTCCCGTGTGCCGACAATCACATCGCACTTCTGGGCAGCCAGAGAGAGGTAGATACCACACTCTTTTTTAGAAGTCCATGTATAGTCGCGGTAATCAATATCGAACATAACCCTCGTGTTATATTTTTCCGCGTATTCCAGTGCGGCAAATACAGCTTCTCTCGAAGGACTTCGCGACAGTGCCGTCCCTGAAATTACCAGAAGCTTCGTATTTTTTATGTATTCTCTGTTTATATCTTCAATACTCAGATTCAAATCGGCAACATTGTCGCGGTGCAGAATAAAACTGCTGTCTTTGGGAGATCGTATCTCGGTAAAAGCCAGGCCATTCATTCCGCCGTCTTTATCGGCAATCAAATTCTCTGTATTTATTCCTTTCGAATCGAAATATATACGGATATATCTTCCATGCTGATCATCGGATACACGTCCGATAAAACCTACCTTCAGGTCATATCGGGAACATGCAACGGCAATATTCGCCGGAGATCCTCCTACGGTCTTTCTGAATGTCATGTTTTCTTCCATAGGAACATTCATCTCAACAGCATTCAAATCAATTCCGGCTCGTCCGAGTGCAACAATATCCAATGTTTTGTTTTTTCCGAATTCCAGCATGGTTTTGTTAACTCCTATCTATCAGGCCAGATTTTCGCATCCGGTTCCTGAGCCCAAAGATGCTGTTCCTCAAAATCGGGTTTAATATAGGGTTTACTATCGAGGTGACGGATTACCCAGAGAAAATACATGGCATATCCGGGGGCTGCCACCTGCGGGTGGACAAGGTCCGGTGGTATAATCACGGTATCATTATGCTCCATACATACGCCCTGGTCTCCAAGCTTTAGAAGCCCGAATCCATTTTCAGGAAGAAATCTGTAAAAATATATTTCAGGTTGGTTGTGGGAATGAGAAGGAAATCCGGCCCATTTCCCGGGATAATGGACATCTTCGCCGATCATGAAATTGGCACCATCGCTAATCGATACATCAATGATTGTTCTGACCAGTCTGGTGCCGGTCTCATTCATCGTACCTTTTCCGCGAGTTTCTTTTCTCAACTCTTTGGGACCATACAGCTTTGTAGCGAAAACCTTGGAATTCTCTGTTTTATGTACTGTAAATTCAGTATCGTCAGCAAGTGCCTTTATCTCGACCTGAACACCTTTAGGGACATGCAGCGTCCATGGATCGTCATCATAAAGGTTTCCACGGCTGACAGTAAAATGTTCGCCGTCACAAACAAGGGCGGCTTCTCCCTGCAGTAAAAGAAATATTCTCTCCAGCTGTTCGTCATTTGAAAAGCTGTCTCCATTCATCAATTTTAAAGAGCCGAAACTCATCAGCATTTCCGGATTTGATATCTCCGACACGATCTCAGTATACCCATTAGTAAACCCATCTTTATTTCTAATCTTGCACTTGGCTTCCAGGTCCATAACGACTCCTTCTTTAAATAATAAAAAACATAAAAACGTCTCAAAGCAAACGTTTTCTCTAATATCTGAATCCTATAACTCTTTTTTCTATTTGTCAAACTTCCATCTGCTGAAAAATGAGTTTTTATTATAATTCATATGCTATTTATCATGATAATTCTCAAGTGTGTTTTATTCGATTATTTCTGTTTTAGTCTATTGGTGTTCATGAGTATATGCGAAGGGAGGATATCCCTCTTCAAACATAATTAAAGAGGAATATCAGATAATTAATTCTCTGTTCTATTCTCTATAGGAGTTGTGTCTTCACGAAAAATCTCAATCATTTCCGCTACATGTTTCTCCAATACTTTTTCGATCTTCAGAGTCTTTACACTGGGCCGGTCATCGTCTCTTTTACCATTGGTTACGGCATAAGCCTGGGAAAGCCAGTCCACGCACATATCCGGGGGAATAATACTGGTATCAAGAATAAGATCAAACTCTGTTGAATTGTTGTAATCGAAACGGAAGTCAGACTCGACGAAGGTACGTCGCACCTTATCGTTTTCTTTGACAGTTTTCCGGGCTTCGTTTTCCGAAATATTCCGATCCTTCATTATCCGGTGAACCCGGCAGGATTCCGTAGCTTTTACCCGAATATTGATTACATCGGAAAAACTATCCAACAGACCAAAACTACCCCGGCCGGCGATAACCACATTGTCGTGTTGAGCCACCGCAAGGATTACCTCTGCAAGGAATTTAATTGTCATCTCCCGATACTGATCGTATTTTTCCCACATTGCGGGGACCGTATCGTATATATTGTCAAATTTACTGAATCCGTATTCTTTCATAATCTTGGAAATTCGGATCTTGTCGACATAATCATAACCCAGCTCTTCAGCTAATTTCTTTCCGATATAGGTTCCCATACTGCCGAGTTTTCTTGAAATTGTAATAACTGCCATAATTTACACTCCCGGTTGTCTATTCAAACAACCCGATTTTACTGGATGAGATTTTACGCTCATCCAGTTAATACTAGCCCCTCTTCTGCTTTCGTGCATCAATAAGAACGGCGGCTACAATAATCACACCTTTGGCAATCTGCTGCCAGTAGGCATTAACTCCCATGAGGTCCATACCGTTGTTCAATACTCCGATAATAAGGGCTCCGATTACACAAAAGGGGATCGATCCTACACCACCGCTCAAAGAAGTACCACCAATTACCGTCGAGGCAATGGCATCCAGTTCGTATGAGAGTCCATAAGTAGGATTCCCGGCTGAAGTTCGAGCCGTAAGAAGAATTGCAGAAACGGCAGTCAGGAAACCGGCGAAGGCATATACTTTCACCAGGGTTTTTTCAACGTTGATACCGCATATTCGAGCAGCCTGCTCATTCCCTCCGATAGCGAATACATGACGGCCGAATTTAGTCTTACTCAAGAGAATGTGCGCCAATATTCCCATGGCGAGATAAATCCATATGGGAAGAGGTATACCGAAGATACTTCCTGTACCGATGAAGGTGAAGGTTTCTTTCAGATCACCAACCGGTCGCCCTCTTGTATAAAGAGCTGCTGCTCCACGGGCGACGGTCATCATACCGAGTGTTGCTATAAAAGGCGGAATTTTTCCGAATGCTGTAAGCGTACCATTGACCGCTCCTAATATAATCCCCAATAAAAGGGAGATCGCTACGGCGATTGCAATCGGCATAACAATACTGACAGGCTGATCGGGGTTCATCGCATTCTGTGACAGAGTGGCCACAACAACGGAGATCAATGCAATCATAGAACCGGAAGATAGATCGATACCGGTGGTGATAATTGCGAAAGTAACACCCATAGAGACAATACCGATGATCGATACCTGGCGGATGACATTGGTAATATTTCTCATGGAGAGAAATACCGGTGACATTATTGACAGAATGATACACAAACCGACAAAAATAACGACTATTCCATATTTGCTCATAAAGGCGCCGACTGAGGGCCTACTTAATATTTTTTGTTGAGACATTGTCTTCAAAACCTCCCTAGAGTGACAGCTTTTCGCCTGTGGCAAGCTGCAGTATTTTTTCCTGTGTGGCTTCTTCCCGGCTGATTATACCGGAACATTTGCCTTCAAACATAACCATGACCCTGTCGCTCATTGAGAGGATCTCGGGCATTTCCGAAGAGACCATGATGATACTTTTACCCATTTTGGCAAGCTCTCCGATCAAGCGATGAATTTCCGATTTAGCTCCCACATCGATACCCCTTGTCGGTTCATCGAGAATGAGAACCTCGGGAGTGGTAAGCAGCCATCGGGAGATGAGAACCTTTTGCTGGTTTCCACCGGACAGATTCTTAATCAGTTGTTCCAGAGTCGGAGTTTTAATAGCAATAGCTTCCCTCTGCTCCTGGCAGTTTTCCTTAATCTTTTTGCCATTTAATAGCCCATTCTTAAGATAAGCATCGATATCGGGCATAATAATATTGTCCTTTATCGAAAGATCGGGGAATATCCCGGTTTGTTTTCTATCCTCAGTAACAAAGGCTATGCCGTGTCTAATGGCATCACTGGGCTCGCTTATCTCAGCCTTAATACCATCGATAAATATTTCCCCCGATTCAGCAGGCCTATAACCAAATATAGCCTCCATGACTTCAGTTCGTCCGGCACCCATAAGTCCGGCAACGCCGAGAACCTCGCCCTGCCTCAGAGTAAAGCTGACATCTTCAAATTTCTTTGAAAGAGTCAGATTTTTCACATCGAGGACCACATCACCGATTTCCGCTTCCTCTTTATGAAAGAATTCATCCATCGTACGGCCGACCATCATATTGATCAGACGCTCTTTATCAAAATTCTCGATAGAATCGGAACCGATGAACTCTCCATCGCGGATAACCGAAACTTCATCACAAATGGAAAAAATCTCATCCAGTTTATGTGATATATATATAACAGCGATATTTTTTTTCTCTTTCAAATCTCTAATTATCTTGTAGAGTTTATCGATCTCTTTATCAGTTAAAGCAGAAGTGGGTTCATCCATGACGACCAAATCCGCGTTATAAGAAACGGCTGTCGCAATAGCGACTAACTGCGCATTGGCAATACTGATTTTCGACATCATAACTGATGGATCAATATCAATGCCTAACTCATCAAATAGCTTCTGAGTCTCTATAACCATCTTTTTCTGATTGAGAAGTTTCAACCCTCGTTTTGAGATTATTTCCTTCCCTAAAAAAACATTACTAGCGACTGTCAAGTTCGGGACAGGGCTAATCTCCTGGGGAATCATGCTCACGCCAATGGTAAGAGCATCAATAGGACTTTTAACCTCATAGGGTTCGCCCTTAAATATTATTTCACCCTCATCGGGCTGATGTATGCCATAGAGAACCTTCATAAGAGTGGATTTACCAGCTCCGTTTTCCCCCATCAGGGCATGCACTGTTCCCTTTTTAATGGCCAGGTCTACACCTTTTAGTGCTTTAACTCCCGGAAAGGATTTGGAAACCCCTTTCATCTCCAGGACATATTCCGTATTCATCACGACTCCCGTTTTTGAATAAATAATTGCTTTCATCAAATTAAAAAGGGCGGCGAACCGCCCTCTTCTTCATATAGCCTAATTGGCAATTTAAATTATTTATACTCACTCATATTTTCAGGAGTAACTGTCTCAAAGGGGATCCAGTCCCACTTCTCAACACTTTCACCTTTCGCAAGTTTATAGGCGGCGATAGCACCGTTGTAACCCTGGGCATTCATGTTCTGAAATACAGTGACATCAAGACCTGCTCCAAGATACTCAAGAGCGTCGGGAGTAGCATCTACACCGGCAATGATGATTGCATCGTCTGCAAGGTTAGCACCTTCAGCAGCAAGTAGAGCTCCGATAGCCATTTCATCGTTATTGCAAAGGACAGCATCGAGATTAGCACCACTCTGGATCCAGTTCTCAGCAATCTGCATACCTTTTGCTCTATCCCATTTACCTTCAGCATCCATAACTATTTCAATATTGTCATATTTAGCGAAAATCTGCTTGTTACCTTCAGTTCTCATACGAGCTGCTTCATGCCCGAGTGGTCCCATAATGATTCCAACTTTCCCCCCTTCCGGCTGCATAGCTTCTGCTACCCATTCAGCCTGAAGAATTCCCGCCTGAATAGATTCAGAACCGGTATAAACATCGAACTCACCCCATAATTCTTCTGCGGGCATTCTGTTACCGATAACAACCTTAACACCATCTTCTTTACATTTTTTGAAAACAGGCTTCAAAGCCGAGATGTCTACGGGAACAATAAAAATGGCATCTACGCCTTTTACAAGCAGAGTTTCAATCTGATTCAACTGAACTGCCGCATCATCTTTAGCGTCAGTCATAAGTACTTCTACATCATCATTCTCAGCGTCAAATTCTCGGACACCATCCTGTAGGTAAGTCTGTCCCTTGTCAGAGAAGCTACTCATAGCGGCACCAATTAATATTTTTCCATCTTCCTGCTGACCATTTGCAAAAATTGCTGTAGGCAGAATTAACATGCACATAGCAACCAATACCAATACTGTTTTCTTCATCACATAATCTCCTTAGTTTTCTTCACTTGCATAGTGGATTCCCCGATAATACAAGCAAACGTTTGTCTGTATTATTAACCTCAAATTCCTATTTGTCAATTTTTTTCTACAAGAATATTTACAATACTCTCAGCGACACATTAAGAATCAGAAATTATTATATTTTTAGGGCTTCTGTTAAAAAGTTAAAACTGGTTTGTATATCGGATAAGGCACTTTTAGACTCCTTGGGATCCCGTTCCTGTTCAATTGTTATCGAACCTTTATAGCCAATATCATCAAGAGTTCTCAAAACAGATTTATAATTAATGCATCCTTTTCCGATAGAGCACATAACGCCAAGATTACAGGCATCGAAAAAACCCATTTTTTCCGTCAATGCTTTTTCATATACTCCGGAGTCAATATCTTTGAAATGAACATAATCCAACCTGGATGCATATTCTTTGAGGTTTTCAGAAGGATCATCACCAGCATAAAACAGATGCCCCGTATCGAGGCATAAACCGGTAAGATCACTAGTGATATCATTTAAAAACCTATCCGTTTCATCTTTAAATTCGATATATCCACCTGCATGAGGATGAACCACCGGCCTGATACCGAATTCTTCTGAAGCAATTTTTGAGATGATCCTGATATTGTCCATCATCAGTTTCCATTCTTCAGAATTCATTCTCCGGGCGAGCTCTGAGTGTCCCGCCGTATTGTTCCGCATAGCTTTTACAGAGTCTATGACAACGAGATAACTATCTCTTTTTCCACCGATCACTCTTGAAAGAAGCCGACATATATTTCTTGTTTTTTCTTTGAGCGCAACAACATCGGAGGAACCGGTCAAATCATCATAAACGGTTCCGGCGATCAATTCCAGATTTTTTGATTCCAACACTTCTTTGAGCAGAACAGAGTCTGTGGGCAAATAACCATAAGGTCCTA
>JADGDJ010000042.1 GCA_016744925.1 Spirochaetaceae bacterium
GTGGATATTCCGGGACTGGGTTATTGGTCTCTGACGGCAGATTTTGATGGTTTCTTCAAAGGATTTATGTCTCAGTATGAAACAAGCAAGTTACCACGGCGCATGTTTTTCGACTTTTCAGACATCAAGAAAAAATCCAGTGAATCTTTTATGAAGTCCTTAGAGCTAATTAAGTCCTTTAACAGCAGGATCCCCATGACATTGAGCTTAAATGAACATGAGGTCTTTGAACTGTTTTTTAGGGTCGGAGTCGAGTGCACTGAAGAGACACCAGAGGCAATTGCAACAGCCTTGGCCATTGCCCGTACAAAGATAGGCTTCGATGAGCTCGTTGTTCACACCCGGGAATTCGCTGTTGCATCAAACGCTTCCGATGGCGAAGCATATGTTATGCAGGAACGTCAGTCCAATGTCATTCGTACGGCAGGTGCCGGCGATAGTTTTAATGGCGGATATCTCAGCGCATCCCTGGGAGACCTGCCCATTAAAGAGCGTCTTGTCATAGCCAATGCAACGACAGCTTTTTTTGTCAAACACGCCACTGGACCGACAAAGCAAGAGCTCATTGCACAGATCGAGAAAGCTACAGACAGATAAAAGGATTTTCAATGAAGACATTATATGAACTACCCCTAATGGAACCTGGATCTTCCGAAGGTTTTAAAGTCATAGATCTAAATGCAAAAAACACAGTTGATGCGGGTTTGGGCTCAGAATGGTCCGTCAAATCCCACACTCTTCGGGGTGGCTTACAGGAAGGTGTTGATGTTGTCGAAATAAACAATGGCAAGCTCTCCTTCGCCGTCCTTCCAACACGGGGTATGGGTCTCTGGAAAGGGCAATGCGGAGATATCTCCCTGGGCTGGGACTCTCCGGTCAAGGACCCTGTAAACCCTGCTTTTATAAATAATTCAGAGGGCGGAGGCATCGGCTGGTTGAAGGGCTTTAACGAATGGATTGTCCGTTGCGGTCTCAGCAGCATGGGTGCGCCCTGTCAGGACATGCTTCTCGACAGCAAGGGTCATGAGACCCGGATCCCTCTGACTCTTCATGGGAATATCGCGAATATTCCTGCACGTTCGGTTACCATCGAGATAACAGATAAGGCCATTATATTAAGGGGTGAAGTCGATGAAACGATGATGTTGGGTCCGGCTTTGCGGCTCAACAGTGAAATTCGCACGGAATTCGGTTCAGGTCGACTGACCATTCGGGATACAGTAACGAATATCGGTAATAAACCCACAGAACACCAACTCCTCTACCATATTAACTACGGGAAATCCCTATTGGAAAAAGGTTCTCGAATGCTGGCTCCCTTCAAACAAGTTGCTCCCCGGGATCTCCGTGCAGCTGAAGACATGGAGACTTTCGATAAATACGGTGCACCGCAGATCGGATTTGATGAACAGGTCTACCTCTATGAACTTGTCGGTAAAGAGGACAGTCTCGAGACTGTTGCCATGCTTTGTAATGCTGCAGGTAACCAAGCCTCTCTTCTTCGTTACTCGCTGAAGGATTTCCCCTGTTTCACTCAGTGGAAAAACACAGCGGGTAAAGAAGATGGTTATGTGACGGGTCTGGAACCGGCAACAAATTATCCCAATTCCCGTCGATTTGAAAGAGAAAAAGGACGGGTTCTGACCCTGGCCGGTGGTGAATCCCGCAGCACAGAGCTCGCGATCGAGACTTTGGATGGTTTTAAAGCGATCCGGGAGGTTGAAGCTGAAGTCAAGGAGCTGCAGGAAACAGTTCAAGCTAAAGTGCATCGGCAGCCTTTTGCTCATTTCTCAGGCAGCAGTTCTTAAGACTCTGGAAAAGATACTCTGTGATTATTTGATTTTCTATCTCATACTATATTATAAATAAGTTCTAATAATGTGGGAAATGGAAGTATGAATTTTAAAGCATTAGTTGATTTTTTGTATAGCATAGCCATTTTACTCTCTCTGGGACTTCTCTACGACTATGTCAAAAAAGAAGAAAGAGAAAATATTCTCAGTAATATAATCGCAGGAGCTGTTATTTCTCTTATAGGGATACTTATCATGTCTACACCCTGGGAATTCTCAACAGGTTATTTCTTCGATCCGCGAACTGTGTTAATGGGCATTACCGGGCTTTTTTTTGGCACCGGAACAACTGTTATTGCCATGGTATCACTGTCTGTTTTTAGAATAATACAAGGGGGGGGAGGGGTTGTTCCCGGTATTTTATGGGTTGTGATTCCTACTTTTTCAGCTTTGATTTGGAGAAAAATACGTCCTCAGAAGAAGTTCAATTACAACTTCGGGGAACTATTCCTTTTTGGCTTGATAATTCATCTCCTGTCATTGGCCGCCTTATTTACTTTGCCTCGGGAAGTAGCTCTTCTTCTGATTAGGAACGTAGCCATTCCTGTATTACTTATTTTTCCAGCTGGGACCGCTGCATTGGGTAGTATTCTGGTTAATCGTCTCAAAAGCAAGCAGTTTGAGATTGAAATAACACGGCTTGCTACAGTGATTGATCAGCTCGATGAAAAAGTCATAATAACTGATCTGGAAGGGCATCCATTGTACTTAAATAATTATTTTCAAAAAAGCACGGGATTCGAGATCTCTGATGTCTTGGGACAGAAACTGGGACATTTGAAAAGCGGATATCAGGATGATAAGTTCTATAAAAACCTGTGGAGTACAATCTCCAGTGGTAAAACCTGGCGCGGTCAGATTATTAACAAGCGAAAAGATGAAACTCTTTATTATGATGAGGCTACAATATTCCCAATAAGCAATAAAGAGGGGGGAATTATCAACTATGCCTCTTTTCAGAGAGATATAACCGAACAGATTAAAATGAGAGAGTTGATGATAGAAAATGAAAAGATGCTGTCAGTAGGCGGTTTAGCTGCTGGAATGGCTCATGAAATTAATAATCCACTGGCTGGTATGATGCAGACGGCAGAAGTCATGGCCAATCGACTCGGCCGGAAAACTGATTTCATAGGTAATGTGAATGAAGCGGAAAAAGCAGGGACCAATGTTCATGAAATAAGAGAGTATATGGAAGCCCGGGGAATTTTCAGGATGATAGATTCCTTAAAAATATCAGGGATGAAAATTGCAGACATCGTAGAAAATATGGTCAGTTTTTCTCAGGAGGGAACTGCTGAAAAAAGACCCCATCAGATGGCGGAACTACTCAATAGGACATTGGGTATTGCAGAGAATGATTTTGAATTGAAGGAACAGTATTCTTTCCAAAATATCAGTGTGAAAAAAGACTATCAGGAGCATCTCCCTTCAGTTCTCTGTAAGAGTCCAAGAATACAGCAGGTTTTTCTCAATATCCTTCGAAATAGCGCTCAAGCCATGCAGGAAGCTAAAATAAAAGATCCGAAAATTATTTTGAGCCTAGCCGAGGATAAAGTGAATAAAGTTCTTCAAATTGAATTCAAAGATAACGGTCCGGGAATTTCTGCTGAAGTTAAAAAGCATATTTTTGAACCCTTTTTCACAACTAAGCAGACCGGAGCAGGCGTCGGGCTTGGGCTTACGGTCTCATATTTTATTATTAAGGAAGAGCATAAGGGACAAATGTTAATTGATTCACAAAATGGTATGGGGACTACAGTGAGAATATCGCTTCCATTTTCATAGTTTTTTCTTCTCGATTTTTTTTTCCAACTGGATTATTCTCATATACCATGAAGACAATCGACCAGATCAATGAAAAAATAAGTTCAGGGAAAGCCCTTGTACTCACTGCGGAAGAAGTTATCGACTATGTGGACAAAAAAGGCCTTGAAAAGGCTGCTAAAGAGGTGGATGTCGTAACAACGGCCACATTCGGTCCCATGTGTTCCTCCGGTTGTTTTCTAAATTTTGGTCACAGTAAACCCAAAATGCGCATTACAGAAGCCTGGCTCGATGATGTCAGTGCCTACAGCGGTATAGCCGCGGTCGATCTTTTCCTCGGAGCCACCCAGTTGAGAGCCAACGATCCGGCTAATCTTGAATATCCGGGAGACTTCCGTTTCGGAGGTGGTCACGTTATGGAAAAACTGGTTAAGGGTGAAGAAATACAACTTTTCGCACTATCTTACGGTACTGACGAATATCCCCGAAAAGAACTGCGGACACGATTTACAATAGACGATTTGAATCAGGCCATGATGGTCAATCCACGCAACTGCTATCAGAATTACAATGTGGCGATCAATACATCGGACAAAGCGATTCACACTTATTTAGGATATCTAAAACCTCATATGAAAAATTGCGGATACTCCAGCGCAGGTCAGCTCTCTCCGCTTCTCAATGATCCCTATTTTAGAACCATTGGAATCGGGACGCGAATCTGGTTGGCTGGGGCTCAGGGACATGTTTATTCCGAAGGTACTCAGCATGCTCCTACATGTGAGAGAGGACATCTGGGTGTCCCTTCTGAAGGTGCCGGTACATTGGCCTTGACGGGAGATATGAAAAAGATGCTGCCAGAGTTTGTCCGCGGGGTCAGCCTAAAGGGGTATGGAATCTCTCTTTCTCTCGGTGTGGGAATCCCCATCCCCATACTGGATGAACAGATGCTTCTCCAGACAACAATCCGCGATCGCGATATAAAGGCTCAGGTCATCGATTACTCTACTGATTATCCCGAGAGGAACGGCCGTGTTCTGGGAAGTGTCTCCTATGAAGAACTCCGTTCGGGTTCTATCGATCTCAATGGGACAAAAGTAGAAGCCGGAGGGCTTTCCTCTTACGCCGGTGCTGTAAAAATCGCCAATATCCTGAAAGAGGAGATCCGTTCAGGACAATTCCTGCTCACATCTCCTATAGCTCCTCTACCGGCGGAACAATCTATGAAAGCAATGAAGGAGACAACATGATTACGAAAAAAATGCTCCTCTATTTTCCTCAATGCGCCACAGAAAGCCCTATTGTCTACCACCTGGTGAAGGACTACGATCTGATGATCAATATTTTTCGTGCCCGAGTGACTCCCGATGAGGAAGGCTTCCTCCTGCTCGATGTTTCCGGTTCTGAAGAGAATATCCTGAAGGGATCCGATTATTTGAGATCACTGAAAATCCAGATTAATGAAACAGTCAAAGGAGTATCCTGGGACAGGGATAAATGCGTTCAATGCGGAAGTTGTGTTCCCCATTGTCCGACAGAGGCTCTGACTATGCCTGATAGAACCATTATGGAACTCAAATTTAATAGCAATGAGTGTGTTGAGTGTCTCAGTTGTATCAAAGTGTGCCCCTTCGGAGCGCTTTCTTCAATTTTCTAAGTGAATATGGTAAAAGGTGAACCGAGAGAATTTCACTATAAGGATGCCCATTTTCACATTGTGACAGAAGCCTGGGATCCAGTTGTAAACAGAATTATTGAAGAGAGACTCAATCTCGAAACCTTCATTGAGAAAAATGAGTATTTCAAAACAGCCCTGACACCTCTTTCCCTGAAAATAAGCGAATACCAGCCCGAATCTGTTCGGAGAATGCTCACTGTATCAGCAAAAACAGGCTTGGGACCCATGGCTGCCGTAGCGGGTACAATGGCTCAACTGGCAGGTGAGAAGTCCAGGGAAGAGGGGTCGTCCAATACTATTATCGAAAATGGCGGCGATATTTATATGGACTGCATGGAAGATCTCCTGATCGGTCTATATGTGGGGAAAAATCCTTATTTTCAGAACCTGGCGCTGGAAATTCCCCTCTCTCTCCAGCCGCTGGCTATCTGCACTTCTTCCGGGCGAATGGGGCACTCTCTCAGCTTTGGTGACTGTGATATTGTCTCAGTTTTTTCATCCGATGCCTCTCTCGCCGATTCCGCAGCGACTCTTGGGTGCAATTCCGTCCACGCGGATGAAGATATTGAAGAGGTGCTCAATAAACTTATCGCCATTGAGGGAGTTACGGGAGCCATCATCATCCGCGATAAACATTTCGGAACTGTGGGGCAAATTCCAGGTCTTATCAAAAATAATGATCCCCGTCTTAAAGATAAAATTTCCCGTGACGATCAATCGAATTTTAAATAGATTTATTTACTTTTTGCCTTATCAATATTAACTTATTGATATATATGAAAATGATAATGAGGTGCCTATGCGATTCTTAAAAAATCTGTTTGTTATACCTATGACTTTTTTACTCTTTTCCTGTTCGACTCAAGGTTCTGCAGAAGATATGAATATTTCCGGGAGACTCGAGGGCGGATTGAGGTTTCTTCCCGTGGAGAAGGGAAATACCAATCTCGATTATACAGTATACAGAGGCGATTATATCGTTTTTGACTTTATCGAAATGGGTGAGTATGAGCTTGAAATACCATCTTTAGACATCGATACAATCATGCCCAGACCTGAAGGTGAAAAACCTTATGTCAAGATTAAAGAAACGGGAGAGCATTCTTTCACATTGGGGCAAAAGAGTGGAACCATCACAGTTCTGTCCCTTGCAGAGCCCAATTACAGAGAGATTTCGGCACAAGAGGCGGCTGATTTATTGGCCAATACGGATCCCTTTTTACTCGATGTTCGAACTTCCGGTGAATATGATGAAGCACATATTTCCGGTTCGAATTTAATTCCTGTACAGATACTCTCTGAGAATCTCGAACTTCTGGAAAAGTATAAAAATGAAGATATACTCATTTACTGCCGATCGGGAAATAGAAGTACAGTGGCATCAAAAATACTGCTCGATGCGGGATTTACAAATATCATTAATTTGCGTTACGGTATTACCGACTGGATAAAAAAGGATTTGCCTGTAGAATAAGTATTCCATTATTTGATTAAAAGATCTCTGTACATATAATTATTGATATAACTGATTAAAGAAGGATCTATTGAAAAGAATAACAAGTTTGCTATTACTGATTTTAATAGTTACCGGATGTTCAAAAGAATCGGATATGGCAGAAGATCCTATGTCTGTTGAAAGAGTCAGTTCTACAGAACCTGAGGTTCTTGAATTCCTTGTTTATGCCAATCAGGGGATGATGAAGAATTATGAAACTGTATTAAAGCAGTTTAATGATACTCACATTGATATACAAGTCGAGATCAACAATGTGTACGGTCAGGATTGGACCGACTTTGAACAGACTTTCAGATCCTATCTCCTCTCTGGAAAATCTCCTGATATTGTTGATATATCAGTCATATACCGTGATGCTATGATTGATGAGGGCTTATTCCTGGACCTCATGCCCTATGCCGAAAAATCCGGATTGGACTTTGAACTCTATTTCGAGAATCAGTTTCACGGTCTTCTCAGAGGTGATGCCCTATACGGGATCCCATCGGGAGCCATGTTGATGGGGGTTTTTATCAATAAAGAGCTCTTTCAAAAAGCAGGTGTTGAAATCCCCGGTCTCGATTGGAACAATACGTGGACTTGGGAGGAATTTGCTGAGGTTTCGGGGAAGTTCACTAGTCTTTCCACTCCCGATAATCAAATATACGGTATGACCATGTCATTCACAGTTGGATGGCTGATCCCTTTTATCTGGGGAGGAGGTTCCGATTTTCTCGCCATAGATCTCGATGACTGCTCTGCTGTGAGAGCTAGAGTGGTAGAATCTGTTGGTTATATTTACGATCTCATGTTTGTTCAGAATACCAGTCCCGGGCTAATGGAGCTCATAACTCTGCAACCCTATCAGTATTTTCTCAATGGAAATCTCGCAATGACAGTTGATGGAAACTGGTGGATGGAGGGATTCCGGGACAGTATCGATTTTGACTGGGGTGTGGTCCCTCTCCCTATAGGTGAAAAAATAACCACTGGAATGTATGTCGATTGCTGGGCTATTCCCTACACAAGTGAAAAGAGTGAAGCCGCTTTTGAAGTTCTGAAATTTTTTCTGGAAGAACAGCAGCAGAAAAGTGGAATCATGAAGGGGATTCCTCCCCTGAAGTCCTCTGCCGCGGAGATTTATAGGAACCGGTTCCCCCGGATGTCGGAAGAGGAGATAAATGTCTGGTTTCAGGGTATTGAAATCGGCCAGGTCCCGGCATATTTCAGCGGATGGTCTCTTTTTCAAAGTGAAACGACAGATATACTCAACAAACTGGGTCTCGGAGAGCTGACACTCGATGAGGCCATCGATCAGATTTGTAACTCTTATATGAATAATAATAAGAAATAGCGGATAATTATTAATATGAGAAGATTTGTCTGGATGAAGAAAAGCCACATGAGAAATCAGCTGGCTTTGTTTTTTCTGATTCTTATTACAGCAACAGTTTCAATCATCACATCTTTTATGATTATAAGAACACGCAATTTACTTAAAGATTATTCTATTGATGTACACAGTAGAATGATCGATCAGACCGTTGCCAATATCGATAAATCACTCAATACCATTGATCATTTTTATCAGTATCTTCTGACGAATCGTTCGGTGCGCAGCGGTTTGTTTAACAGCAAATTCGGAGTTGATCCGGAGACATACGATTCAGTACAGGATCTCCGAAGCCTTATGTTTTCCCTGATCACCACTAATGATGAACTGGAATCGGCTCTGTATATATCCCATGAGGGTAATGTTGTCGCAAGTCTGAGCGGAATCATTTATCCCGATTTTTTTCAATTGCCACGATTTCTGGAAATCCCCTCTGTTCAGGGAATTTTCCGTAATCCTGAGAAGGAGGTGTGGTTTGTCGGTGATACAGTTACAACCGATTCCATATATTACCTACGGGGGATCAGGGCAATTGAAGGTGGTTCTGTTCTCGGTATACTCTGTTTTCTCATCGATGATAATCTGCTGTTGAACCAGATAAGTCATTTATCTGCAAATGAAGGGGGAGTGTCTCTCTGCGATGAAACAGGATATGTATTTCTCCATTCTAATAGCGAAAATGAAGGAGTATTCAGTCCTTTGGACAGTGAACTTCTATCAAGAGGAGAACCTTTTACTGTTGAGATCGACGGTATTCTGTACATTGGCCAGCCCACAATTAATTCATGGTTCGTCATCTCTGAAATTCCCACAGAAAGCCTTTACAGCAGTATCGATGTTATCATCAAATGGGGTGTTCTCATCTCTATAGTTTCTCTGCTTCTGGGAGCACTGTTCAGCTTTTTTATAACCACTGAATACACGAAAGACCTGACGACCCTGGTCAATGCTATGGCTATTTCATCAAAAGGAAATCTCGAGAGCATTTCCATTCACGGCAGCAATCTCGAGTTTCAAAGTCTTGCGGCGACCTACAATCTCATGATTAAGAATCTCGATAAACTGACGATTAATCTCAAAAGGGAAATCAGCAATAAAACAGAAATTGAAAATGAACTACTAAATCTTAACGAAACTCTTGAATCCAAAGTAAATGAAAGAACTGTTCAACTGGAAGAATCTCTTAAGATTCTTAAGGAAACTCAAGGGCATCTTATAGAAAAAGAGAAAATGGCTTCTCTGGGATACCTTGTTGCCGGTGTAGCTCATGAAATTAATACACCTCTGGGAGTCTGTATTACGGCAATTTCGCATCAATCTACAATAACAGAAGAAATACACCAAGCTTTCATCAATAAGAAAGGCATCGGGGTGCAAACTTTTGAAACTTATCTGGAAAAGTCCGGGTCTCTTTCGGGTATTATCACAACAAATTTAGACAGAGTTGACCGGCTGATTAGAAATTTTAAAATGGTTTCTGTGGATCAGACTCACGAAGTAATTAAGTCATTCAATATTAAAGACTACCTGGAAGGTATAATGGTCAGTCTCAGCCCGGAAATGAAAGGGACTGAAACCTTTTATAATGGTCCTTCAGATCTGATAATAAGGACATACCCTGGTTATCTAGCGCAGATAATGACAAACCTTGTTATGAATTCTCAGACACATGGATTTAAAGGAATTGAGAAGAGGGAAATTCACATCTCTGTGGAAAAAGATGACGATAAGTTTAAAATTCTCTACAGGGATAATGGATGTGGTATGGATGAAGAAGTGAAGTCGCGAATCTTTGAACCTTTTTACACAACAGCCAGATTCACCGGTGGTACGGGTTTGGGGATGCACATTGTATACAATCTTATTAATCATCAATTGAAAGGGCATATCAGTTGTGAAAGCAGTCCCGGAAAGGGAGTTCTTTTTACTGTAGTAATCCCTCTGTAGTTACACTCTATTCTTTATAATAATCACCAAGGGAGGACGGTATGAAAGAGATGGGCATTTATTATAATGGATGGGGCGGTCCCGGGCAAGTTACTTATGATCAACTTCCGGAGAAGATGGCTCTTGATCCCGATCGCGGAAAAATCAAATCGTCTTATATCCTCATTAAAGTAAAAGCAATCTCTGTAAATCCTGTTGATTGGAAAATCCTTTCGGGGTCTCAGCGATTGGTTACTGGCAAGGGTTTCCCCAGAATATTCGGTTCTGATTTTTCAGGAGAAATTTATAAAATAGGAAAATCAGCCACAAATAAGGGATTTTTAAAAGGAGACCGGGTAATGGGTATGGTCTCTCCTGTTACTGGGGGCTCAGGCCGTGAGTGGCTGCTGGTAAAGGCAGATCATTGTTTGAAAATCCCTGAAAATATGAGCTATAACGAAGCGGCTTCTCTTTCTGCTGCGGGATTGAGTGCAATCCTTGCGACTGATTTTATCCGCCGAAAAAAAGCGGGAAAAGTCCTCATTATCGGGGCTGGTGGCGGGGTTGGCTCATTAGCCCTTCAAATCCTCGCCTTCCGAAAATGGAATATTACGGCAGTAGCCAGAGATGATCAGCATCAGTTTCTCCAATCTCTCGGGTGCGATCATTTCCTCCATAGAGAACATTGGTCCGGAGAATTAAACAAAGAGTGGGATGCCATAATAGATGGGCCAGCAGCTATCATACGCAATAGACCTATGAAATATCTGAAGAGGGGAGGAGTCTATTCTCCAGTCTTTGTTCCAGATCCTTTTATAGCCGCTCAAATTTTCAGAATTATATTGTGGGTCTTCAGTTCCCGTTCAACGGGTCTTTTTCTCGCAGCTCCTACAAAAAAGAGAATGGAAACCCTGGGTAAGCTCATTGGAGAAGGTATCTTAAAGCCCCAGATTGATAGTGTCTGGAAATGTCAGAACTGTGGCGAAGCCATTGGCAAATCAATAAAAGGAGGACTCAGCGGGAAAATTGTTATTGAAATGGAATAAAAGAGGCTGCTCCGAAATTATTATATGAAAAACAGCCTCTCTTTTATTATATAAATTCTTTATATATTTTTATACTGTTCCAGTAATGATGCGAATAATCCGGGAACCTGAGCCATTCTTTCAGGCGATTCCACATAGGCGATTCTCATCTGGGTTCTGCCGGGGTTCGATGCTCCTTCGGGAAGACTGTAGAAGCCGGCCATAGGGGCAACGAGAAGGGTTAGTTCTTCACCATGGATCATTACTTTACCTCTCTGAGCACAGAATAATACAAAATCCATGGCATTGAATTTATCATCTGTGACATTTCTCACATCGATTACCGAGTAGAGTGATGCCGCCGGATTGGATACAATTATTCCCGGAATCAGCTTTTTGAAATCTGCTGTTAAGGACTGGAGCATAACTCCGTAATAGTCTCGCTGCTTTTTATACCACAGTTTCAGTTCGCTATGTTTTTCTTCAGCAAGAGCTGCGAAAATATACTGGCCAATGGCATTGGCGCAGAGGTCAGCAGTACATTCGGCAACACACTTGTCGTGAAAATCCTTTCGGTCTGTAACGAGAGCTCCGATTCTCAATCCACATCCGTTCCATACCTTGGAGGATGTTTCGATGGACATTCGTCTTCCTTCAATTCCGGGAACCTCTTTATCGCTGATACCCCAGATACTCGATGTGGTTTCCCCTGTATAGAAAAGCTCTCTATAGGCTTCGTCGCTGATCATCCATATATTGTGGCGGACACAAATCTCAGCCAGTTTATTCATAGATTCCTGATTGTAAAATTGACCAGTGGGGTTATCGTAAGGGATAACCACCATAGCGGCAGGATTCTCTTTTTTGATAACCGCTTCGATCTCCTCGATGGAGGGGAGGCTGAAGTCTCCATTTTCAGAGAGAGTTCTCGAAACCGAGACCGTTCTTCTTCCCACTCGTGCAGCCATGGCATTGTAATTCGTATAGGCAGCATCAATAAGTAAGAGTGGTTTCGTACCTGTTCCGGCATCACCGCAAACTCCTAGAAGAACCATTTCCATGGCCTGCGAACCACCGTTTGTAATCTGAGAATAAAGGTTTTCTATAGGGAAACCGCTCGAAGCTATAATATTTAAAAAAGCCTTATTAGCCTCTTCCATTCCTACTGTAGCGGTATATTTGACAACGCCATCTTTAAAGGGACTATTGTTTTCATCGAGATTAAACATCCGTTTTGATATGGAGGGATGCAGAGGAAGCGATACATTTCCAATAGCTGTATTAACAGGTTTCGTATCATCTGTTCTTTCAGAAAATTTAATTTGAGCCATTCTGATTGCCGATGGCTTTCTGTTACTGAAATGTGTAGACATTTGTGGTTTCATAGACACTCACTTTTCGAAAAACGAATAAATATATAGTGGCTCAAGTTTCACACTTTTTAATGGATATTGCAATAAAAAACTAATGCTTTTCGTATCATTGAAGAAAGGGATGAATTGTTGAATCTTTTGTATTAAAATATAAAAAATGAGGATTTGACACAAATTGTTTAACATTATATCATCTATTAAACAATAATAATAATCATTATCAATATTATAGGAGATAAGAATGGGAAAAAAATGGATTTGTTCAATTTGCGGTTATGTACACACAGGTGATCACGCTCCTGATAAATGTCCTCAGTGTGGTGCTCCACAGGCTAAATTCACTGAACAGGGAACAGGACCTATGGCATATGCAGATGAGCATGTAATTGGTGTTGCAAAAGGTTTAGACGCAGAAGTAGTTGAAGGATTAAGAGCAAATTTTACCGGCGAATGCACAGAAGTGGGAATGTATCTGGCCATGAGCAGACAGGCAGATAGAGAAGGTTATCCTGAAATAGCAGAAGCCTTTAAAAGATACGCTTTTGAAGAAGCAGATCACGCATCGAGATTCGCAGAACTTCTCGGAGAAGTACTTGTCGCTGATACTAAAACTAACGTTAAGGCTAGAGCTGAAGCTGAACACGGCGCATGTCAGGGTAAAAAAGATTTGGCAACCCTCGCAAAAAAACTGGGATACGATGCTGTTCACGATACAGTCCATGAAATGTGTAAAGACGAAGCCAGACACGGCAGCGGTTTTGCAGGATTACTTAAAAGATATTTCGGTTAATTCCGAGGAAGTCACATGAAATAAAGGCGGTTTGAAGCCGCCTTTTTTTTATAATTCGATGATAATCGAGGTTCTTTTTTTGTGTTTTCGCGACAGGTCATCTCTGGTGCCATAGGCTAATAGGATCTTTACTTCATCACCTTCCTGTAAAGGGGAATCAAAATCGTCTCCGCTGTTGAGGGGCATCGTAAATTCCACAGTAGTCACACCACTGCTTTCCGTTCCGTTGATCAACTCAAAATCAGAAGATCCTCCAATGGATGAATCAATTTTATGACCGAAAAGGCCAGTGCCGAAATGATCTTCAATGACAGTGGTACTCCCCTGAACATAAGCCAGTTTGAAATCAGCGTCCTTCATCACTTTTGATGGATTGAATCCGACGGCAACCCAGCCTTCGGTCGGTGCTGATAGGATAATATGTAGATTAGCCCCTTCCACGGTCCACTGAAAGCGTATTTCTGAATCTTCAACTTCTTTGAACTCACTGCTGAAGGCAGTTTGTGTGCTCGCCAGTATCAAAATGATGAATAAAAATCTCAATTTCATATGCATTCTCCTGTTTCCATTTTTTATAAATTAGTAACGATTCTCTTTTAAGGCAAGTTAAACAATTTTCTTCTGTTTACTAATAATCTCCTTAGGCGTATATTGTTGACAAACTATGGAAAGAAAAAACAGTAATTTTGCAGTGTGGTCGGATAATCTGTCAGTAGAAATAGATTTAATCGACGATCAGCATAAAGTGCTCATACAACTGATTAATGACTCTTCACATATGATTATCGAGCAGGATTTCGATAAGGTGCGGAATATTTTAAGAGAACTCCGTATATATACGGATACTCACTTTTCCGAAGAAGAATTATTGTTCAGTCGATCCTCTTATCCCCATGTGGATAAACACTTGAAGGAACACAGTTATTTCGTTGGAAAACTGGATGAATTTGAAAATAATGTATCCGATAATGACATTGCTGTTTCATTGAATATACTGGAGTTTTTAAAGAACTGGCTCTTCTATCATATCGAAATTGTAGATAAAGGTTATTCTCTTTATGTCAAAAAAGTGCTGCAGGAATAGTCACTCCCTCACTGTTCTCTATTGGGTAAGTATCTTTTATTACCTTATGCGTAAAAACCAATAAGTCCACAAAATATTGAAGAGAACAAAAACCATCAGAAGTGTTATCCCAACAGGAACAATTGAAAACAGTCCTGAGATTAGACCCATCGTAAGCCCTATTACAGCCGCTGAAGACCAAATTATTTTTAATGAAAGCATCGTTTTAAAAGAGTCCCGCGAAGCGTTTCTACTCAGGAGAGATTCAATTCCAATGCCGAATAAGGCTGCGGCTACCATTCTTGTTGCGATGGGGTCGACTGTTCGCCAGCCGAGAAATGTAAAAAAACGGATAGGGATAAAAAACATGGGGATTGCAAAAAGCATATCGGCGGCAAAATGTACCATAAACCATTTCCTCAATCCATTTGGTACAGACCTGTTCTTTTCTGAATTCATAAAATCTCCTTGCTAATACATCTAAAAATAGATAATTTTAATAAAATAATCCATTAAGTTTATAATATTTGTGAGATTCCAATGTCTATTTGACTTCTCCAATCGCTATTCATATACTTATATGAGATTGGTCTATTATTTAAGTAAAATAAGGAGTGTGTATGAAAAAGTTCAATGTCTTTATTATGATTATATGTTTATTCGTTTCAATTTCCCTTACAGCTGGAGGGACTCAGGATGATTCTCTAAAAAAAGATCCTATTGTCGTGGCATCCAAGATTGATACTGAGGGTGCCCTACTGGGTAATATGATTGTTCATATTTTGGAGAATGCCCGGATTGCTGTCGATAATAGAACAGAATTTGGAACTACTGATGTTCTTAGAAAATCTATCATGAGCGGTGAAATTGATATTTACCCCGAATATACCGGTAACGGAGCTTTCTTTTATTCCGGAAGTGATTCTGCTGTGTGGAAAGATCTTGAAGCGGGATATGAAACCATAAAAAAACTCGATTACGATGCGGGGAAAATAGTTTGGTTGAGACCTGCTCCCGCCAATAATACCTGGGCAATAGCCATCAGACAGGATCTTGCAGATGCTCAGGGACTTGAATCCCTTTCCGATCTTGCCTCTTATGTCAATGGCGGAGGTTCTGTCAAACTGGCTGGATCTGAGGAATTTGTCAGCAGGCCTGATTCTCTTCCCGCATTCGAAGCGGCTTATGGATTTCACCTGGAGAAAAGTCAGTTATTGATTCTCTCTGGCGGAAATACGGCGACTACAGAAAAAGCAGCTGCGAGGGAAACTGACGGAGTTAATCTGGCCATGGCTTATGGTACAGATGGACAGCTTGCGGCATTGGGACTTATGGTTCTCGAAGATGACATGATGGTTCAGCCCGTATATGCACCGGCTCCCATTATTCGTGAAGAGGTTCTTGTCGATAATCCCGAAGTTGAGAGTCTGCTTAAAACTGTATTTGAAAGTTTGGATGGACCGACTCTCCAGAGATTGAATTCCTCGATTGCCGTAGAAGGGCGGGAAGCATCTTCTGTTGCCATGGAGTATCTGAAAGAAGCCGGATTTCTTAAATAGATTAGAGTATAAGAATTTTGACCAGACAAAGAGATAAAATTACTCTTACAGGGGCGGTCTTTGGTGCCGCCTCTCTTTTTTTTCCTCTCATTACTTTAAAGCCAAACAGGGTTGATGATGGAACACCCCTCTCATGGATCGAGGCAGGAGCGTTTGCCCCCTTAATCATCGTCGCTTTGCTTTTAGCTATATTGCTCTATCTCGGATATGCAACTTCACAGACTGAAAAAACAGCATTAAAGAGTTCAGCTGCATTTGCTGTTGTGCTTATTGTTCTTGCCGCAGTGGGTCCGTTCGCCAGTGGATTACTCGATGAATCCATACCCTATGGCAGAATTAGTTTGTCGCCGGGTTTCTGGATAATGATGGCCTCCATGTTTCTTCTGCTCAACGGTATGCTTCATAACATAGAAAAGCGCCGGAACAGAGTGTATTTTCAATTGATACCAATTTTGTTTTTCTGTTTCTTTCTTTTTTCGGGAAGCCTCAACGGACTTTCTATTCTTATGGAATTTTATTTGAAAAAAAGCAGGGTTTTTACAGAAATACTCAATCATCTGAAGCTTGCGGGAACAGCTGTGTTTCTCTCTCTCATCATAGGAATCCCACTGGGTATAACATCCTGGAAAAAGAAGAGAAGTGAAAAGTCTATTTTTTATTTTCTCAATTCAATCCAGACCATTCCCTCCCTTGCTCTTTTCGGATTACTCATTGCTCCCTTATCCTATTTATCCTTCAGATTTCCTCTGTTGAGAGAATTGGGGATACAGGGGGTCGGAAGTGCTCCGGCTCTCATAGCACTCACTCTCTATGCTCTTCTGCCTATAGCAAGGAATACTTATATCGGTCTCTCTGTGGTTGATACGCATATCCTTCAGGCAGGTCGTGGGATGGGGATGAGTAAATGGCAGTTATTTTTCAATGTGGAAATTCCTCTGGCACTACCTGTCATTTTCTCAGGAATTCAGATCTCAGCAATACAGGCTGTGGGGAATACGGCTGTAGCAGCTCTGATCGGTGCCGGGGGACTGGGAACCTTTATTTTTCAAGGCCTCGGGCAGGGTGCTCCCGATTTGATATTACTCGGTGTTATACCTGTCATAACTTTAGCCGCTCTGCTCGATAGGCTTCTCACATTTATATTCGGAATATCCGTCTCTCCCGGGCTAATTGCGGAAAGGAATTAACAAATGATTGAATTAAAAGAATTGACGAAAAAATATGATGAAAAAATTGCTGTCAATTCCCTTTCTCTCACCATAAACGAAGGGGAGGTTACAGTTATCATCGGACCTTCAGGCTGCGGGAAAACGACAACGTTGAGGATGATCAACCGTCTGATTGACCCTACAGAAGGGTCCATTCTCGTAGATGGGAAAGATGTTAGGGAAACCAATGTCGAGTCTCTCAGACGAAATATGGGATATGTTATTCAGAATGTGGGACTCTTTCCTCATATGACAGTGGCTGCCAATATTTCTACTGTGCCGAAGCTTCTGAATTGGCCGAATGAGGATTGTGAGAAGAGAGTTACAGAACTTTTGGAACTTATCGGACTGAAACCCGAAGAATACCGAAACAAATATCCCGGACAACTCTCGGGAGGAGAAGCCCAAAGAATTGGTGTCGCCCGGGCTCTGGCAGCCAACCCTCCCATTCTTCTTATGGACGAACCTTTCGGTGCTGTGGATCCTTTGAACCGCGAAGTTCTCCAGGCGGAGTTTTTGAAAATTCAAAAACAACTGAAAAAGACTGTCGTTTTTGTCACTCATGATCTCGATGAAGCCATTAGAATGGGAGATAGAATTCTCGTTATGAAAGATGGTGATGTGGTTCAGTATGACAGTCCGGAAGAGATTCTGTCCTCGCCAGCCGATAAATTTGTGAGAGATTTTGTCGGTACAAACCGAGCTTTGAAACGACTGTCCCGTTTTCCCATAAGCGATTCTTTTCATAAAGCGAGTACTGTTCAGGAAGAAGCTATGTCAGATTGCAGTACTATCCGTGCTTTGGAACAATCTGAGTTTCTCTGGGTTGTTGATTCTTCGGGTGTGTTAAAGGGGTGGATCCAAACAGATGATTGTGAAGCGGGAAAGTCCATTTCTGAAATAATGACAGTTGCTCCATGGGAGGAACTGGGCATCAACCGCAATTCAAGCTTGAGAGAAGCGCTCTCGCGCATGCTGGCTCAAGAGGTTCAAACCTTACCAGTTGTTGAAGGACATGGTCTTTTGATCGGCGAAATAAGCCTTTCGGAGATACAGAATCGTTCAGGAAGAGGGTAATAATGAAGCGTTTTTTCTCTATATTGCTGCTGCTTGTTCTCATTGCTCTCTTTTTCTCACCCGTCCTTATGGAGCGGTTTCTATCCACTCTGTTCCCATCTTTGATAGAAGTCCTGTATCCGCGGGCCACAGTCTTAGAGATGGCCGGTGAACATCTGCTTCTGGTGGGTGTTTCCAGTTTGTTTGCTATAGCTGTAGGGCTTCTCGGCGGAATTCTGGTTACGCGAAAATGGGGACTGGATTTTCTGCCGATGATACAGGATCTGAGTTCTCTCATTCAAACGTTTCCTCCCGTAGCGGTATTAGCTCTGATTGTCCCTCTTGTGGGCTTTGGGTTTACACCGGCTGTGATTGCTTTAGTATTCTACAGCATTCTACCTGTTTTAAATAACACAATTGCAGGTTTGAATTCTATTCCCGCAGAAATCCTCGATGCATCAAGTGGGATGGGAATGTCTCAGCGTCAGGTTCTTTTCAAGATTGAATTGCCCCTCGCGGCACCGGTAATCCTTGCGGGAGTCCGGACCAGTGTTATCATCAATGTGGGTACCGCCACTTTGGGGTCTATTGTAGGTGCCGGAGGATTGGGAGCCCCTATCGTGTCAGGACTGGTGAGGAATAATAATGCTTTTGTATTCCAGGGGGCTTTTGCAACGGCTGTTCTTGCGCTGACTTTGGATAAAGTTTTTTCCTATCTGGAAAATAGAGGTAAACGTGATCTATAATTTATTATATAAAAATTAAAATATTCTTGACGCTATTAGTAATAATTACTAATATAAGTCAGGACTATTAGATATTGGTTGAGCTTAGAATAACCTGAAAGATTGAAGGTTCTAGGCTAAACACGATAATTGTGATATGAAAATAAGAGAAATTGTAAAAATTCAGAGGAGAACAAGATGAAAAAGTATGTATGCGATGTTTGTGGTTATGTTTATGATCCTACAGTAGGAGATCCGGACAATGATATAGCCGCTGGAACAGCATTTGATGATCTTCCAGATGATTGGGAATGTCCGGAATGTGGTGTTGGAAAAGAAGATTTTTCAGCTGAGGAGTAGGTGTTGAAAAAAGCTGTAAAGATTACCGATGGAATTTACAGACTTGGTGCCAATATAAAAAATGGAGATCTTTTTGAAGGGATGTGGCCCATCCCCGATGGGGTCTCTCTCAATTGTTATATCGTCAAAGGTGCTAAGACAGCTCTGATAGATCTCGTTGGAGATTGGGCACAGGCTCCTTCTGATATAAAGAAGCAATTGGAGTCGATTCCGGTTAAGCTTTCGGAAATTGATTATCTGGTTCTCAATCACATAGAGCCTGATCATACAAGCTGGCTGGAAGACTTTTTAAAAGAAGCGCCACAGATTGAACTTGTTACTAATAAGAAAGGTGCCGCTCTGGTTGAATCCTTTTATGGGATAACTGAAAATGTACGAGTAATCGATACAGGAGACACCATTTCTCTCGGTGATAATAAAGAACTTATTTTTCACAATATACCCAATGTTCACTGGCCGGAAACGATGATTACTTTCGAGAAAGAATCGGGAATTCTTTTTTCCTGTGATGCCTTCGGGTCCTATGGCTCCATTAAGGATTCAGTCTTTGATGATGAAATATCCGAAAAGGATCACAACTTTTTCGATGTGGAATCGCTTCGCTATTATGCCAATATTGTGAGTAGTTTTTCTAAGTTTGTTCTCAAGGCAATAGAAAAGCTTTCAATCTATGACATTAAAGTTATCGCTCCATCTCATGGTATTATCTGGAGAGAAAATCCTGGAGAAATAATCGAAAGATATAGAAAATTTGCTCAGTATTTAGAAGGACCTGCAGAGCCTGAGATAACTGTAATCTGGGGAAGTATGTATGGAAATACAGAGAAAATACTTCATTCTGTTATTAAGGGAATCCGCTCTGAATCTGTACCGGTTCATGTGCACAGAGTCCCCGATGAAGATGTCTCCTGGGCGCTGGCGTCAGCATGGAAGTCAAGAGGGCTTGTATTTGGTATGCCCACATATGAATACAAGATGTTTCCACCGATCGCTTCAGTCCTCAATATGTTTAATCTGAAACACGTATACAATAAAAAAGTATTCAGATTCGGATCATTCGGATGGAGCGGAGGGGCTCAGAAAGAATTTGATGCGGCTACAGAAGGTATGAAATGGGATTTTATCGATCCACTTGAATGGAAAGGTAAAGCCGATGAAGATATACATGAGCAGGCATTTGAAAGAGGGCGTCAATTGGCCCTTATGATAAAAGAGCAGTAGCGGTCTTTTAAGAAAAAGCTGTTTTCATTCTTATGGGAACAGCTTTTTTTATTTCATTTATACTGAAAAGACATAAATATCTGCGGAAAATTTGTCACTTTGGAATTCCTTTCCCGAAAAATCAGAATGATGACCCAGTAAGTGAAATCCCATAGATTTGTGCAACTCCAAGTACGTTTTTGATTTGATGGGAAACATTGTTACACTGTCCTTGAAAAGTGGTCTGTTATCTGATTTATCCTTTAATTCTGTGTGAAATTCCAATTTTTGTTCTCTTATGTTTTTATAATTTCTGATAAATTTTCGACTATCTGTTTCTATCACTGGAAATGTAAAATCTTTTAGAGTCAGAATATAGTCCCAATTAATAACCTGAAAAATCCAGAGAGAGTCTTTTTTCAGTTTATTTCTTAACTCGAGAAGAAATTTTTCAAGGTTGTCATAGCTTACATGGCTCATGACATTTCCTGTTGAATAGACAAGATCAAATTGTTTGTCCAGAGACCGAATGTTATTTAAATCGATCACTGCAAAATCTGATCCCGGATAATTTTCCTGTGCACTTTTAATCATTGCACCGTCGAGATCTATTCCCGTGGCAATATGCCCATCTTTTGCAAAATGGCCACAATAGTGACCGGTACCACAACCAATATCGAGAATTTCCGCTTCATCTTTCTTTAGATGATCTGTTAGAAAGCTATAAGTCTGTGATCTGAAAGGGAATATCTCTTCGTAATCCTGGGCGAAATCAGTATAAAACATTGTTTTATCATAAGGGAAATCCTAAAATTAATATATATGAAGAATGTGGATAAATGTATAAGGTCTTTTTTAACGGCTGTATTTCTACTCTTTTTTGCTGGAACAATCCTTATTAGCTGTGCAAGGTCAGAGCCTGTAAAAATAGGATTTGTCGCAGATCTCTCCAGTCGAAATGCAGAACTTGGCATTCAGGGCAGAAACGGATTAATCATGGCTATCGAAGAATTAAACGAGAGTGGTGGAGTACATGGCAGAAAAATCGAAGTTTTAATCGGAAATCACAAAGGTGATAAAGATCTCTGTGATGAAGTTGTTCGAGATCTTATAGATCAGGGTATTCATATCATTATCGGACCTATGATGAGCGGTATGGCTTCAACTGTAATTTCCGCTACGGGGGATTCAAATATTCTGGTTATCGCGCCTACTGTCACAACTGATTCTTTGAGCGGTATAGATGATAATTTTCTCAGAGTAGCCACAACCGCATCGACTCAGGGGGCATACCTTGCACAGTCTCTTCTTTCAATGGGAAAGAGTCATGTTGTGCAGGTTCTCGATAGAAATAATAGTTCCTATACGGAAGCAGTGTCTAAAGCGCTAAGATCTACATTATCCGGGAGCGATGTAACCATTGCAGAAAATATTTTTTTTGACAGCAAAAATGATTTCCCCCAAATCGTTCAGAAGCTTGAGCTGTTGAAACCCGATTCTATTGTATTTGCTGCCAGCGGGATTGATGCAGCGGCTATTGTTCAATCCTATGGAAAGAATAATGATATACCACAACTGTTTGGAGGTTCCTGGGCTAAAGTCACCAATGTTAACGAATATGGAGGAAAAACGGTTGAAGGAATGATCATCATTGATGCATATCTGAATCCTGCACCTTTGAAGAGAGAAATTGAGTTTACCGAAAACTTTTTTGATCTATATAGTGTAGAACCTAATATTGCAGCACGATATTCTTATGAATCGGTGTTTGTATTTATCACAGCCTTTCAGCTATCGGAAAGCTTGAAGAGCTTGGATATAAAAAATAGTATTTTAGGAATAGATCAAATTGAGGGGATCGGTGATAACTTTCGGCTTGATCAGTATGGTGATGTCATCAGAAAAATGTCTTTATTCATTATTGAAGATGGCAAATACAAATTAGTGCCTCAATTGCAGTAATTGTATCAAAATTAGGGGATATGTTAATTGAGAAAAAGAATTTTGTATTTAATAGCGTGCCTTCTCATCGGGGTCATTTTTTCCTTGTGGATCTGGATTAAACCGGAAAGAGTTCTCTCTATAGGTCTTATTGCCGATTTCAGCTCCAAAAACTATCAGTTGGGCGTTCAGTCCCGCAATGGTGCACAAATGGCAATCGAAGAGATAAATGCCGATGGAGGCATTGAGGGATTATTGCTGAAATTGGAAACAAAAGGAAACAAAAATGATCCTTCAATGAATGAGGGTTTAATAGAAGAATTTGTCAGCAATGGAACTTCTATCATTATCGGACCTCATCGCAGTGTAATGATGGATTCATTCAGAAGAGCCATGGATATTGAAGATCTCATAGTAATCAGCCCCGTTGTTAATACTGATAAGGTGGCAGGTCTAAATGATGATTTTTTCATGATAAATAGTCTAGCTTCTTCTAGTGGAAGAATATTGGGGGAGGCTCTTTCCAGGAATAATGATAAATCCATAGCCATAGTCTGGAGTCTGAATAATAAAGACTATAGCAGTTATGTCGTTTCTGAGGTTAAGAATATACTGGATGAGAGATCTATTCCCATAGTGTATGAAAAAACCTATAGCGATAAAAGTGAGTTAATGGATATTGTCGAATTCCTGAATAAGACAAAACCGGAAGGGATCGTATTTTCATTAAATGGGGAAGACGCCTCCTTGATAATACAACAATTGGCCAAAAAGGGGACTCTTCCCCATCTCTACGGGTGTGAATGGGTTAAAAATACTGGTATTTTATCTTTTGGTGGAAAAACTGTTGAGGAAATGGTCCTTGTCGGAACAGTCAACAATAGTCTCGATAAAAAAAAGGAAATAGAGTTTAATGAAAGATATAAGAGAAAATATTCTTTAGAATCAAGTGCTACGGCTGTTTTTGCCTATGAGTCTGTTTTTTTGCTTGTTGAGGCCATTAGAAGATCGGGGAAAAGTACAGATCTTGAATCAATCCGTAGTGAATTGGTAAATATTGATAATTATCCCGGAGTCCTGGGAC
>JADGDJ010000043.1 GCA_016744925.1 Spirochaetaceae bacterium
GAATAGGATTTTCTGCTCCCTGTAAAGTAGAGCTCCCATCTTCAGATACATTACACCAAAGATTCTATTGAACTCCTTTCGATCTGCGAACTGATCGCTTTTCAAGTACTGGATCAGCTGTTTCAATAAACCGAGAACATCATCCTCAATATGCCACATGAGTTTAACACACCGGAATTCGTCATAGGACTTCTCCAGGATGGGGAATAAAATATTTTGGATTTTCAGATAGTGTTTTTTCAATTCTTTCAGGCAGATCAAATCATCCATAAGAGTCTGCTTATCGGCGAGGGAAAACTCTTTAAAATGGATTGAAAGCGCTTGCCGTTTATCCTGTAGAATATAGTTTTCCGCATTTAGAATTTGAAGGAGATGTCCCTGAGGATAGACGGGTTCATCCATGCGATCCAATCCCGCTGTACAAGCCCGGAGAAAACGGGCTACGCTTTGTTCTATCAGTTCATAATCATCAAACATTTTAATCAACTTGTCGATTGCGGTATTTACAGACCAGGGCGTAGCTGCTGCCAGATCATCGCGGTACCGGTTGTACCATTCAATACTTCTCTCTCCATTGTAAAGACCCTTAAGATAGTCGTATAGGGCGTTCTCATCTCTCTGTATTTCTCTGCTCATAACAAGACTATAAAGGGATTATAATAGAATTAAAATGATATTCTTTTTTCTACTTGTTTTTGAAATCACAGTTTCTGATAATTTAAGTCATAGAGGAACAAACTAATGAGTAATAAATTTGAAGCCATTTTATTTTTAGGATTTATAGTTCTCTTTCTATTGGGGTTTATTTTTGCCATAATTTATATAATTGTTAAGTCCATCAATTCCAACTCAAAACTTAAACAAATAGCCGCTAAATTCGATTGGTATTATTACAAAAGTGATAAAATACACTCGGAAAGACTTAAGCATCTATTAACAAAACTGGAGAGTACCTTGTACAAAACCAGAAGTGGTTTAACTCAGAGTATTTCTCAGATATTAAATGGCCATTACAACAGCATTGAGTTCTGGTTTTCCTATTACAATGCCAAATCAACCAGGCACATAGCCGGCAAAGGTTATGATCAGAATTTAAGCATCTACATTCTTCCAAGGGTGAATGCAGGATCGGAAATGTTTTTATTGCACAGAACTAAAATGCTGAAAGCTCTTCCCGTCGAGCAGATTCTAAAAAAAATCGGCGGGACTCTTGAAGTTCCGGAAAATCCCGAAGTGGACTGGCTTCTGACTTCAGATAAAACAGCACTCAGTCATATGGCATTAACATCATCTCAATATCATGAAATCCACAATGACTTTCAGCATATGTACGGGATATATTTGCTCGATGGAATAGTCGTGTATATGTTTCAAAATTACAGAGCGCCAAAAGATATAGTGAAATATCTCGATTATGTTTATAGAATAAATTCTATCATCAATCCTTGAGATTGTTCTCTTTCTTGTTTTTCTTTGGTTTTTTAGGTTTAAAAGGTCTCACATCCAATTTTGATTCTCGAAGAGGAGTTTCCAGCTCAAAACCTGGAATAACGATACGGTCAATAACCTGTTTTGTCAGACGTTCAATATCTTTCAGCTTCAAAAACTCATCATCGCTTACAAAAGAGATCGCCTGACCGACCGCTCCGGCTCTACCGGTTCGACCGATTCTATGAATATAATCCTCTTTTAAATGGGGAAGGTCAAAATTGACGACCAATGGCAGCCCATCAATATCGAGACCTCTGGCAGCAAGATCAGTTGCTACGAGAATTGAAACTATGCCGCTTTTAAATTCTTCCAGAGACCGTGTCCTGTTTCCCTGACTCTTATCACCGTGAATGGCTACGGCACTGAATCCGGCTTTTTCCAGTTTTTGAACAAGATGATCTGCTCTGTTTTTAGTTTTGGTAAAAACGAGGACTCTATCGTTGGGTTTCCTCTTCAACAATTGTATAAAAAGGGCTGTTTTTTTCATTTTATCAACGGGGTACACCCATTGACTGATGGAGTCTACGGTTATTTCCTGGGGATTGATAGAGATCTCTATAGGATTCTTAACTAAACCCGAAGCGAGAGACTTCACTTCATCAGAGAATGTCGCGGTAAACATAAGAGTCTGCCGCTTTGAAGGGATGAGCTTCAAAATCTCACTGATCTCTTCAGAAAACCCAAGATTAAGCATTCTGTCCGCTTCATCCAGCACGAGTATTTCCAATTGTTCAAACTTCACAGCATTCTGTCTATAGAGATCGAGAAGACGCCCTGGTGTTGCGACGAGAATATCCATCCCTTTCGTCATTCGAATCATCTGTGGATTAATCTTCATACCGCCATAAGCTACAGTTGATTTCAGATCCAGAAAACGACCGTAGTTAACCACACTATCATAAATTTGAGCCGCCAGTTCCCGTGTAGGAGCCAGAATAAGAGTCCGGACATGATTTGAAATGGCCCGGTTTCCTTTACTCGACAAGAGGTCCAGAATGGGTAAAGTATAGGCTGCGGTTTTTCCCGTTCCTGTCTGAGATGCCGCCAAAACATCACGACCCGACAATATTGCCGGTATGGTTTCAATCTGAATTGGAGAGGGATCATCATATTTCCTGGCTTTCACAGCTTTAATCAACGGCTCTGATAATTTCAAATCTGAAAATGTCATATACTAATTATACCTCTTCCTGAACGGGATTTGATCTCTTTTTATAGCTTTCGGAGAACTTTGTATATAGTGCCCCGGTTTAATATGGGACCTATGCGACAGAAATAGTGGAAATTCAGCTCGAGAGTAGCGAGTAATCCTTTAAGTATTGGCAGAAACAAATACCCCCTCTATACTGGGTGGATGATTTACGATGTAACTATAATCGGTGCCGGAGTTGTCGGCGGCGCCATAGCCAGACTTCTCAGCCGATATAATCTTTCCGTACTCTGTTTAGAAAAAGAGACCGATGTGTGCTGCGGTGTATCTAAGAGTAATACGGGGATTGTCCACTCACCCAGCCTTGTTCCGGCAGGTACCCGAAAAGCAGAATTCACAGTACGGGGTAATGAGATGTATAATCAGCTAACCAGGGAACTGGGAGTTGTTGTTCAGTGGCCGGGAGCTCTTATTCTGGCCTACTCGGAAAAGGACAGGGAAGTTCTGGCCAAGTATAAGAAACAGGGCGAAGAATCGAGAACGAGATGCTCAGCACCCCCGGTAGATTATCGAATAATAGAAAAAGAGGAGCTCCTTACGATGGAGCCTGAGTTGAATAAAGATGTCCTTTGCGCACTTATAGCTCCCGATGCAGGAAGAGTTATTCCTTACGAACTGGGAATTGCCCTATGGGAAAATTCTATCTCAAACGGCACAGAGCTCGAGCTGAATAAAGAAGTAAAGTCCCTTAATTTTAACGAAACGGAAAAGTTTTGGATAATAAATACAGATGACAAAGAGTATAGATCAAGATTTGTCATAAACTCTTCCGGTCACGGAAGTAATTTATTGGGAATCCTTGCGGGCTTCGAAGACTCATTGGTCAACAAAGTAAAGGGTCAATACCTCATCTACGATAGAGACAGAGATTTTGATATAAACCATATTCTCTTTCAAGTACCCGAGCAGGGAAACGGCAAAGCCGGAAAAGGGATTCTAGTCTGTAAGACAATCTATGGAAACCTGATGATCGGTCCCGATGCCACCTGGGTTGATGATAATAATGATACAGGAACTGATATTGAAACACTCATGGAAGTCCTGGAGGGAGCGAAAAAAAGTATCCCCGCTCTCGACGGTTCAAAAGTGATAAAAACATTTGCCGGCGTTAGGCCCAAACCGGAAGGTGGGGATTTTATCATAGAAATTAAAGATCAGTTTGTTCATCTCTGCGGGATTGAGTCACCCGGGCTGACTTCTGCACCGGCCATTGCTGAAGAAGTTCTCACTATGTTGAAAAATGAGGGCCTGAAAATGAAGTCAAAAAGAGACTTCCATTTAGAGAGAAAACCCATAGTCAAAGAGATCCTTCATCTGTCAAAAGAAGAACTCAAACTGAGGGTGGAATTACCCGACACAGATAAGGATCAGATTGTCTGCCGATGCGAACAGGTACCGCGAAGCAGGATTCTCGATGCACTGGATAGAGGGATTGAAGTCAGCACTCTCGATGCCGTAAAAAGGAGAACCCGTGCCGGGCAGGGGCGATGCCAGGGTGCGTTCTGTGGAAAGAGAGTAAAAAAGTTACTTTCAGAAAAGTTGGGAATACCATCGGAAGAGATATCACAAAGAGGTAGTGAGCCTCTGGGAGAAAGAGTTAGAAAAATCTAATTTAATAAATTTACTGTAAGTGGGAACTATTCCAGTGCTATACTCTACCAATGATTCCCGAATCTCTATCTCATTACACGATGGAACAGTTTTTATTAATACTCTTTATGTTGATATTGTTTTTCTCTGCGACCTATACAGGTTTTATTTCTGTGTATTACAGTGCAGAGAAGAAACAGAGATTATCAATACTGATACCTTTAATTTTACTGATTATGAATGTGATATTAATAGAGACCGCATACTCTAGAGAGATGATCTTTTCCTTCGTTCTACTATTTCGCATTCTCAATATGTCCCTGATTTTGTCTATGCAGATATACATGCAGAAAAACAAACAAATCGGAAAAACTCATCAAATCATGGGTTCTTCCGCCAGTATCATACATATTATCATCTTAATTCTGAGTTTTACTTTTCACTACATTCCTTTATACCTAACAGTTTTACCGGTCCTTCTCTACTGGCGGTTCTTTCAGCCTGCAAAACTGGATATCTTAATTGATAAAGAAGCCTCTGATATTTTACAGAACCTGAATGAAGCCATACTGATTTTTTCAGCCGATAGAGAACTGCTCTCCATCAATCCATCAATGGAAACGTTACTGAATAAGAAAAATCATGAGATTCATACGATTCAGGATATCAGCTTTGAACTTACTGGAGACAAAAATATTATTGAGAACTGGTTCGATCGGGCTAGCACGGAAAAAATCTTTTTTCTCAAGAATAAATACTATCTGATCAATATTGTTAACATACTCAACAAAGGATTGATCATAACAGCCTCGGATATACACAATGATGTCATCGTTCAGAAAGAACTTGAAGAAAGCATAACCGACCTGGAAAACCTGACAAAAACCCTGCAGCTCTATTCTCAAAGCAGTGAATTACTGGGGATAAAGGAGGAACGGGCCATGATATACCGCCATATTCAGGAAATTATCAGCCAGGGTCTGATAAAACTAAATAAAGATTTAATGGAAATAAAACAGGAACCACCTGATAATTATGAAAAAATACTATACAAAAGTAGATCTCTATTAAACGAAGTGAGAGCAATAGTCACCAATTGGAGATCAATAACCGGAGCTGACATTTGAATATTATCATCGCTGAAGACCTTTCTCTTTTAAGAGATTCACTAACACTATATTTAGAAAAAGAAGAGGAATTTCATGTTGTAGGGTCCGCCTCAAATGGAGAACAAGCTGTCCTGTTAAGTCGTTCCACAAAACCTGATTTTATAATTATGGATATTAAAATGCCTATTATGTCGGGCATTGAAGCTTCAAAAATTATCAAATCTGAAAACCCGGAGATTAAGATTCTCATACTGACTCTTTATGAAAATGAAATGGATCTCATCGATTCAATTATGGCTTATGCCGATGGTTACCTATTGAAAGACATCGAACCGGAAACATTAATATCCGCAATAAAAATGATAAACCTCGGTGTCTGTATTTATAAAAAAGATATACTGCGTAAAGCATTTTCCAGCCGGATGCCGCTCAAAGATAAGTCAAACGACCTATGTGTTTCCTTTAGTGAAACAGAACTGGAAGTAATCAGAAAGATTTGCGAAGGAAAACAAAACAAAATAATTGCAGAGGAATTGAAATGCTCCCTTGGAACTGTTAAAAATAAAATCGCTGTCATTCTCTCCAAGACAAATTTAAGCGATAGGACTCAAATTGTAATATATGCCATAAAACAAGGTTTACTCACGTGACTGGAGTCGATCCTTATGAAAGCTATTACATCTTCACCGTACTCTACATACACTTTATTTCTCTTTTTATTGCTCTCATCTTTTTTTTCATAGTCCAGGCAAAAGCAGAAAAAGGGGATGTTAAAAAAACTTTTACCATAGTTCATACTTTAATAATCATCTGGCTCTCCGGAAAAATTTTAAAAACCGTTTCTCCTACATTATCCTTAAGATGGTCCTCTAATGTTCTCTACTACATAGGGATTCTACCGCTGGGACCTGCCTATTTCCTATTCAGCAGAGCGCTATTAGGTAAATTAAACTCTCTGAAGTTCAAAGTAGCCTTATACATTCCCGGTTTTATATTCTTTATTGTACTTATTACAAATCCTCTGCATTACCAATTCTACAAACACTACAATTTTGAAACCGATTCTTTTGGACCTCTTTTTTACGGGCATCTGGGATTAACTTATATATTCATTACCCTCTCTGTATTTACATTATTTCATAAGGCAATCTTAAAGAAAAAGAAAAAAAAAGCTGTTTTATCTCTGGCAATTGGAGCACTTCTCCCTTTGTCGGTAAATCTTTATTACATTTTTGGTTCTCAATCTCCCATGTTTGATGTAACACCGATCTTCTACAATGCCTCTATCATAATATTAGGAATCTCAGCCTTTTATTTCGACTTTTTCAATTTCATACCCGAAGCAGTATGTTCTGCATTAAACGTCCTTCCCGGTTCAATAAGCATTGATAATAACAGATACGGGCAGGAACAGAGACTGAAAGGTGAATATTATAAACGGAATAGCTATTCTATTAATATCAATAAGACGAATTTAAAGGTCACTCGTTCAATAAATATTGACTCAATAGTGCAAAATACAAAACGATTGCAGTTTAACCTCACTCAGGTACAATCTCATCATCAGGAGATCAAATGTGAAATTGATCGTAGAGTGGAAGCTCTGCAGCAACAGGAGAGATTGAGACTGGCTGGTGAAGTTCACGATATACTCGGTTACAGCGTCAGTTCGATCATTTGCCTTATCGAAACATGTCGTTTGAATAATCTAAAGGGATTCCAATATGAAGAGAAACTGAATCAGGCCCTGGAACTGACCGATTCTGGTGTTCAAGACCTCCAAAGGTGTATAAGCGAGCAGATCAGTTATCCTTGGCAGAAAAAGTTTTTTCAGCTCATCTCCAGGATTGAGAGTTATGGATTAACTAGTGAATTGCTATTTTCAGAAATAGTTGACATCGATGAGAAGTACTATGAAATATTCTATAAAATACTAAAAGAAAGTTTAACCAACTGCATCAAACACAGCAATGCGGAAAAATTGACAATCGCCGTCCAGAAAATAGGATCTCAGATTCATTATTATATCATTGATGACGGAAAAGGCTGCAATCAAATACGGCAGGGTACAGGACTATCGAACATGGAGAGGCGTATAAAGAATCTCTCCGGGGATATTAACTTCTTCTCCGAATCGGGATACGGGTTTCATATCTCTATTATTCTACCGGCAGATTCAGATAAAAAAATAGTCCCCCCGAAGGAGAACTATCACAATCTAATCAAAGTTTAATTGAGAAAAATATTAAAATACGTATCTGGCTCCAATAACACCGGAACCACCAAATCCCACATAAGAGTCAGGAGTATAGCCATAAAATGATTCGTAAGTTTGTATAGAAACACCCAGACCACCCTCAATAAAAAGGTTTAAAGGGATATCTTTAAGCGTATACTCAAGTCTAACGGCAGCCAGAATGTCAATTATTACACCATATCCCAGGGCACCTATGCTGAAGTTAACCTGAGGACCTACAGAAAGGGGTAAAGGCTGACCTTCAATATCGAATTCAAAAACTGTAAATAGAGGAGTCACACCTACAGTAAATCCAAGATAATTTGTTCCCAATAGTGCATTCAATTCAAATTTATCTGAAATTCTCCATCCGGCGGTAACACCTGTGGGGTACCCTAAGGCAACTCCGGCTTTAAAACTACCGGCACTGTAAGGAGATCCCTGGTTTCCAGCAAAAGCTGAAAAGGAAAGAATAAGAAGAAGAGAAGCAATAAGTATCATTTTTTTGTTCATAACAATTCCTTTTGTAAATATATCTTGTAGCATTATAACACATAATAACTCAGAAAAATAGAATCAAATAGACACACTTGAATAGCCGATCGGCTACAAGTCATAGTCATAGGGCTAAAAGTATACATTTATGTTTTTTCCAACAACAGATCTCTAGCCCATTTTAATTTGATAAACAGCTCCGGGTGTCCTCCTCTATCAGGGTGATAAACTTTGCTATAATTTCTGTACCGGTTTTTGATTTTTGCCGAATCGGGAGTTTCCGAAAGAGAATCAGGAATGCTGTTCAATATGAGATAAGCGTAGATACGATCCAGATTCTCCGATGGGATTCTCTTATAATATTTTGTAAGACTGCTAATGTACATCCCGAAAAAATCAATCCAGTCAGCATGATCAAATTTTGAATATTCATCGGCTCTCTTTTTAGTCGTGACTGATATATTTTCCTTGAAAACGGGATGATTCCCGGCACTGTTGTATTTTTGTTCAAACCGGAGAAGCAGAGCAAAGTACCGTTGAACATAAGAGGGGATGCTTTTCATTTTTATGTCAATGTACTTTTTCCTCTCGAGTTTTTTATACTCTCTCTCCATTAGATAATTTCTCTTAACCATAAAAAAGAGCGGGAAAAAGGGGTTTTTAGGGAGTCTGTAAGTTTTATAAAAATTGTCCAGATGCTCCGGTTTGATAACCGCGTCATTGAGTAGGGAGTAGCAGCGTCGGTTAAACCTGATTCCTCCTAGACGGGGAGCATTTTGAAGATAACTCACCATTAACAGGTAGTGCTTCTGTTTGCTCAGAGACTTGGGCTGTTTATCCAGGAGATATGTCACCGAGTAAATATTCCTGCCGGCAGGTCTGCGTCTTTTCATTTTCAGATAATCTTAATACACCTTGATTAAAAATTAAACAGGGGAAATCTCAACTCGATTTCTTCCATTTTCTTTGGCTTTATAGAGAGCGTTGTCCGCAAGAATGACAATATCATCAAAAGTCTTCTGATCTTCGGAAAAAGAAGCGACTCCCATGCTGACTGTTATCTTAACCTTTAGATTTTCCGATATAATAAAGACATTATCTTCAATAATTCTCCTTAGATTCTGTGCAACATCGATATTGGTCTCTGTTAAAATTTCTTTCAAGATGAGAGCAAATTCCTCTCCTCCGTATCTGCCGAACACATCACTATGCCTGATATTGGCAGAAATCAACCGCGTCAATTGTATAAGAATCTCATCTCCTGCGGGATGTCCATACTGATCGTTTACTTTTTTAAAGTGATCTATATCAAAGATGATGAACGCAAAATTGTAGCTCTTTTTTTTGCAATATGAAAATAGAGCTTCTCCTTCGCGGTATAAAATACGTCTGTTAAAAGTTCCCGTCAAATAATCAGTTTCTGCCAGACGGCTCAACTCTCTGCGACTCATAGAGAGATTCCGCGCATAAAAATAATAGACAATAAAAATTGAGCCTAGCGTGGAAATTACTGATAAACCACTGAACAGTAATAGGAGGTTTTCCGATAGAGACACTTGAGGTGCAGCCATGGGGATGGTCTCACTGGCAAACAGTAAAAGCACTGCCAACAGATTCACGATAACAATGGGAGTCCTTTCCTCTTTTATTTCAAAATCGTAAATAAAAAAAGAAATGGGAGTGACTATAAAAAAGAAATAATTAAAATTTGCTTCTACAGGGAACCATAAAAAGACAAGGGTGCATTCCTGAAAGAGAAAACCTGAAATTAAAAAAATCTTTGCTAATCTATATCTCTTTTTTTTCAATAAAACAAAAACAAGGGATAAAATGGTAAAACACAAGAGTGTAATGGAGTTAATCCATACATGTTTAACCAATACAATAAAAAAAATTGAGAAGAGAAAAACCAGGAAAAGACTGCTGGCATTTATAATATAAGTAAATTTATCCTTTGTTTTCAAAGAATTTTCATAACCGATGAAACTCAAAAAATTTCTCATATGATGTAAGTATATGATTCAAAGAGTCTACATTCTATGCTTATAGGGAAAAAATGTCTTAATCAGTTTTTCTAACTTTAGAAATCGTTGTATGATCACTCTTAGGCGGTGAGAAATGAAAGAGATTATCTATGATGAAAAAAGCATCATAAATCTTAAAATGTTCGGAATTGAGATACCTGCATTAAAATCACGAAAGACAAAAACCATTGAAGCGTTACTCGAAGATTCAGAATTATTTCAACTCAAAGATCAATGGCTTAAAACATTAAATCCCTATAATATCAGCCGGGAAGACCTGGAGAGAATCCATTCAGAGAATTATTTACGGTCTCTCTTTTCCGACTCTCCCGATGCCTGTCTCAAAAAGGCTTATGAACTTGTTAATCCCGATGGATCCTTCAATAGATACAAACCGGAGACAGCTGTAGCACCTTTATCTGATTTATTGCAACAGATCCTGAATAGCTGTGCGGGTACATATTATTCTACCCGAAAAGCTTTGGAAACAGGTTTCTGTTACTTCATGGGGGGTGGAATGCACCACGGTCATGGAGATTTTGGTCACGGTTTCTGTCCTACAAATGATATAATGATAGCAGCAGCCAGAATACTGGCAGAAAGAAGTGCTGAAAACATATGGATTATAGATGTTGATGCCCATAAAGGCGATGGCACCGCGGATATTGCGGGAAATTTTGATTCTATAAAAACACTAAGTGTGCATATGGCCGATGGCTGGCCTCTCGACGAACCTGAATACGATGCACAGGGAAATTTCAACCGGGCCTATTGTAAGTCAGATATAGATATTGAGTTAAGAAAAGAAGAGGAAAACAGCTATATCCCCCGGATGAAAGAGGGATTATCTCAGATGGAAGAGCGTTTTGGCAAACCGGATCTGGCCATTATTCTATTGGGCGTCGATCCTTATGAAAAGGATGAACTCCTTTCTACGGATACTATGAAACTGACTGAAGAGCAGATGCTGGAAAGGGATCAACAGATCTTTGGATTTCTCGATTCGAGAAGTATTCCCTCTGCCTACACAATGGCCGGAGGATACGGCAGCTATTCCTGGAAAGCACATTATAATTTTCTGAACTGGGTTTTAAAAAATGAATGAAATAGAGAAAATTATAAAACAATATGATCTCAAACCTCTCCCCGTAGAAGGAACGCTTTTTAAGCAGACATATGATTCGGGAAAAGGTACTGCCATAATCGGTTTATACTGCAACGAACCGGACAGCAAATCCCTCTTTCATAAACTGACTGAAGATGAAATCTGGCATTTTTATGGAGGAGACCCTCTTAATCTGATACTGCTCTATCCCGACGGCACATCGGAAGACGTTCTATTGGGTAATGACCTCGAAAAAGACCAAAGGTTTCAATTCACAGTTCCAGCGGGAGTATGGCAGGCAGGGCATCTCATCGAGGGTGGAATATATTCCCTCTACGGATGCACCATGGCTCCCGGTTTCAAAGAGGGGATGTTTACCGGTGGTACTGAAGAGGAATTAACCCTAAGCTACCCTGACAGAGCCGACGAGATAAGGAAATATGCCTGTCCACCGGGTCAGAAAGCAATGCCTCAAGCACAAAAGGACTCTGCTCATGAATACACTGATTAAAACTAAAATTGAAGGATTTCAAATCAGATTTGCCGAGAAAAATGATATTCCATCAATATATGATTTTATTAAGGGAATGGCTGTCTACGAAAATCTGGAGCATCAGTTTGCCGCTACGGAAGAACTGCTCGAAGAACACCTGTTCGGAGAAACAAAAGCCGCTGAAATTCTCATCGGACTATATGAGGATAAAGCTGTATCCATGGCTCTATTTTTCAAAAATTTCTCCACCTTCCTCGCAAAACCGGGATTATATCTGGAAGATCTTTTTGTTGTCGAGGAAATGAGGGGTAAAGGCTTCGGAAAAGTGATGCTCTCATATCTGGCGGAACTGACAGTTCAACGGAATTACGGTCGTCTTGAATGGTCTGTTTTAGACTGGAATACCCCGGCTGTAGAATTCTATAAATCTATCGGCGCGGAACCGATGAAAGGCTGGACAGTACAGAGGCTGACCGGCAAAGCCTTGAATGCATTGGGTGAGAATTTTTCCTTATGAGTCTAATTCTAAAAGAGACCAAAGAGAGTGACATCTCTTATGTACTGGAAGCAGAGACCGACCCCGCCAACAGCTCTTTCGTTGACCATTGGAGTTATGTTAGGCATAGAAATTCTCTTAGAGAGAGCGATATCAGGCATCTGCTTATCTTTAGTGAACAGGAAAAGAGACCTGTTGGCTACACCATTCTTGCTGGTTTTTCTGGCATCCATAAGTGTGCCGAATTAAAAAGACTTGTTATTACAGAAAAAGGAAAGGGTTATGGCCAGGAGGCTCTTCAGCTGATAAAAGTGTTGGTTTTTGAAGATCTGGACTTTCACAGACTGTGGCTCGATGTGCGAGACCATAATGTGCTTGCGAAAACCATTTATGAAAAAAATAGATTTGTTGTCGAAGGGCATTTGCGAGAATGCGTACAAGTCGACGGCCGTTTCGAATCGATCTATATCATGGGTTTACTCAAAAATGAATATTCAAATACATAAAGTCGATGAAACCGATCGGGAAAAACTCCGCCGGTTCTATTTATTGACGATTACAGACACTTTTGCAAAAAACGGGATCAATGATCCGGAAGGGATTATCGGAGAAGTGGATCACCAGATGGAGATTTTCAATCATCCCGGAGATCTACTTTTTCTCGCTACTAATGATGGAGAGTTTATCGGCACCATAGCATACGGTACAATGAATACAACTGTCAGTAACAATATTCCCAATAATCTACAGCATCTTAAGGAGATTAAAGGCGTCTATGTCCATCCCGAATTTCAGAATAGGGGGATCGGTTCTCAACTCTGGCATACGATAATAGACCAGTTAAAAAAGAACGCCGTAGAAGAGGTCTGTCTCGATAGCGGTTATAAAATTTCACAACAATTCTGGAAAAAAAAGATCGGCGAACCGACCTTTTTTATGAAAGACTATTGGGGTGAAGGAGAACACCAGATGGTCTGGGTATTCCGGATAACTGATGTTCTTTGAGAAAGCATTACATTGACAGATCCCGCCCCTTATTCACCTTGTTAAAGAGTACTAAAGATAAAGTCGTTAACACTGCGAGAATCGAGGCAAGGGCGGCTGCTACACCGTAATTTCCTCTTAGAACCTGAGTGTACACTTCAATCGTCAGAGTTCTTGTTTTACCGGTATACAGTAGAATAGCCGAAGCCAATTCTGAAATCATAGTTATCCAAGATAAAATTGCTCCGGAAATAATACCGGCAGACATCATGGGAATTGTAATTTTCCAAAATGTTTTTACATTACTGGCCCCTAATGAAAGAGACGCTTCTTCAATTGACATGGGTATTTGCTGTAAGGTTGCAACACTCGAACGGATTGTATAGGGCAAACGCCGAATGATGAGAGCTATAACCATAATCGTCATACTGCCTGTTAAAACCATTGGTGGCCGGCTGAATGTGTTTGATAATGCAATACCCACAACAATACCGGGAACAATATAGGGAACCATAGAAACCGTATCGATTACCGCTGTAATTTTCGATCGCTTTCGCACGACTAAATAAGCGATGAATACTGCAAAAATTAAAACAAACGTCAATGATATCAAAGGAATAATTAGAGTATTTCTTATAGCATTTCCCATCTTGGAAAAAGCTATAACATAACTATTTAATGAATAGCCACTGGTAAATACAGTCCCGTTAACATTCCTGAAGGATGTATAAATGACATATACCTGTGGTGCTATAGATAGTGCAATTAACAAATAGGCATATATATGTATCAAAGAATTCTGAATACCCTCAATTTTTACAGGTCTTATTTTATTAATACTATTCATGGTAAAAGCATTTTTATTAGCAATATGTTTTTGTATTAAAAAGATCACTAAGGTAACGATGATTGCAATTATGGCGATACTCGCCGCAAAACCATTGTTTCCCCCTAATTCTGACATATAGGCATCATAAATAGTAACAGGGAATGTACGATACCCTTCTCCAATTAACATGGGAGTACCAAAATCGCTAAAACATCTCATGAATACAAGTAATGCACCAGCTAAAACCGTTGGAAAAATTAAGGGAACTATAACCTTAAAAAATCTTTTTACTCCGGTACAGCCCAAGTTCTCCGATGCTTCCAGCAGTGAGTTATCTACATTTGAAAAAGCTCCTGAAACGTAGAGAAAAATAAGTGGATAGAGTTGTAAGGACAATACGAGCAAAATACCTTTAAAGCCATAAATATCCGGCATTTGAATTCCGAATAATCCTTCGAAAAACTTAGTCACAACTCCATTTCTTCCCAATAATAATATCCAGGAATAAGCTCCGACAAATGGAGCAGACATACTCGACAATATAACCAGGATTCTAAGAGTTTTAGCTCCTTTTATTTCAAATCTCGCAAAAAAATATGCCAGGGTGGTACCTAAGGCTACAGCAATAGCTGTAACTAAAACAGTGACCTTAAAAGAGTTAAACAAGGTTGAATAATAATATTTTTTTCCAAAGAACCTTTGAAAGTTGTCCAGAGTAAATTGTCCTGTATCTCTGTCTATAAATGATTCCGATAATAACATTATAAGAGGTATTATTAAAAAAATCGTATATAGGATCAGTAAGCTTAAGGTTGTTGAAGACCACAAGTTTACTTTTGATTTTTTAATTTTCATGAGCAATCACCAAATTATTAGTACCGTCTTCTGTATACACATTCACTTTATCTACATTGATAGTCAGGTAAACTGTTTTACCTGTCTCGATTTTACTATCAATCATACTCTCTTTTATAATTTCTACTATTTGCTTATTTGGCAGTTCCATAAAAAAATGGGTATTAAGACCTAAGAAAATAGTATCTTTTATTATCGCTTTAATTGTGTTTGTATCATCGGTAAGCATAAACTCTTCAGGTCTGATAGAAACTTTAACCTTACCTTTGTAGTCTAAGTCTTTTACTCTGACTTTATGTCCTAAAACATCTACTTCATCTTTATCACAATCAGCGGTAATAAAATTAGTCCGCCCGATAAAACTTGCAACAAACTCGTTAACGGGACGATGATAAATAGCCTGGGGTGTACCGATTTGCTGAATTTCACCCAATTCCATAACAGCTATCCTATCACTGATAGCCATGGCTTCTTCCTGATCATGAGTTACATACACCGTAGTGATTCCAACTTCTTTTTGTATGTCCCTTATCGCCTGTCGCATTTCAAGACGAAGTTTAGCATCGAGGTTGGATAAAGGTTCATCCATTAAAAGAACATCAGGCGTAATAACGAGCGCTCTTGCCAGAGCGACTCTCTGTTGCTGACCACCGGATAAATTTTCCGGCATTCTATCTCTATACTCAAAAATCTGCATTAATTTTAAAAACTTATCAGCCATAGGACCAATTTCTTTTTTGTTAAAGTCACGGTTATTTAGGCCGAACTCAACATTGGCCCGTACTGTTAAATGAGGAAATATAGCATAATTCTGAAAAACCATACCGATGTTTCTTTTACTCGGGTCCAGCTCATTAATGATATTATCATCAAAATAAAATTCCCCGCCTTCTATGCTGTTAAAACCGGCAATCATTCTCAACAATGTTGTTTTTCCACAGCCGGACGGACCCAATAATGTAAAAAATTCTCCATCTTCAATTTTAAGATTCAAGTCTGGAATAATTACATTTTTCCCGTATTTTTTTAATGCATGGTTTATATCTATTGCTACACTCATACTATTTTTCCCCACTAATTATCACCTAAAGAAAGCCTTAGCCTCCTTCAGGTGTATGAAAGTTATTTACTATTAGTTGTCTAAGCTTGTAAACATATCAATGTAACGGTCTACAATTTCCTGTTTGTGAGAAGATACATACATAGTGTCCTCTACTTTAACATTAATCTGATCGATAGGTTTCATGTAATCTGCGGTTTGTACACCTTCATAAACGGGTCTGTTGGTCAGTGTCATACCATATACATCCTGAACTTCTTTAGAAGTGATAAAATCCATGAATAATTTTGCCGCTTCGGGATGTTTAGCGTCTTTAATAATTGCAGAACCAGCCGGCAGGAATACAACACCTTCTTCCATGTAAACGACTTCTACATCTGCGCCGTCATTGATTAAAGTAAGACAAGGATCTTCATAGGATAAACCGATAGTATATTCTCCATCTCTCACGCCTTTCCATACTCCGGAACTTGACCCTAAGACTTTTAAATTTTTGAATATATCAGTGACCTTAGCCCAGGCAGCATCATCTTCATATCCGCCAAAGTCAATTAACATATTAGTCAAATGAGCAAATGAGCTTGATGATTTTGCAGGATCTCCAGATACAATCTGACCTTCTAACTGAGCTCCATATTTAATAATATCTTCATAACTGGTAATAGTAACACCTGGTAATTTTTCTGCTAATTTAGTTTTGTTAATAACAATAACACTACCATCGAGGGTATTTTTAGTTACATAGCCACTATCATTTCGAAATGCCGGAACTAATTTGGAATCATTTTTACTAACATAATCTGAAAACAAATCTCTTTGTGCCAGAATTGTTGCATAACTTCCACCGTACATAACATCACCCTGTGGATCATGTTTTTCAGCTTCGATACGCTTTAGACATTCGCCGGTACCGGCTGAAATAATTTCTACTTCGATACCATATTTTTCTTCGAATGGTTTTTCCACTGCATTGAGTAGACCTTCAGAGTTTGGTGAATACACAACCAATTTCATTTCTTCTTTTGGTGCTTCGCCCATTTCATTAGAATCCTGAGATCCAGTGGCAGCTACATTAAAGCTTACCAGCAGAAGTACTGCCGTAATCATCATTAAAAATCTTTTCATTTCGACCTTCCTTTGTAAAGTGATAAATAATGTTACCACCACTATTCGCAGGGCGATATACCACTAAAAGATAGACTTTAGACGAAAAGAAGCCAAATCTGAGTAATTTATTGATTTTTTTGGACTAATTCAGTAACAGAATACCCCGTATAGCTCTTAAATTTTGTACAGAAGTACTTGTAATCACTAAACCCGACCATCTTTGCTATTTTATAAATGGGTAAGTCATTTAGACTCATAAATTGAATAGACTTATATATTCTATAGCGATTTAAAGTTGTATTGAATGTAAGGTCATGCTCTTTCAGTTTATTTTTTATCGAGGAAATACTATAGTTTAGTTTATTTGCAACGTCATTTAAAACTATTTTATGCATATAATTATCTTTTATAAATGCAATAATTGATTGGAATAAAGGATCTTCAATATGAATATCATTATACACTTTTGATAAATCTTTTATTTGATATTTCGTATTGTTTAACAAGTTTTTATCGTTAAGATTGGCAATCGCTTTTTTTAGCGAAACCTCCAGCAACTGATGATCTAAAGGTTTAACTAAATATTCTGTAACTCCATAGGTAATTGCTTTTTTTGCATACTCAAAATCGCTATGGCCACTTAAAATGATAAACTCATACTTTTTTTTATCTTCAATCTTACTAATCATTTCCAACCCGCTCATAAGGGGCATTTTTATATCCGTAATAATAATATCTACGTCTTGATCCGTTAAATACTCTAAACAGGAAACAGGATTATCAAAGTCTGCTACAATTTTTAAGTTTAAACTCTGAAAGTCAAAACTAAATATTAATCCTTTTCGAATAATATCTTCATCTTCACAAATAATTACATTATACATTTGTTTTCAGCTTCTTTTTAAAGGTTATTTCAAAGACTGTGCCTTCACTATCCCGCATGACATTCAGGTTTGCATCTGGATATAGGATCATAAATCGCCTTAAAACGTTATGAACACCAATATGGTTTGTCGGGTTTTTTTTCTGTTTACAAATTTGATTTATCTCATTTATAACTTCATCTGTAATACTGACTCCATTATCATGAACTCTAATATAACATAAGTTACCAATCATTTCGGTCGTAATATCAATGCGAACAGACAAACTCTCTGTAAAACCATATTTTATACTATTGCTAACCAGGGGCTGAATGGCTAGTTTAGGAATTAATACATCTTTGACCTTATCTGAGCAAGTAATTGAATAGGTTAGTTTATCTGTAAATCTATATTTGTATAATTCCAAATATTTATTGATATAAGTTAGATCGTTTTCCACTGAAGAATAATTAATATCATTGGAAATTGAATACCTTAAAATTGACGTTAAATCTAAAATATATTTTTCAGTCCCTTTTACATCGTACTGCATTGAATAACGAATGGTTTCTAAGGAATTATATAAAAAATGAGGGTTAAACTGAGCGTCAAGCTTTCTTTTTTCAAAAATGATATTCGTTTCACTTAGTTCATTATTCAAAATAATTTCAGAATGCAATTTATCCAACATCTCATTTATGTTTATTGCGAGACTTTCAAAGTCACCATCGAGGTTTTCATTGATTCGATGATCCAAATTACCCAATGAGACTGTATTCGTATCGACAATAATGGACTCAAAACTGCGGGCATTTTCTTTTGCAATCTTCTTTACAATTTTATTGGAGAAAGCTACGACAACAAGTAATATTACAAGCAATAGAGAGAAAACAATAAAATACGATCGACGCAGACTGATATTTTTTTCGAGAAAATAAATAGAATAAAAATTTTTTTCAACTCCGGTGACATGATAATTTGTCGTATCGATTGTATAATTTTTAGCATATTTAAAATTCAGACTTTTTTCTAAAAGTTTGTAATTGTTAGTAGCGATAATACTGTCAAAACGATCCGTAATAACATAGTCGCCGGTATTTGGTAATAAAGCATAAACCAGATCGCTGATATCGATTGAATACATATCAAAACCTATGAGTTTTTTATCTTTATATAATCCACCGTAATAAATTAAACTCGCCGTATGAGTCTTAAAGCTTGGATACAAAATATACTTTATGGGAGAGCCATTTCTTACTCGATCTTTAATTATATTTAAATATATTTTATATTGTGGTAACAGGTGATACGATTCCTGATATATGGGATTTGCTTCCAAATCATAAATATTATAATTATACCGAACATTTATAGTCCGCGAAAATGAATAGTTCGTGCTTGATACAAGTTTTCTACTGACATGATTGTCCTGTATTGCCTGCAAGTATTCATTATCAGAATTATGCGAAATTATCTGCAAGGCAATTTTATCAGTTAAATCTATAAAAGATTTATTTACCAATTCTATACTATGATTCTTATTCATATTGTTATTAACAACATTAACAATCACCGTTACAGATGCAAAAAGAAACACAATAACCAAAATTAATTTAGTAAAAAACCTCATAAATTCTTTTCGTAATTTGGTTTGGAAGTTCATACACTAAAGTAAAACTGATAAACTTTTTCTTTGCAAGGTTCCCGATAGGGAAATTAAAACAAACAGCCCGTGTGTCAAATATAGACATCTTCTCTAATCGAAATATCTTCCTCTAAATACCTATCAAGATTAACACCCATAAAAGATGATGCGCAATCGACTGTTGAGTATACTGAGAAGTAAATTTCCGGTTTTAGATAATCGCAAAAAGTAAGAAGTTTTGCTGTATCGATAGATTTGTTGACGAGAATGGCTCTTTTACCCAAGAGTTTAGAGCGCTCTTTGTAATAGGAAGCAGCCAGTTTAATCTCTTCCAGAGTGATTTTTAAATGGGAATTTCGAAAATCGGTGATCATGGAAAACTGATTTGAAAAATTCTTATCATTTCTTACATTTGCATAAAGCTCTTCAACATCATTTATTGAGACATTCCCAATAAATGTCTGCAATATAATGCCCTCTAAGGGAATGATTTCATAGTGATGCATAATTTGAGTCCTGTTTCGTGCTGAATTTATTATGTTATCCATATAATTATTATAGGAAGAGAGCAGTCGTAAATAGGGAAAAGTTCCCTATTTGTCCTAGAAAGCAGTAGAAAGGAGGGTTTTCATCCCTTTTTGTCTCATTTCTATCAGAAAATCATCAGATAAACCTGAGTTGGGGTCCACTGACGAACAACAGTCTTCAAGCAGAACAAGCTTCTCTCCGAGTCCGGATAACTGTCGTGCCGAATTGGCGACACAATAATCGAGAGCCTGACCGGCAATAAAAATCCTATCGGCTTTATTCAATTTTTCGATAATATGCGATTGCAATTGTGTCGATTCATCACCTTCAAGAGGAACTTCCGCTTCAAAAGCCCCGTAGTGTTCCGTTGCGGGATTATTGCCCTTATAAATTTTTTGTACCTGAGAGATATTCTTTAATTCCCATTCGCAAAGAGCTTGAAAAACATCATCCTGAATCTGAGTTCCCCACGAACCGATTAGACAGTGAGGAGGCCAGATACAGAGTGAGTATTTGCCTTTCTCTTTCAATGATTTAACATACTGCTCACCGTGATTGCGATCTTTTGAACGGGTTGATTTCCATTTGCCGGTTTCGATGTCTTCCACAGAAATAATAGTAAACGGATCGGGGTGGTTCCCTATTTCGTCAATCCAGTAAACCGGGTGGGCAATATCGACATTGTGATGAGAGTCGAGTGTTATATAAATATTGTTAATATGAGAAGAGTTTTTTCTTATAAATTCAGCCAGATTCCGACTATCTTCAGAAGCGCCCTGTACGAATAGAGATCCCCTTGGATCGCAAAAATCATTCTGAACATCGATTATCAGTAAATCAATCTTTTCCATAAACCAGTCCTTTGTGAATATTTTGATTGATTATTCCCTTTTGATCCAGTTCTTTTTAAGCTTATTCATTGACAGTTTTGAAACTCTCTCTTTATGATTAAATTAATAATGGAGGATATTAACTTATGTCATACGATCTTGTAATTAAAAACGGTACGCTGGTAACCGCTTCTTCAACATATAAAGCCGATATCGGTATTAAAAATGGACGGATTATTGCCATAGCGGAGAAACTTGAATGTGACAAAATTGTTGATGCGACTGATAGGCTGGTGACACCGGGAGCCATAGATACCCATGTCCACCTTGAGATGCCCATCGGGAAATACACATCAACTGACGACTTTTATACAGGAACCAAGGCCGCGGCTTTCGGGGGAACGACCACGATAATAGATTTTGTCGAAGCAGGAGAAAACCAGACTCTGGTCGACGCCCTGGAAGAGAGAAAATCCAAAGCCGAAAGTCGTTCTATCATAGACTTCGGATTGCACATGACCATTATGCCACATGATATAAAAAAACTGAATCAGGTACAGGCAGCCTTTGACGCCGGATGTAAGAGTTTTAAGATATATATGGCATATGGCAACAAACTGAACGACGGGGAAATACTCCTCGCCTTCGAAGCCATTGGAGAAGCGGGAGGGCTGCCCATTGTTCATGCGGAAAACTGGGATGCCATAACAACGTTGATCGATAAAAATATCAAAGAAGGGAATACAGGCCCCGAATGGCACACTAAAAGCCGTCCGGCAATACTTGAAGCTGAAGCCGTGGGAAGAGTGATCGATTTGGCGACCTACGCGGGTGTGCCGGTTCACATTTTCCACATCTCCTGTCCCGAAGCGATCGAACGGGTTAAAAATGCCCGGATTCAGGGCCATTATGTTACGGCGGAAACCTGTCCTCAATACCTATGTCTCACCGATGAAGTCTTTGAGGCTGAAGGGGTTGAAGGCGCCCTGCCCATCTGTTCTCCCCCCATTAGGGGAATTGTGGATCAGCTGGAGCTGTGGGAGTATCTTAGCAGCGAATCCTTTCACACAATATCCAGTGACCACTGCCCCTTTACCTTAAAAGAGAAAGAAGCGGGTATGGAGGCGTTTAATAAAGTACCCGGCGGTGTTCCATCAATTGAAATGCGCTTCTCATCCATCTATTCCCGTGGTGTCCGCGACGGATTTATCACAGTCAATCAATGGGTGGATCTCTGTTGCACAACACCGGCATGGCTGTTCGGACTGGAGAGCAAAGGCGATATACAAGTAGGAAAAGATGCGGATCTGGTTGTGTTCAACCCTTCAAAAGAGGTCGAACTTTCCCGGGAATCTCTTCACGAAGAAGCGGGATGGACTCCCTATAAAGACCAGAAAATAACTGGCTGGCCTGAAGTGACTATAAGCCGAGGTGAAATAATCGTGGAAAACGGTAAATGTTTAGCGGAAAAAGGACGGGGACAGTTCATTTAAATAGGGAATCGTGAAAAGTATTAGTAATTATTTTCACGATTTTGTAAAATTGTAAAATCAAATTCTCAAGTAAAAAGGTTATGACATGGCACAGAAAAGTAAAATTATTTATACCATTACCGATGAAGCTCCGGCTTTAGCGACAAGTTCACTGTTACCGATCGTTCAGGCTTTTGCAAAGAATGCGGATATAGAGCTGGAAACAAGAGATATTTCTCTGGCCGCCAGAATTATCGCACAGTTTCCCCATTGGCTGGATGAAAACCAGAAAGAGTCTGATGCCCTTTCCGAGCTGGGCTCACTGGTAAAAGAACCGGAAGCCAATATAATTAAACTACCCAACATAAGTGCCTCTGTTCCCCAGATCAAAGCGACAATAGCAGAACTTCAGTCAAAAGGTTATAAACTGCCCGATTACCCTGAGAATCCGGCATCTGATGAAGAAAAAGAGATAAAAGCCCATTACGATATTGCTAAGGGAAGTGCTGTAAACCCTGTTTTAAGAGAGGGAAATTCTGACCGTAGAGCTCCTAAAGCCGTAAAAAATTACGCAAAGAAAAACCCCCACTCCATGGGGAAATGGAGCATGGATTCTAAATCCCATGTCGCCTCCATGTCTGGTGGTGACTTTTACGGCAGTGAAAAATCTGTTGAAATATCCAAAGCGGGCGATGTAAAAATTGTATTCAACAGCACCGATGGAAAGATCATAACTCTCAAAGAAAAAACGACTCTGAAAGAGGGAGAGATCATCGATGCTTCCGTTTTAAATAAAAATGCACTGAGAAGATTCATAGCCGAACAGATCGAAGATGCCAGAACAAAAGACGTACTTTTCTCTGTTCACTTAAAAGCCACAATGATGAAAGTGTCCGATCCAATAATTTTCGGTCATGTGGTTACTGTCTTTTTCAGTGAATTATTTGATAAACATGGAGAGACTCTTAAAAAACTAGGTGTGGATGCCAACCATGGACT
>JADGDJ010000300.1 GCA_016744925.1 Spirochaetaceae bacterium
GTGAAAACGGAACTGGAAAGGAGCTATTGGCGGATTATATATACAGGAATTCGAATAGGCTTTCGGAAAGTTTCATAAAAATTAACTGCGCCGCATTCCCGGAGAGTCTTCTTGACAATGAATTGTTTGGCCATGAAAAAGGGGCCTACACAGGGGCCTCTTCTGAATATATAGGCGTTTTCGAACAAGCTGACAACGGTACACTGCTTTTGGATGAGATCGGTGATATGCCGAAAACTCTACAGGCAAAAATATTGAGGGTGATACAAAATCAGGAAGTGAGACGAATCGGTGGAAAAGAAACCAGGAAAATTAATGTCAGATTTCTAGCATCCACTAATAAAAATCTTTCCGATATGGTTGAAGAAGGTTCTTTCAGAGAAGATTTGTTTTACCGATTGAATGGAGGTCTACTCAGAATCCTGCCTTTAAGGAATCGGAAAGAAGATTTTGACTCCTTAATTGATGATTTACTGGATGAAATCAGTGTGAATACAAAAAATCCTAAAAAAAAATTATCGGGACAGGTCAATCATATATTTATAAATTATCATTGGCCGGGCAATATCCGGGAACTTAAAAATGCCCTTTTATATGCGGCAACGATTTCACAAAATGATGAAATCAGAATTGAAGACCTGCCTCCGAGTTTTGAATTGAGCGGATCAAAGAACAACAATTCTTTAAACATTGTCCAGCAAAGGGAAAAGGAATTAATAAAGAAGGTTTTGTTAAAAACAGATAATAACAAATCCGAAACTGCCAAATATCTGCAAATGAGCCGCAACACCCTTTATCTTAAATTAAAAAAATACGGAATAGCGAAAGATGTCTGATAATATTATTGATATTAAAAACATCCGATTGAATTTTAATAAAGTTAGAGCTTTAAATGGTATAAATATCAGTTTTAAAAGTAGCAGCATCCATGCATTAATCGGAGAGCATGGCGCTGGAAAATCGAGTATCGGTTTAATTTTGTGCGGATTGAAAAAACCGGAATCCGGTACCATAAATATTGATAATAAAGATTTCAGCTTTATCAGGCCCAAAGTCGCTCTGCGAACAGGAATACAATTCGTACATCAGCAATTAATGCTGAATCCCTATTTTACAGTTGCGGAAAATTTGTTTTTTTGTGACAACAGTTCTCCTTTTTTTTCTCTGTCCCTGAAGGGACGACTCCATGATATGGCAGAGAAATATTTAAGGGATTATGGCTTTGATCTCGATGTTGATAAGATAACTAAAGATCTAACTTTATCCGAACGGGCTTTGGTCTCAATTCTGGCGAAAATTAAAAATAGTCCAAGAATACTCATTCTGGATGAGTCTTTGGATAAATTATCCGTTGAATACTACTCCAGACTCAAAAATATTCTCAGAGAATTGAAAGACGACGGCTGCTGTATCATTATCATGACCCATAAAATCGATTGGGCTTTCGATATATGCGACAGAGTATCAATTATACGATACGGTACTAATGTTCTGACCGAATATGTTCAAAGCATCGGCAGGATGCAGATCATTAAAATGGCTTATACGCAACTTTCCGAAACTCCCGTGATTAATACTTCTTCAGATTCTTTTTACCATTTGATAAAATACAATGAAGCGATACTAGAAAACCTTCCCGTTAATTTAATCATTCTCAACAATGACGGCATACTGAAACTCGCCAACAAATATTTCATTGATAGTTTTAATATTGATATAAATGATTATATCGAGAAACCTGGAGAATCATTATTAGACAAAACAATTATCACTACAAAGAATCTTATATTAAAGCAATTGTCAAAAAATGATGAAAATACGATTTATCACTTATCTCTGAATATCAATGATACCAGTGGCATATACAATGTACATTGCTCTCCCATTTATGACGGGAATGACAAGATAGGATCAATGCTTATATTTTATGATATTACCGAATATGATTCTTTACAGCAGAATAATCATCTATCGGAAAAGTTGTCATCCGTCGGTTTGTTATCTGCCGGAGTCGCCCATGAGATCAATAATCCTTTAGAGATTATCAGCAATTATCTTACGAACATACGATTCAGGTACAGTGAGCCCGATCTCCTCAAAATCGTTAACCAATTATCCAAACAAGTCAGCTATATAACCAAAATTGTCAGTAATCTTCAGAATTTTACCAATCTGGAAAGAGTTTCTCCGGAAAATGCCAGTATCAACGACTTGGTCAGGGAAATGATAGATCTGTTGAGTGTTAATGCGAAACTGAAAAATATCAATATTAATCTGACTGAGAAAAATAATAACAATATTGTCTATATCAATGAAAATGAATTCAAACAGGCCTTATTGAACATCATTAAGAACAGTTTTGAGTCAATCCAAAAAGATGGAGATATTGATATAACGATCGAGAGAAAATATGTCAATAATGAGAACTTTTTGGAAATTTTGATAAAAGATACAGGAGCGGGAATAGACATCAGTAAAGACTATTTCACACCTTTCTATTCAACAAAATCTCATAATGGTGTTAATACCGGTTTAGGCCTCTCTCTCGTGTACGGGATAATTAAAAAATACAAAGGGACAATATCAATAAACAGCAGAAAAGACAGGGAGGGGTGCATTGTCAAAATGACCTTTCCTCTTGTTGACTGTTAAAGCAATTAATTGAGGATCTATAATTCTCATAAATAGTTTAACAATGATATACAAAAATGGAGATAAAAGTTGGACGCAACTGTAAATGTCTTTATTTTATAAACCCAGAAACGGTATACCATGAAGGTACTTATTTCAGAGAAACATATCTTTTGTATGCTCTCGGAATGTTATACCATTTCTAGACATTTCAATTTACTCCGAATCATATCCCGTAACTCAACCGGTCCGACAACCTCAACATCTTTGCCCCAGGATAACACCCCTCTCTTAACTTCAAGCAAATGTCCTACAGTCATCTTCTGTATAATAGTAACCTCTGTGATTATGGTCGTATTCAACGGGGGCTCCAAGGAACAAACGAAGCTCATCGATGTCTCTTTTTATTGTTCGGCTGCTGACCTCCAGCCTCTCACCCAGTTGAGTTGCATTGAGGTATATCTTCTCCCTGATAAGTCTGTCGATTTCTAAAATGCGTCGGGACTTAACTTTTTCTTCGTTTGCCATAAATGCTCCTCAGAGGATGTTTATTATATTTCTTCACATATATTCTCTTCCATTATTGTGAATACTACAACAAGTCTTACATTATCCTGAGGACAGTGACACTATATGGCATTCTGGTAGCCTTATCATCGTAACAACAGTGTAGTACAAGGTCAGGGGAATGATAATAAAAAATTACTTGTAGGCAAAGCAATTCATATGCCAAAATCTATAGTATATCGGAGTAAATAGATGATCAGTAAAACTTATGTAATCAGCAGCAGTATCAGTATGTCGAAACAATATATCCACAGGAATCCCAATCTTGGTTTTGCCGCTGCCCGTTTTCGCGATTTTGTTACAGAGCTCTACAATCATCCTCTTTTTCTCTTTGAAAATGAGGAGATAGAAGCCTATTCCATCCATCAGATAGATCTGAGAATGTGCCGAATCCGGAAACACCTCAGTAAAGATAATTATTTTTATGATTCCATGGTGTACCGGGGAAATCGTCTTCTGATTCATAAAACTCTGGAAGTACTGGATATCAGTCTCGAAGAGAACGATAGGGTGGCTTTTAAATTGCCACATATCAGGAAAGAGGATTCCCTTCGCGAATTATTTAATCTTTACAAAGATGAAGTTATTCACGGTTATTCCACAATACTCAATTCAGTTATTGATCGTGTGACAGAAGGGCGATATGACTCTATTTTTACAGGGATTGAGTTGTTACTTCTCAGTGAGTTTGAAATTACTGGGAGAGAAGCTGATCTTCTGATACTGCTGAAAGAGAAAATAAAAATCGAGAATCTTTCCATAAGCGATATTACAATCGATTATTCCCGAGTGGAATGTTCCAGTTCCATAACTGCATCAGGGACTATCAATAAGGCATTCAAATGGATGGGGGATAAAGGACTGACCAGCGAAAATACAGTCTTCGTCGCTCTCGATTACGACACATATGCTACACAGATCTATCAATTACACGATTATGTTCCTGTTTATCTCGATAAGGGTCTTCTCTGTAAACATTTTGCCTGTTTTGAGCAGTTTTTAACTAATCTGAAAGAGAAACAGAACAGCAACACTGATAATGTAGAGTTTTTAAAGAAAACAGAAGCATCACTGCGTATGAAAAGTAAGGGTGAGAAAAAATCAGAACTGGATAAAATTTTCTACGAAAAGGTTTTATCCGGAATAGCGGATCTTATGTCAGTTATCAGTCAGTATTCAGAACTGGACATTATCGTTGATGCCTATGAATTGCTTGTCGAACAGGTGTCTGAGTTGAGATTTTCCGCTTCAGAACTCAGTCTGAAACCAGGGGGATTTTCTCTCTATGATCTGGATGATGTTTATGCCCTGAAAAACAAGAATGTTATCGTTCTGGGATTGGATCATGCCAATTACCCCCGAAAGAAGAAGATTGATCCCCTGTTAAAAGAGAATGAACGAACTTC
>JADGDJ010000044.1:0-12730 GCA_016744925.1 Spirochaetaceae bacterium
GATCTCTTCACGTTTAAGCATGGCGAGTTCCAAATTGCTGGACACACTTGTATTTTCTTTTTCCATTTGTAGTATTCGTTTGTAATAACCGATGCTTTTCTCTATGTTCTTCAGTGCATTTTCTGTTTCATCCGGATTAGTTAAAAGATTTTCACTCAACTGAAAAGCATTATTTCCATTAAGAATCAAGGTCTTTCTCTCTAAATCTGCAGAAATATTATCATTTATTTCACTTAATATTTCTTCTGTTTTTTTAAAGTCATTCTGTTTATAAGATTCTAAAGCTTCATTGAATTTGATCTGATCATTATCTAATTCCATTGATCCGGAAGCCATTAAAGAAAAAGACAAAAAAATGAGATGAAAACTGATGACAATGATTTTTCTCATTTTTTCCTCCAATTTTTTATTTTTTTCCAATCGTTATGACTAATAAGGTGTTTAATCCCTCTAAAAGGTTGAAATAAGGAAAATGTCATAAAAAGGATTGCTATAAAGAGAAAAAATTGGAATTTCTCTTCATAAATCGTCACTGTGTCTTCTTCATAGGATGTTTTTTTTGAACCGGCAATCAGCGACCCGTAAATTTCCGCCAGGTCGAAAGTTCCTGTAGAGACATTGAGGTATTTACCACCTTCAGTTGCTCCGGCAATTTTCCTCAGAGTCTCAGCATCGAGTCTACTCCATACTTCCTGACCTTCAAACATGAGAAACTCGGAACCTCTATCTGTTGTTATGGGGATTCTTCTTCCTTTGTTTTCATCACCTAGACCAATGGCAATAATCCGTATTCCTTTATTATCTGCTTCAGCTGCCGCTTCGAGAGGAAAACTCTCATGATCCTCACCATCGGTGATCAGGATAATATCTTTGTAGGCTTTGGCACTGTTATCGAGAACATTGCCATTCACATATCTAATGGCATCTCCGATGAGAGAGCCTCCTCTAGTAACACTGTTGACACTGAGATTATCTACTGATGAGATAAAAAAACTGTAATCATTGGTAAGAGGAGTTTTGACCACAGCGGAACCTGCAAATGCTACGAGAGCGACACGGTCTCCTTCAAGTGTATTCACAGCATCTTTAATTGCCAGTTTTGCACGCTCGAGCCTGTTGGGAATCAAGTCATCTGCAAGCATACTGATTGAGACGTCAATTAAAAAAACAACATCGCGACCTCTTTTCTCGACGATTCTTGTTTGTTGATTCCAGGAGGGTCTGGTCAGCGCTATTACAAGAAAGGTAATAGAACAAAATAGAAGTATCGCCGAAACCACAAAGCCTTTCAGCTGAAAGTTGTTTTCAAAAGATTCCAGTCCTCCTGTAAATACCCTTAAGGACAAACGTTTTTTTTTCATAGCATAATAGAGTAGAAATGTAAGAGGCAAAAGGAGCCAAAGAAGCATAAAATAAGGAGGATTTTGAAAATGTAACATCAGGGAACCCTCCTGAGCCATGTCGAAGAGAGAATGAAAGCCAAAAGCATCAGAATCAATCCGCTAAAGGCGAAGGGTAAATATTTTTCATTGTAATTTTTATAGGTAAATGTTTCTATGCGGCTTTTTTCCAGTCCGTCTATTTCTCTGTAAATTTCTGCCAGAGACTCCTCAGAATCTGCAGAAAAATATTTTCCCTCAGTAATATCAGCCATCTTCTGAAGAGTTTCTTCATCGACGCCATAACCTGCGGGAATCTTCTTGATCATACCAAAAGCATTTCTGTAATAGCCCGCACCAAATCCAATAGTGTACAATTTTATATCCCACTGAGCAGCGAGATATGCCGCATCGATCGGACTGACAGTGCCCCCGTTATTCTGGCCATCTGTCAAAAGAATGATAACCTTGTTCTCTATAGTATAATCGGCTGAATTATTTATACTTTCAGTATCTTGAAGTCTTGCTGCGGCTAAAGCAAGAGCATCTCCAATTGAGGTGCCGTCCTCCTCTCTGTTTTCTATCAGCTTAATTGTTTCAGTAAATGCGATAAGAGTATCATGAGACAGTGTGAGAGGTGCAAGTGTTTCTCCATATCGTCCAAAGGTAATCAAACCGATAAGATCGTTATCTCTTCCTGTCAGATCTTTTCCATCTCCGCCAATAAAACTTACAAAAGCTTCTTTTACAGCATCGAGTCTATTTTTACTGCCATCTGCTTTTACCTGGGTACCCATACTGCTACTACGATCGAGAACCATATTAATGGCTATACCATTTGTCACTTCCCGGACCGTATCATACCCCTCCCTTGGACGGGCAAGGGCGATAATTAATAGGATCAAAGCAATCATATAGAGAACATAGGGCGCTTGTGATAATCTCTGTTTTATTGTAATCGGAATGTGATAATCCTGAGTGACTGATGAAAAATCTGTTCCTCTCGATTTACCTCCCGCTCTTCTATAAAAAAATACAAACGGGACAATCAGCAATAAGAGAAAAGCCCAGGGAGCTTCATATGTCATCGAGCAGCCTCCTCTTTTATTTTTTTGTCTACATACTCGATAAAATCAATGCAAAAAATTTTATCACCATCCATCTGCACTGCAGATTCTTTCCTCTTGCCGTAAGCATTCTCATCAGCTCTCTTCAAAAAGGTAATTAGCTGTTCTTTGAGCCATTGATCAATTAAAGGAGAATGGAGGCACTGCGCAGCAAACTCTTCAGTTGTTTGTGATTGAACTGATAAAAACAAACTATTATCTAGATATTCTCTGAGGATTTGACTCAATTGAGAATAAAAATCTCTAGGATTTACATCAATACAGTTTTTAATTCTCAGTTCATAAGGTACTTGAAAGTCAATAGAATCAATATTCCGTTCATGAAGGTATTTTTGAGTTTTAATAATTACAAAATAGGCAATAAGACCAATTAACAGGAAGACAATAAATATCAGTGGATAATTCAGTTTAAAAATTTCAGCATCGAGATCATCGATTATTTCTTCTGTTTCACCAATCAAATTGCTTTCAATTTTAAGAGGGATGTAGTCACTGACGATAGAATCGGTTAATACACTATCTCTGTATAAAAAGAACTCCAGAGGATTGATAAGATAGTCTCCGGGAAGCAAATTATCCAGCTCCAGAACCAGGTGTCTTTTCAATGCACCAGATTCCTCTTCTGATATAGGGGAATCTCGAACTTCAATGATATTCAGAGAATTTTTCAAAGAATCCCAGTCCGGGAGTTCAAGCAGATATTTTTCATTATAATATATATTTATTTCAATTTCGAATTGATCAGATGATGTCAATATTGCTGAAGGAAGTGAAATCTCCAAAGAATTTCCAATATCGGATTGATAGTAAAAAATGGCAACTTCAGTCGTATCCTCCAAAGCCGTGTTTGCACAAGAGATGAGAAATACGGGAAATAATATAAGAATAATATACCTTTTCACGATTTTCCGACCTCTATTCTGTGCTTTCTATTCATAAAAAAAAGAGAAAGTGAATGTACCCAGTCTTTACCGGTATTGAGATGAACATAATCCAACCCCCAGGAAACCATCTCTTTTCTAAGCTTTTCAACTCTCAATATGGAAGCTTTTCTCCATTCTTTTCTTACGGTCTTGCTGGAACTGTCTATTGTTCTGAAGTATCCTGTTTCTCCATCTCTTATTGTCACAAGTCCGCAATCGGGAAGTTCGCTTTCCAGAGGATCTGTGACAGACAAGGCTACAAGGTCGTGCTTTTCTGCCATAATTTTTAATTTCTTCTCATATCCGCTATCGATAAAATCAGAAATGAGGAAAACGACAGCATTCTTTTTTTGAACTTTACCCAAATAAGTCAGGGCATTTTCAATCGACGTTCCCTTACCCCGTGGGTTAAAAGCCAGAATTTCTCTGATAATCCTCATGATGTGGGTCATTCCTTTTCCCGGTGCAATAAATGTCTCTACATGATCTGTAAAAACCAGAAGACCAACCCTGTCGTTGTTACGAACTGCAGAAAATGATAAAACAGCACATATTTCAGCAGCTATATCATTTCTCTTTTTTCCTGTAGAACCGAAATTTCCCGATGCGGAGAGATCTACCATCAGCAAAACAGTCAATTCGCGTTCCTCACGAAAACGCTTGATAAAAGGTTCACCTGTTCTCGCTGTGACATTCCAATCTATTGATTTGATATCATCTCCCGGTTGATAGGCGCGGACCTCTTCAAACTCCATACCGTGCCCTTTAAAGGCACTAGTGTATTCACCGGCAAAAGTACTGCTGACATTTCTCCCGGTTTTAATCTGAATCCTTCTGATTTTAGCAGCGAGTTCTTTATCTATCATGGCACCTTGACTGTATCGAGAATCATTTTGAGAATATCTTCTGATTTTTTTTCTTCCGCTTCCGCTTCATATGAGACAATTATTCTGTGTCTCAAAACATCATAGGCAATTGATTTCACATCGTGAGGAGTTACATATGATCTGCCGTTGATAAAAGCATGAGCCTTTGAAGCCATGGTCAAATAGATAGTAGCTCTGGGAGAAGCCCCGTATTGAATGAGATCACTTATATTCAATCCGTAACTTTCGGGATCCCTGGTTGCGAATACAAGATCCACAATATACTCTTCAATTTTTTCATCCAAAAAAACTATATCTACGAGTGTCCTCAATTTTTTTATATCATCGGGCGTCATTACTGCCTGTACGGCATTTTCTTTTTTAATCGATGCCTGCTCCCTCAGAATTCTCAACTCTTCATCTCTTTTGGGGTAGTCGATAATGATCTTCATCATAAAGCGGTCGACCTGGGCTTCCGGTAGTGGATAGGTCCCTTCCTGCTCAACCGGATTCTGTGTTGCCAGCACCATAAAGGGATCGTCCAGCTTATGGGTCTCTTCACCAATGGTGATCTGTCTCTCCTGCATGGCTTCCAGCAGTGCGCTCTGGACTTTTGCAGGAGCTCTGTTGATTTCATCTGCCAGTACCATATTTGTGAAGAGAGGTCCCTTTTTAGTTGTGAATTCACCACTCTTGGGATTGTATATTAAGGTCCCCAGCAGATCCGCCGGCAATAGATCCGGTGTAAACTGAATTCTTTTAAACGAAGTATCTATAGCGCTTGAAAGAGTCGTTACTGTGAGAGTTTTGGCAAGTCCCGGTACACCTTCGATCAGTACATGCTGATTGCAGAGAAGACTTATGATAAGTCGTTCAATCAGATAGTCCTGACCGATGATAACTTTTTTTATTTCATTTGTCAGTTTATTCAATTCTTGACATTCTTTTTCAATATTATTGTTTTCCAGGTTCGATTCCATGAGAATATTATTCCTCCATATTGTTATTAAAACAGAAAATTTAAAAAAATGTTACAGATTTTTTTAATTCAAATTATATTTAAAGTAGAAGCATTTTTTTTAGGAGGGTTATTATGAGCATTATTACTGTTTCGAGACAATATGGAAGTCTTGGTAAGGAGATCGCTGAAAGATTGGCATCTGAGCTCGATTATAAATTTCTGGATAAAAAATCTTTAGAATCTCAGTATGGAAAATTCGGTATTCCAAATGTCAGCTTTGAAAAATATGATGAGAAAAGTCCTGGTTTTTTCGAATATTTCAAATCCGGCAAAGATCGTTACCTGCGTTACCTGAAAACGACTGTATTTGAAAATTCCAAAGAGGGAAACTGCGTTATTTGCGGCCGTGGTGCACAATTGATTCTTCGTGGTATACCAGGTGTCCTCAACATTCGGATCATCTCATCATTGGAATCGCGAATAGAGCATGTTTCGGAAACCTTGAAATGTGATCATAAAAGTGCTGAAAAAATTATTGCCCATAACGATAAAGACAGAAGCGGCTTCCACAAATTTTTTTTCGAACACAACTGGAAGGATCCCGAACTATACGATTTGATTATTAAAACCGATAACCTGGGCTTGGATTCCACCGTAGAAACAATAAAAGTTCTCAACAAATGCAAATGTCTACAATACGATCCTGATGAGCTGAAACAGAAACTGGACGATAAATTTATCGCACAGGAAGTCATTATTGCCCTATTATACGAACACAATATTCCCGTTGATATTCTCGATGTGGAATGCGTCAACGGTGATGTTTCCATTAAAGGCACAGTTACAGTCGAACAGAATATTGAGCAGTGTAAAGAAGCGGCTTTAAAAGTTTCTGGGGTTCAATCTGTTGATACAGAAATATATTTTATTACCAATTATATGGGGTATTAAAGTAGAGTTTTAAGAATGTTTGTTCAAGGTTTAAAGCGTTTAAAAAATTGAGGCATATTCTCTTCAAAATACGTATCTATTTTCGTTTGATTCCTCTGATAGTAGATACCGATAATGATTAAAACGATTCCTATAGCAGAAAGAATAAATGGAAAGAACACTGTACCCTTGAAAAATCTATAAGAAAACCGGCCTAAAAATTCCATAAGGCCAATGCTGCCAAAAACTAAAAAAACCTTTTGATCCAGAATGAGTGAAAATAGAATAAATCCTAAATTCACAACAAAAAATACAATGAACATTAGGTTATTCGAGTTATAAAAAATTGAAAGAGCGGAAGTCAAAGTTAAGAGGCCAAATAAGTATAACCAGAAAGAATATTTCTCATCAGATCTTTTATGAGTTATATATCCTGCAATTAAGATTAGCATTCCAAATATGAGAGAGATGTATTTACGATCTGTCCAGGTAATTGAATTGGTTTGAAAAATCAAAGGAACAATATCCATAGATAAAAACCAAAGACCAAAAGAGATCGGTGCCAATAAAAATGGAAATTTAATAAAATAAAAAATGGTCAATCCTACAAGTATTCCGCTTATTTCCAATATGACCCATTTACCCTTAATCCAGAAATAGAAATCACCATATCTTAAATCGGAAGGCCAATGATTTAAATATTTTAGAAGACCAAAAACTAACAACGGGATGAGACAAATTATTATACTGAATAACAATCCGGCAGGAACTTCATATTGCTTATGAGATTGTAAGTAAATACCACAGATCAGGAAAAAAATAATATAAATCAAGGTCAGTACAAATATACCACCTCCCCCAAAGCTATCCCAACTTGATTTCATGAGCCAGGAAAGTGCAGAAATTACCAGCAATGCTCCACTATAATATAATAAATTCATGATCTTATTGTTTTGTGGTGAGCGTTGTTTTAACAGAACGAGATTATCGAGCTGATCTTTTGTTATTATTTTCTTCTCAACAGCCTCTTCCAATTCCCTATACTCAAATTTCATGATATCCCCTAATGCTGATCACTTTATGAAAAAACTGTGCAGATACTCTTAATCTTCTTTTAATTTTTTAGACATATTAAAACCGGTAATACTAAAACCGACATCTTTGTATAGTTTGAGCGCCCGCTCATTGTGATAGGCAACTCTTAGTTTAATCTGATTAATTCCAATAGAGATCATCTTATTTTCAAGAAGTGAAATAGCCTGTTTGCCAAACCCCATACCTCTATACTCATCTGAAACATAAAAGTCATAAATAAAAGTAGACTTTTCTTCCCTCTTCACCGAGTGCCATAAATATCCAACAACAGTGGACTGCCCACCAATGAGGGTCTCGAGGCACAAGAGAGATTGATTCTCGCTTTTCAAACCACGGGGAAAACAGTCATCCAGGTCTTTTTTCGCCAATTCAATGGCGAAATCTATGGAATGCCCGTAATTTTGAACAATTTCCCGGCTGTAATCATCAATAAAATATTCACAATAGCCCGGGAATTCTTCATTCTCCATTACCCGAAGAACCAATATATCCTCTTTACTCATAATCGGATGTAAAATAGTATTTAATTTCCGGAAATTCTTCTAAAGTCCGTTCCAGAAGCCATTTGTTACCAGCGAGAAATACCATAGCACCGCGAACATCTTCAGCTATTTTTCCAGAGTGAATTGAAATAAATTTGTCCAGCTCCTTTTTATCGTCACTGTTTATCCAGCAGGCTGTCGTAAATGTGGAATTGTCAAAACGACAGGAAGCCTTATATTCATGCTCCAATCTGTATTTGATTACATCGAGCTGCAGCATCCCTACGACACCGAGAAGTTTTTCATTTGTGTACTTCTTTGTAAACAACTGAACAACGCCCTCTTCTGCCAACTGTTGAAGTCCCTTGTTGAATTGTTTGGACTTCATAGGATCCATATTCAGTACGGTTCGAAAAATCTGAGGAGCAAAACTGGGAATCCCCTTAAACTTCATTTTTTCGCCTTCTGTCAGCGTATCTCCGATTTTGAAAGTTCCCGTATCGTGAAGTCCTATAATATCTCCGGGGTACGCATGGTCGATAATATTTCTATCCTGAGCCATAAAAGCTGTAGGATTAGCTGTTTTGAAGGGTTTTCCCGAACGAACATGAAGATACTGCTTATTCTTTTCAAAGCGTCCTGAACAGATTCTCAGGAAGGCGATCCTATCTCTGTGTTTGGGGTCGAGGTTTGCATGTATTTTGAAAATAAATCCACTGAATTTTTCTTCTGCGGCTTCTACTGTTCTCTCTTCCGCTTCATGGATCCTTGGTGAAGGTGCTATATCGACAAGACAATCGAGAAGTTCTCTCACTCCAAAGTTATTTATGGCACTCCCGAAAAATACAGGAGTGATATGCCCGGAAAGATATTGCTCTCTGTCAAAAGAAGGATATACTTCATTGATCAATTCAATCTCTTCTCTCAGCTGTTCAGCTTCCAGGCCGGCATATTGATCGAGCTTCGGATCAGAAAGATCGGTAATCTCAATCGTATCATCTTCATCCTGAGTGCCGTGAGAATTGAAGAGAATCAGCCTTTTTTCATAGAGACTGTAAACACCTTTAAAAGCCTTACCCTGCCCGACAGGCCAGCTCATAGGAGTAATTTTCACATTGAGCTCGGTTTCCAATTCATCCATCAACTCAATGGGATCTTTTCCATCGCGATCCAGTTTATTGATGTAAGTAATGATAGGAGTTCGTCTCATACGACAAATCTCACAGAGTTTCCTTGTTCTCTCTTCAACTCCTTTAACAGAGTCAATGACCATCAAAGTACTATCTACCGCCGTAAGAGTTCTATAGGTGTCTTCAGAAAAATCCGCATGTCCCGGTGTATCGAGAAGATTGACCTTACGGTCTTTCCAGTTAAAACCCATAACTGAGGTTGAAACAGAAATTCCCCTCTGTTTCTCCATCTCCATAAAGTCAGAAGTGGTTTTTCTATCAGTTCTGCTCGATTTAACGGCACCAGCCGCGTGGATCGCTTTTCCAAAAAGTAGAAGTTTTTCTGTTATAGTAGTCTTACCCGCATCGGGATGACTGATAATTGCAAATGTTAGTCTTTTTTCTATCTCTTTTTGTAATTCCATATTAATTTAATATTCCTTCTGCAGCCCGGATTCCACTAGCCCAGGCACCTGTGATACCACGGCTGGTTCCGGCACCGTCACCTATCATAAATATATTCTCTGCAACCCTAAAAGAACTGTCTTTGAAAGTCGGTTTATTCGCATAGAGTTTAATCTCCGGATAATACATAATTGTACTGGGATGAAGAACTCCAGGGATAATAGTATCGAGCTCTTTCATGGATTTCCAGATCGATCTCAGAATACGGCCGGGCATAGCAAGCGAAATATCCCCGGGAGTACAGCCTTTCAGTGTCGGTTCGAAATCGTATAAGTCGTTGTTAAAGCTTTCCCTTTTTGACCGTGTCCCCATACGGAAATCACCGACTCTCTGCATTATCGGTTGTCCACCGCCGAGCAGCATGGACTGTAGACCCAGCATTTCAACAAAACCCTGACCCGATGCGAGAGGTTCGGTTAGACGTACCGTTTTCAGCATGGCAAAGTTCACAAGACCATTTTGTTTTTTCTGATCAGAATAAGCATGTCCATTTACACTGTAAAAAGTCTGACCATCTCGTGTAGAATATTTCTCTTTTACAACATAAGCACTTCCAGAATTGGTACAGAATGTCCTTACACCTTGAGGAAAGAGGAATTTGGGGTCGTAATAATCTTTGACTATGGGATAGGAGCTCTCTTTTGTCTCGATTCTAACTCCGATATCCACAATGTGGTCGAGAAAGGGAACATTTATGTCCTTCATTATTTTCTGTAGAAAACCAAATCCTTTTCTGCCGGGAGCGAAGATAATGTTGTCATAATAAACGTCTCTTTGGGAAGTCACTATTTTTTTTTCAGATTCCATCAGCTCAAAGACTTCTTCTCCAAGAGAGATTTCAACGCCTTTTGATTTCAGTTCCGCAGTTAACTGCTTTATCAACTCAAGCCCGCCGTCGGTTCCCAGATGAGATTGTTTTATGTTGATCAGTCGGCAATTGAGGTTTTCAGCTCTTTTCTGATATATCTCCAAGTTGTATTTTTCTTTTATTGGAGGATGAAGTATAGCCGTTACTTTTTCCAAATAATCTGTTGCAATCTCTTCAGTCCAGTTATCTTCAGGAAAACCTATTGGGAATGTAAAATTCATTTTGCAGTCATTACGCAGACCACCAGTCGAAAAATTTTCTTTATCAACCATCAATATTTTACAATCCGGTCTTTTATTAATTAGTTCGAAAGCAGCACCCAGTCCCGCAGGACCTGTACCGACGATAATGCAATCAAATTTACTCATGTTCAGTATTATATCTGAAAATCGATTATAATGACAAACCAGTATTAACTTTTATATTTTGATAAAAACAACAAAACCGGCTATATTATTAATAACAAGAGAAATTGCAGCGTTGGAGTAATGATGACAGTAGAAAAACTAGGTGATAAAAAACTGGAATTGACGAATGATGGAGCGTTATCTCTATTTTTTGTAGGATCAGGTAGCGCATTTTCTAAAAAAATGAATCAGACAAATATTCTCATTGTGAAAGGTAATGATCATCTGATGATAGACTGTGGTACAAAAACTCCTCAGGCTCTATGGGGTTACGGATTGCCTGTGTACAAAATAGATAATTTTTTTATAACTCATACTCACGCTGACCACATCGGCGGACTTGAAGAAGTTATGCTGATGAACAGATATATAATGAATCAGAAGAAAGCTAATATTTACATAACGAAAAAATTCAAAAAAAATCTTTGGAATTTTTCTCTTAAAGGCGGAGCCGAAGGGAATGAAAATAACAAAGGAAAACAATTGTCTTTTAACGACATGTGGACTCCCATTACTCCCGTAAAAATCAAAGGTGCCGAAAGAGATACCTGGGATTTCTCCATTGGTAATTTAAAGATTACATTTTTTAGAACCATGCATATTCCCGATACTTCCCATAGCTGGAAAACTTCAGCCTGGAGCACGGGATTGATCATCGATGACAGAATCCTTTTTACGAGCGACACCCGTTTTGATCCTCAAATGCTCGAATACTGCATGAAGAACTGGAACATAGAGACTATCTTTCATGATTGCCAGTTTTTTAACGGCGGTGTTCATGCATCTATTGACGAACTGGATACTCTGGATGACGAGCTGAAAAAAATTATGTATCTGATGCATTACGGGGATAACTGGAAGGATCAGGAAGAGAGAATAAAAAACTCTCCCTATATAGATTTGGTTCGAGAAGGGAATTTTTATAACTGTTAATCCGATTCCTCTTCTGAAATCCTTATACGGTGATTGTATACTCTCAAAAATTTCCAATGAATTATCGGTATATCCTGAAGAAGTTCGAAGGGGATCAGATATATTTCTGAATTCTCTTCAACTCTTTCGGTAAAAACAGATTTTACATTGTCAAATAAACTTTCAAAAGACAATGCTCTCCCCACTTTGACATCCTCAACAAAATGTTTCTTCTTATAGAGAGAAATTCGCCCGGTTTTAAGTAGTATAATACCCGTTTTCTTATAGTCACTTAAGCGACTCCCCTTTTTGAGTTGAATAATTTTCATCTGTTCGGCAATTTTATTTATCATATGGCAGGAAGAGGTAAAACCGAGGATTCTACTTTTCCTGAGAAATGACCGATTGATGCTGAGTCGTTTTACTTTATCCTCTATCTGATTTCTTTTTATTATGAAAAGAAAAATTTCTTTGGGGATTTCCAAAATTTCAACATAACTTGCTGTACGATATGTTTGTAAGGCATTGGAATTCTCTATGGCATAAATTGGTCCGATAAGACTTCCGGAAGACAATATGCTGTTTCTGGTTTCCACGGTATTAATCATCTCCACCAACCCGTTGATAATGAGATATAAAGTGTCAACACTCTCCCCTTTTTTTATGAGAATTGTTCCGACATTATAACTGGTGATTTTTCCGTTCTGTAGAATATTCCTATCACTTTCACTTATTTCCGGAAGAAGAGATTTCAGGTAATGTCGTGTGTAAATAGTATTGTAATCCGCCTCTGACGGGATCAGGACATCCTGCATACCGAAGGAGGCACTGGAGCCGATCTCTTTTTCAGAATCATCCAGTTCTTTTTCTTTATGGCTCAATATAATTTTTCTCGAAAGATCGTCGCGAAAGTCTTCCGCATGTCCGTGAATCATGCCTCCACCAATGTCAATTTTCTTTAAATCCGCCGGCAAGAGATAGTTCTTCCAGACACTGTTGTAAAACTGTTCACTTATTCCATTACCATTTTTATCATCAATTAGGAACTCTTTTAAGATGCGGTCTGAAGCAATATCTGCCAGATGTCCATAGCTTTTATAACCATTGTTCCAGAAAGTCCTGAAAAAGAGGATAGAGGTCTCTACA
>JADGDJ010000044.1:12740-17596 GCA_016744925.1 Spirochaetaceae bacterium
GTCTCTACAGGATGGGGAGAAAAGACCGGTTTCACTTCCAGGCCATCCAGATAATTCCACACACCGCTTTCCAGATCGTGTATTTCAAAGGTTCTATCAAACATCTCCTCATCGCCACCCATAAGAGCAGTCAGTTTTTTGACTACCGAATGCCTTACAAGTGGTGTAGCAAAATACTTAATGCGATGGTCTGTCTGAACAAATGATGTCAAACCACAGAAGTGGTCATCGTGGGCATGAGTCTGAAATATACCTTCAATATCATTTACACTGATTCCCAGTGATGTAAGACTGAATTGAATACTAGGTCCTGCATCGATAAGGTAAAATTTACCCTGAAATGTTAACAGACTTCCCATACAGGGACGATTCATATCCCAGCCGTTCCCGTCCCCAATATGAATTACTGAAAAATATTCTCTTTTTATGCTATGGAAATCCAGATTATAGGGAGGTTCGTATCTATCGAGTTTTTTCAGATTAAGATCGATCTCTTCACTTAGACCGTCATAAGTGATTCTGTACTGATTAAATCCGGTTCTTTCCAGGATCACACCGGGGACAATTTCCTTAGGTGCATCGTTTATAACAATTAAATCGAGTAAATCTTCTGTTTTTCTTATATTGTTAAAATTAAACCGGTTTTTCATGCTGAGCATTTCTACGGCTTCACCGTGACTGATGCCGGCTTCCATTAGTTCATCGATTGTTGTGAGTCCGTATGTACCGCGGAAAATATAATTGCTCTGAGCTGTAATCTGATCCTGCAAACCGATGAGCATTGGTTTTTTTCCGCTGTTTCCCGGATGGCCGGGGATAACCATTCCCTGCCTGTACATCATATGCAGTACGGGAAATTCTGAAACATTGGCGAAATCGCCATTCTGCATCTGTGTATCGGAAAGAAGAATGGCATTGGGACCGGATTCATATGCAATTCCTTCGTGAACAACTTTCCGGATAAGCCCATGGCGCATAAGGTGTTTAACGCTGTCCATGGGGCATCCACACAAGATATTCAGATTGACTTCAGGTATTGATAACCAGGTAATTCCTGTCGCGACTTTTATATTTTCCATCATTTACATTATAATCAATTTCCAAATAATAGTAGACAATTATAAAATTGAAGATAATAATACTTACATTATGTAAGTAATTCAGGTAGTTGCAGGGAGTAAACAATGGGAAAATATGTCATTTCAATGGATCAGGGAACAACCAGCTCCAGAGTACTACTGGTCAATAAAACCGGAAATATCGAAGCGTTGGCACAGCAGGAATTTACACAGATTTACCCCCGGGAAAAATGGGTGGAACACGATGCGGAAGAGATCTGGAAATGCCAGATCGATGTTTTTAACCAGGCAATTGAACGAAATAACATAGATATTAACGATATAGACTCCATCGGTATAACCAATCAACGGGAAACAGTTGTCGTGTGGGATAAAAAAACAGGAAAACCTGTCCATAATGCCATTGTCTGGCAATGCAGGAGAACGGCTCCCATTTGTGAAAAGCTGAAAAAAGAAGGATTGACACAGCTGATCAAGGAGAAGACAGGATTACCGATAGATGCTTATTTTTCAGCGACCAAGGTTATGTGGATATTGGAAAATGTAGAAGGAGCCAGAGAGAGAGCTGAAAAAGGGGAACTATTATTTGGAACTATCGATTCCTGGCTTCTTTGGAAACTGACTGCGGGAAAAGTGCATAAAACAGACTATACCAATGCCTCGAGAACTATGATGTTCAATATACACGAGCTCCAGTGGGATAAAGAGCTCTTGAAAAAATACAATATTCCAGAGTCTATGCTTCCCCAGGTAGAACACTCCAGTTATTTATATGGACATACGGAGAAATCTCTTTTCGGAAGGGAAATTCCTATTGCGGGAATAGCCGGAGACCAGCAGTCTGCCCTATTCGGACAGATGTGTCTCAATAAAGGTGATGTTAAAAACACCTATGGAACAGGCTGTTTTATGCTGATGAATACGGGAGAAAAACCTGTCAATTCCGATAATGGCTTATTGACGACCATAGCAGTGGCTCCCGATGGAAAAGTGAACTATGCCCTAGAGGGAAGTGTATTTATGGCCGGAGCAGTCATTCAGTGGCTTCGAGATGACTTGAGAATTATCAGTGATGCTATGGAAACAGAAACAATGGCTTATTCTGTGGAAAATTCCCACGGCGTCTATCTGGTTTCAGCATTTCAGGGAATTGGAACACCTTATTGGGATATGGATGCTCGAGCTGGAATTCTGGGTCTGACCAGAGGCGCTAAAAAAGAACATATAGTAAGAGCCGCACTGGAATCAATTGCCTATCGTTCAAAAGATGTTCTGGATATTATGATCAGTGACTCCGGTATTGATATAACATCGATGAAAGTAGACGGTGGAGCATCGAGAAATAATTTCTTGCTACAATTCCAAAGTGATATTACTGATACAGATGTCATACGTCCCCTCCTGGTTGAAACCACGGCTATGGGTGCTGCATTCCTGGCAGGTCTGGCTACAGGTTACTGGAAAAATATTGATGAACTCAAATCAATCTGGAGTGAAGACCGCGTTTTTACTTCCAATATGGATAATGACTTGAGGCAAGAGTTGTATAAGGGATGGCAAAAAGCCATCCTGCGCTGCTGCAACTGGGATAGTTGAGTAATTGTGAATATTCTTTATACTTAGTGTATGTTCAAAAAATTAAAATCAACCGTGAAAATAAAAAAGACTTCCATTTCGTCACCGGTGATGGATGATATTATCCGCGCGGGAAGTCTTTTGACCGGTGATATGAATTACAAACACTTAGTTTCTGTTCTTGTTGAACAGAGCCTTGATGTCACGCTGTCCAATCTTGCTGTTTTTTATGCTTACTCTGAGGAAATAGGACAATTCGATTTTTTAAGAGATCTGTACAAACGGGGAAATAAAGCAACAAAAGATAAATTGTCGAAATCCAGCTCTCTGGTCCAGTTTATTGAAGAATCATCAGAGACTGTTATTGTCTTGAATAAAAATGAGAATAGTCATTTTCCTGAAATAATTCTCAACGACTCAATGCACAGCGCTATCGCCTTACCAATATCCACTGTTAATTCCCAAATGGGTATTCTAATATTAAACTCCAAAGAGATAAATTTCTATAATAACAAGCGTTTCCAATTTCTCGATTCACTTAGTAAACTGGCCTCGGGAATGCTTAATAATGCCCGGCTTTTTAATGAGATGAAAGAATCATATAAAAAAATAGAATCATTAGAACGTTACCAGGATAATATATTTTCCTCAATGTCAAATCTCCTGCTGACTTTGGATTCATCGGGTAATATTCATTATGCCAATGAAGAAGCTATGAAAAGCTTTCAGATCGACCAATCGGTTGTCGGTTTATCTTTTCATGAATTTTTCGGTAATAGCTTTAGTAAATCCATTTTGAGATCCATCGGTGAAAGCATCGAACTCGGAGTTCGATTTCCAGGCTTACAGGGGATATACAGAGATCGACAAAAAGATATTCAGATGGACTTCAAATTGAATATTTCACCTCTTATGGGTTCCAGAGGTAAGAAGTTAGGTACAATTCTCATCTTTGCAAATGAGTCAAAAGAGCGCGAGTTGCAGAAGCAGATGACTGTCGTAACAGAAGAGAGACGGCAGATAAAAGATATGTTCTCCCGATATCTTTCTCACGAGCTGGTAAATAATCTGATTGAAAAACCGGAATTGGTAAAACCGGGAGGAGATCAGAAAAGGGCAACTGTGCTTTTCGCTGATATCCGCGGTTATACATCATTTTCAGAGGGAAGAGATCCGGCATACATTATTGAGATACTCAATGAATACTTTAACGAAGCTGTGGAAAAAGTAATCAGCAGCAATGGTTATATCGATAAATTCATCGGTGACTGCATTATGGCTGCCTGGGGTGTTCCCATGATGTCAGAAGAAGAAGATGCCATCAATGCTGTTACCTGTGCTCTAGAAATTCAGAAATTGATAAAATCCAGCGACCGTCAATTTTTTCAGGGAGATGCACATAAATTAAAAGTGGGTATAGGCATGCATACGGGATATCTCATTGCAGGGAATCTGGGAAGCTCCAGAAGAATGGATTACACTATTATCGGAGATACGGTCAATGTTGCCGCCAGACTTGAGGGAGTCGCTGAGGCTGGAGAAATTATTATCACTCAGTCCACGAGAGATAAACTTTCAGATCATTTTAAACTTGAAAAGAGAACTCCTGTACAAGTTAAAGGGAAAAGTAAACCCATCATTATATACAACGTTTTGGATAGAATTAAATAAGGAGAATTTGATGGATTTGAAAAAATTTGTAACACCATTAAATATAGCGATAACAATAACTATTTTGGCAATAATCATCATAGCAATCATGATTATTGTATTGATTGAGAGATACAATTTCAAGAAAAAACTGATCGGTCTTTTAGAAGATCACGACCTGATAGACAATGAATATTCTACATCCCTATCGAGGTCCAGAGTTCTGGCAAGGTCTTCCCAAGTAGAAAAAATCAGTCGTAAATATGGATTAGAGATACTTGATCTCTGTAGAATTAATCAATATTGGCTGGAAGAATTAAAACTACACAAGAGAAAAGCACTTTTCAATAGAGTTCTCACATATTATCCCGAGAAAGGTCTCTTTACATGTTTTCTCATGGCATTGGAAAAAAAGGAATATGCATCAAGATTAATTCAATGGGTTAATGAGAGTGAAGAATTTCTCATTATGAGAAGATGCTCTCTTTAAGTTTCATTTTTATGATTTTAGCATTTATCATTGCATTGTTCGCCCAAAGCTTTTATGTATAT
>JADGDJ010000044.1:17606-23374 GCA_016744925.1 Spirochaetaceae bacterium
GCCCTTTCCGGTGTCGGCGAGCAGTTCAGCGGGAAAAGAGCTTATGAACTTTTTGCCGATAATCTACCACAAATACGGGAAATGACTGGAGATCCCGAATGGGCTTCGCGCTATTTTGCCATAAAGATACTTCTATACGATGAAAATGATCAGTCTCTTAGAGCCATATGGGAATGTTTTAGAGACCCTCATTCTCTGGTTCGAAAAACAATTGCTTCGGAATTCAAAAATAATGACAGAGAAAAACACTACAATGAACTCTATCGTCTTTTTCTCGAGGATCCGGTCCAGGAAGTCAGAGCTGCAGCAAAAGAGAGGATAAACAAAGATTTTACTGATATCTACAATATCAACATAGATAGCCTTGCCAATATGAACGCCCTTCACGCTTTGGAACATTTAAGCGAATTTTCAAAAGCCGATGAAGATACGGCAATGAAGTTTTTAAGTCATGATAACCTGGAATTGCGATTTGCCGCGGCAATATTTCTTGAACAACGAGGTGCGTTAAACAGACTGATCGAACAGGTGGATTTAGGTGATCGGGAAAATCTGGACCGAACTGAAAAACTCCTGAAAAAAAGTTGTGAGGTACACATTACATCTTTTCTGGAAAAAGTCGTTAAATACAACAATCCCGGATCTTATTATATTGCAGTAAGCCTATTGACAGAAACCGGAGATAGTACACTGATCGATCCGATCTGCCAGAAGATTTTTTCTCTCCCTCAGTCCAATCTGGAAAACAAAATACTTTTCGATAAGGCACTCCTCTGTATTGAACAAAGGGGTCCTGAAAATGCATTGGTACTATTGAAAGATCTCTTGATTAAACACAAGTATAATTCTGAATACACCGGTAAAATACTCAATAGCATCCCGGAAAGAGCCAGTACCATTGCCTTACCTCTATTGATGGATCTTATCTGTGACAGCCAATTTGAATCGCGATCAGAATTAAGGGCCGCTATCATCAGGTTTCCTTCCGATCTTTATATTCAGAAGATGTTAAAGATAATTAAATCAGCCAGAGGTGAATATCCCCATGCTGTCAGGATAGATGCTCTCAAGATACTTATAGAGATGCGCCAATCCTTTTGTCTGCAGACAATTCTGGAGAATCTCCCCATACTTCCAATAACCGATGCAAGAGAACAGGCTAAACTTCTGGTTGATTATGACAGGGATGAATTCAATAAATTGGGGACACTTATATTTGAAACCGATGATGCAGCTGTAAGAGCCTCATTCATTTCCTGCCTTCCAGCTGTCGACGGTAAAAAATTTATGAAACAGATACGGGAGGCTCTTTCTGATGCTGATCCGGAAATGCGCATTGCAGCAATATGGGCTCTGGTTGATTTCAAAGAAAAAAAGACAATCAGCCAGGCTGTAGGAATGCTGAGAGATCCCGTAGAAAGAGTTCGAACCGAAGTCGCCAGAGCAATAGCTGAAATGGGTTCTGATGCAGCTCTTAATGAATTAAAAGTTCTTCTCAATAATGAAAATGAAGTAGAATCTGTAAAAATACCGGCAATAATCGGACTTGCAGGATCTTCATCACTGATTTCCATTGATATTATATGTAACCTCCTCGCAAACTATGAAGCTTATGATAGGACTTCGATCAAGGCTCTTTCCAACAAAATTACGAAAAAAGAGATCAGTCATATGCTGGAAGTATTTAAAGATGGGACACCTGTGCTCCGTGATAAATTAACTTTGGTTTTCAGTAAAATGAAGGAATCGGGAGAAACGGCTTTAGTGTCTCTTCTCAAAGAGGATATTACAGCTTTGAAACCTTTCATCTGTCAAGTTCTGGAAAATACAGGATATATTGAGAGTCAGATTCGATTCTTGAAACACAGAGATCGCCTTTTAAGAATAAAAGCTGCCACTGAGTTATCTTTTATCGGTACAGAATCAGCCTTTCGTGGAATTGTTCTCGCGGCGAGAGATTCCGATGAAGAAGTGCGAATTTCTGTAACCAAAGCATTGGAAAAACTCAATAATCCCGAAGGGACGAAAATTTTAAAATCTCTAACAGAAGATCCCGATAAAAAAGTCCGTAAGTACACGGCCTGGGCTCTGGAGAGAATCTCTTCTAAAAATTTAAATGACTAAAAAAAATCCCCCGGTTAAGGGGGATTTTTTATACTCTACAATTTAAAAATCCAATATAGATTTATCGTAATCTTCGGGAGACTCAAATCCTAAAAGGTTCATACAGGTTGCTGCAATTGAACTGATTCCCAGACCACTATTGAGATCTTTCTTGTAATCACCAGCGTGTTGTGGGTCAAATATGATACAGGGTACGGGATTGAGAGAATGAGCGGTCTTGGCTTTGGGTTTGCCCTTTGCTCCCATGAGGACATCACCGGATTTTTTATCATGCTCATACATATCGTCTGCATTTCCGTGGTCTGCTGTAAGAATCAGTACACCACCGGCCTTTTCCACAGATGCCTTAATTCGACCGATACAGCTGTCCATGGCTTCCATGGATTCAACTACGGCATCATAGACACCAGTATGTCCAACCATATCCCCATTGGGGAAATTGAGTTTTATAAAGGGATAATCTCCCGAATCAATAACCTCAAGAAGTTTATCGGTAATTTCCACACATTTCATGGCGGGTTTCTGTTCAAAGGGAATCACATCTGAAGGTATTTCCACATATGTTTCCAATTCTTCACTAAATTTTCCTGTTTTGTTTCCATTAAAGAAATAAGTAACATGTCCAAATTTCTGAGTTTCACTGATGGCAAACTGTTTAACGCCACTAGCTACAAGATATTCGCTCATAGTTCTTGAAATCTCCGGAGGATTCACTAAAAATTGTTCCGGGATATGGAGGTCTCCGTCATATTCCATCATACCGGCATATTCAACCTGAGGAACCTTTACTCTGTCAAAATATTCAAAACTGTCGCCTTCGGCAAATGCTTTCGATATCTCTATAGATCGGTCTCCGCGAAAATTGAAAAAGATGAAACTGTCACCATCGTTCACCGGACCGAGAGGAGCTCCTTCTTCATCTGAAATGATAAATGGAGGTAAGTCCTGATCGATCGCACCGGAGCGCTCTCTGAGGTCAGTAATGGCTTCGTGTGCCGAAGAAAAGAGTTCACCCTCTCCCAGGACGTGAGTTTTCCAACCCAGTTCCACCATTGACCAATCGGCATTGTATCTGTCCATTGTTATTTTCATTCGACCGCCGCCAGAAGCTATTGCTGCATCGAAAGAATCGTCACTCAGATCTTTGAGAAAGGCATCCATGGGATCGAAATATTCGAGAGCAGATGTCTCGCCGACATCGCGACCATCGAGAAGAGCATGCACTCTGACAGTTTTTACACCATCTTCTTTAGCTTTTTCAATCATTGCTTTTAAATGGTTGATATGTGAATGAACATTACCATCGGACAATAACCCGAGGAAATGCATTGTTGATTTTTTTTCTATGACATTTCCTGTTAACTTCTTCCAGGTATCTCCTGAAAACATAGCGCCCGTATCAATGGAATTCTGAACAAGTTTGGCTCCCTGAGAAAACACTCGACCGCAACCCATCGCATTGTGTCCCACTTCAGAATTTCCCATATCGGCATCAGATGGAAGACCAACGGCTTTTCCATGAGCTTTCAGTTGAACTGAAGGATTGTTTTTCATTATTTCATCTAGTACGGGAGTTGATGCCGAAAGAACCGCATCTCCCTCTTTATATTTACCAAATCCCACTCCGTCCATAATACAGAGAACGACAGGACCTTTGCGCCCTTTAAAGGATTGGTGCTTTTTTAGTGCTTCAACCACAATATACCCCTTATCAATTATTTCTTTTTTTACTTACTATGTGAGTTTATAATAATCAATCGGAGTATTAACATCAAGATAAGATAATTAATCGGGGTATAAATCGCGTATATCATTGAATTCATCGATATTATCGATGAGAATATCCACTAATCGTGGTTCAAAATGTGTGCCTTTATTCTCTACAAAATAGTTTTTAATATCATCAAGACTCCAGGGATTTTTATAGGCCCTTTTGTGATCTAATGCATCAAAAACATCAGCAACGGCTGTAATCCTACCATAGATGTGAATAGCTTCACCTTTCAGGCTAAAGGGATAACCGGAACCATCCCATTTTTCATGATGCTGCTCGGCGATGAGCGCTGCAGCTTTGAGGATGCTTCTGTCTGAGCCCTTTAAAATATCGTGACCGATGACTGTATGAGTTTTTATGACTTCAAATTCTTCTGTAGTAAGCTTTGCAGGTTTGTTGATAATACTCTCAGGGATTCCAATTTTACCTATATCATGCATGGGTGATGCCGAGCGGATGAGTTCCACTTCTTTGGAATCCAGCCCTATTTTATGAGCGATAAGAGCGCTGAAAGCTCCCACTCTTTTTACATGACTTCCCGTTTCCCTCGATCGTGATTCAACAACTTCTCCAAGGGTAGTTATAATTTCTTTCTGTGTGTCTTCAATCTCTTTATTGAGGTAAATATTATCATAAGCAACAGCTATATTGGTTGCAAAAATTCGTATAAGTTCCTTGTCCAGATCAGAAATGATTCGATTGCCTCTGAAAAAGAGTATATTTACTGAATTGTATCCACGGTCGAAATACCCTATATAGATATCTTCACCGAAATAACTTTCCTTATTCTTAATAACATCCAGACAAAGCTGTAATTCTTTTTCGCTGATGGCATCTGAAGCATTGAGACCTTCGATCCCTGAGTATTCACCTGTGCCCGAGACAATTGTTAGAGATCCTGAAGATTCACTTAAGGCAAAACCGGAAGAGTGAAGCAAAATTGATGATTCATCAAATTTTAAAAGAGCCGTTAACTGAGTTAATACGCCGGAAGTGAATTTTTGAAGATTGTTTTCCTCAAACATTCCCGCAGAGGAGGCAATAATCTGTTCAAGCCCTCTTTTATTTCTATCTATGGTTTTTATATCCCTGAAAGACCTTATAGAAGAAGTTATTGCTGTAAATAACTTCTGATCTGTCAATTCTGTTTTCTCTTTATAATCATTGATGTCATAATTTCGAATGACCTCTTTTTCCGGAGCTTGTCCCGGCTGTCCGGTTCTGAGGATTATTCTAACAAAAGAATTGCCTAATTCCTCTCGTATCCATTTCACAGTTTCAAGACCGGAATTTTCTTTTTCCATAACAACATCGAGAAGTATTAAAGCTGTATCGGGATTATCCCGGATTAATTCTCTGGTTTCCTGACCCGTATATGCGCTGAGGAATTCAAGACCCTGTCGGTCAAAAGTATAACTGCTGAGGACCATCTTAGTGACTGAGTGGATCTCTTCTTCATCATCGGCAATGATCAACTTCCACTTTGTTGATTTCAAATCTTTCTTATCAGTCTCTTCTTCAGCAAAAATAAACTGCTCATCACTCATGTAAACAAAGACCTCCTGAATTTGTGCAACACATATCTAATTTTAGTTCAGTCTTTTGGCAAGAACAAGAACTTCTTCTTCAACTTCTCTTGTGTAACCACAAAAAAAAACTAAAATACAAATTATGAATAATAAAGTATCCATCGGAAAATGTGCCGATTACAATTTGGACAATGTCTATAAATCTCTCAAAGAAGCAGTGGAACTAACAGGTGATTTCCCTGATGTGGAAAATAAAATAGTTCTTTTGAAACCGAATATGCTTTTTCCGGCTAATCCGGAAAAAGCAATAACCACACATCCGGCTCTTGTTGATGCCGTCC
>JADGDJ010000045.1 GCA_016744925.1 Spirochaetaceae bacterium
TACATAAATCAATCCATTTACAATCGCCAAAAATAGCAACGCCGAAAAAATAATCATATGACCTTCCTTTCAATAAGATAAATTTAATATATTATAATATTGATAAGTAGTGAAATTAATAATTATTATGATGTATTAATTATACTAATGCTTCAGAGGTATATCGGACCAGAATTAAATTAATTGGTATTAATTATTGACATCTTGAAGCCAAATCGCTAAGATCGGGAAACGATATCGGAAACTGATATCGGAAACTGATATCAATGAAGGAGATCTTATGAGAAATAAAGTCCCCAAGAAAATGCTTCTAGGTTTCATGCAGATACATATTTTGATACAGGCTAAAAAAGAACCCTTTTTTGGTTCCTGGATGATTGAACAGTTTAAGAGTTATGGTTATCAAATCAGCCCGGGAACAATTTATCCCCTTTTAGCAAAGATGGTAGCGGGAGAATTGCTGATTAAAGAAATCCGTTTAGAGAGTGGAAAGAATAGAAATTATTATTGCATTACGAAAGAAGGTGAGGCCGTCTTGTCAGTTGCGAAAGAGAAAGCAATGTTTCTTTTTAATGAATTAAATGAAATATAGATCAAATCGTTTTATATAAATACAAACTCAAAGGAAATTATATGTTAAAAAAATTAGGACTACCTGAAGATATTCAGAGTGTTTTAGAGAATGCTCCCTCAGTGATTTATCCAACGTCAAGAAACGAACTTATAGAACTAGCCCTGGGCGGTCCCGATTCAAATTCATTTACCACTTCTTATGATATTCCCGGACAAGGAATCGTTGATGAAGTTATTTCAGAAAAAAGATCTAATGGTGTCGCTGTGAATTATTTTGAACCATATATGCGCCGTCGAGACCCCCATTGTATGGTTATTGGTGATGACCTACCAACCGATAAATCTACTTATATTGAAAGATTCGGCGAAAGTTTTGGTAAAACCCGGGAAGAGATGCTTCAATGGCTTACAAAACAGAATCTTTCTGTGACTGCATATTATATTGGTAAACCTTTTACAGAAGGGAAACAGTATGGAGGACTACTGATTGCCCCGCAGAATATGGGTTTCTTTATTGCCGGATTAGCCGACTTGCAGGGACTTGTAGCTCCTGATGAGCTGAACGATGATTTTGAGATTCGTTCCGTCATGTTTGTCGCTCCTCCCTTTAGACATACTCATTATGATGGGAAACAAGTTGTTGTTCATAACAGACATAATGGTCTTCATGAGATATTTTCCAATAATCTTTATCCAGGTCCTTCTGCTAAAAAAGGCGTTTATGGTGCGCTTCTTACTATTGGAGAGCAGGAAGATTGGATTACTCTGCATGCCTCAACTGTAAAAGCGGTTAATCCAGTAAAAGGTGAAACCGTTCTTATGCATGAAGGTGCTTCCGGAGCGGGAAAATCGGAGATGTTAGAGCAGCCTCACAGAAATTCTGATGGTGATCTGGTTCTTGGTACGAACTTAGTCACCGGTGAAGTACCAACAATCAGTATGAAAAATCAGGATGAATTATTTCCACTTACCGATGATATGGCTATGTGTCATCCTCGACATGGGGCTTCAATAGATACTTTAAGTGCCTGTGATGCAGAAGACGCCTGGTTTTTACGGGTTGATCATGTAACTCATCAGGGGATTGACCCTCATATGGAGCATATGACTCTCGATGCTCCTGAACCACTTATCTTTCTGAATCTAAAATCTGTTGAAGGTGAACCGATTAAAGTCTGGGAACATACAGAAGATGAACCAGGTGTTCCATGCCCAAACCCCAGGGTTGTAATGCCAAGAAGATTTGTACCGGGTATTCTACATGATACTGTTGATGTCGATATTCGGAACTTTGGACTTAGATCTCCCGCGACATACAAAGGACATGTTTCATATGGAATAGTGGGTATGGTTCATATCCTACCTCCGGCACTTGCATGGTTGTGGAGACTTGTTTCTCCCAGGGGGCATGCTAATCCTTCTATCACGGCTGGTGGAAAGTTGATGCAGTCCGAGGGTGTTGGTTCCTACTGGCCATTCGCCACAGGACGCAAAGTTACACAGGCGAACTTACTTCTAAATCAAATAAAAAATTCCGGGGATGTGAAATATACAATTACACCAAACCAGAATGTTGGTGCCTGGAATGTTAAATTTATGTCAGAATGGTTGGGTCGTTCAGTTCTAACATCTGCTCCGGATTCATTTTTTGAGAAGGAGAACCTTATCGAAGCTCGTTGCCCTCTACTCGGTTATACCCCTAAATCAGCTAAAGTAGATACTTTTACAATACCTGAAGGTATGCTCCGGGTGGAAACTCAACCAGAGGTCGGAACTGATGTATACGACCAAGGTGCTAAGATGTTAGTCGATTTTTTCAAAGAAGAAGTCTCTGCATTTCTTGAAGACGATCTCGATTCTACAGGTCGAAAGATTATTGAATTGTTCTTAACTGATGCTTCTGTTGAAGAATACGAAGGAATGTTATAATAGGTAGAAAAATATGTGTTTTTAATTGAGTTTTGCACTGATCTCAGTGTAAAGCTCAATAATATCAATATCTTTTTTTACATTTAGAGTAAATGCTGAACGACACGGCTGATATCTTCAACAAAGGTGATGGTTTTATCCTTATTCGCTTCACTGTATTCGGGATATTCCCGATTCATTCTGATAAGAGTCGCATTCTTAAATTTCTTTGTCATTTGTTCAAAAGGATACTTGATGATGGAGGGGGTGTTATAACCGACTCCCAGTTCGAGGAACACAATTTTGCTGTCCTTCACATACGAAATAAAATCATTATACTTTTGGAATGAATTTCTCCATAAATCGTCTTCAACAAAATAATTATCTTTCCTGAGATTCGGGTCCATATGACCTCCGCAAACAGGACATATAGGAACGAGAGAGGTCGGTATCAGGCAATCTTTCTGTATCGTAACCATTTCTTCTATTATGTCTCTGTTCTCATATAATTTTTCATGACATTTTGTCGCACACTGAAGTTTTCCATAATCTCCCTGAATTATAAATATATTATCTCGGGAAATATCAGTTTTTAAAAACTGTCCATCGGCATTGGTCGTCATTACAAAGTGGTTTTTATCTTTTATAAGCTCCTGTAAATCACTATAAACTGTACCGGCTTTGCCATTCCATCTGTTCAATTTGATATGACGGGACCAGTAGGCCCATCTCTCCTCTTCTGTTTCAAAAGGGTAGAAACCTGAGCTATACATATCTGTCAGTTGGTATTTCTCTATAAAATCGGGAAAGTTCCTTTCAAACCTCTCTCCGCTGTAGGTTATCCCCGCCGAAGCTGATAAGCCGGCACCGGCACCGATGAGTATGGCGTCGGCATCTCTTATGGCAATTCTGGTTTTATTGATTCTCTCTTCGTATTTTGTTTTCATGTGGAGCAATATACATAAAAATAAGTTTTACGGCAAACTATATCTGGATTTATTTGAAATTGAAAATGTGTGTCTTGACTAATGTTTGATGTCAAACTATATTGATTTTCATCAATCTCCGAGCACTGTTTTCACATTAGAAGCTCTAATAAATGATGGGAAGTTTATAAACTTTAAAACAGAAGTTGGAGTAAAACAAGGGGAGTTAGTATGAAAGAGTCTGTTTTGGATTATCGCGATTATGCAGATGATATAGGACTGTTTGAAATGTATGTTCCCGAGAAACCACTGACCTCGGAAAAAGAGAAAGAACCTGCCGTTGATTCTCTACTGGAAGAATTGAACCTGAGTGATTTTAAAATACCCTCATTGGAAAGTCTTGATTTCGATCGCAAGAGACAAGTTTTAAGAGGTGTCCTGAATACATTGAAACCAGGGAGTCTCAGTAGTAAAGGGAACATAGCCTTAGACCGTCTACTCCAGTTTGAGTTAAAAGAGAAAACCACCTTTTCACAGATAGATCTTATAAATGATCATTTTCAGAACATCATGGGGACACAAATCGGTATGTATCAGGGAGATATATCAACTTTGGAACTCGATACGATTGTCAATGCGGCAAACAGTCAAATGCTGGGATGTTTTCAGCCTCTTCACAGCTGTATTGATAATGTTATTCACTCAGCTGCGGGAGTACAACTCCGGGATGATTGTGATGTTGTTATGAAAAAGCAAGCCCATGCTGAACCGACGGGTTATGCCAAAATAACAAGGGCCTACAATCTTCCTTCCAGCTTTGTAATACATACGGTAGGACCCATTGTACAAGGGGTTCCCGGCAATAAAGAGATACAGCATTTGAAAGACTGTTATACCCGTTGTTTAGATCTCTGTGTTTCCATCTCTGAGATCCGGAGTATTGCATTCTGCTGCATTTCAACGGGAGTTTTTGGATATCCTCAAGATGAAGCTGCAGGAGTAGCTATTGCAACAGTTCGAGAATGGGTCTCAGAGCATCCCGGTATTATGGATCTTGTTCTCTTTAATGTATTTACAGATAAAGACAGGGAATTATACAAATCCCTTTTGGAGAATTAATGGAAAAAACAGCCTTAAAAGCTCTTTCTAAAATAAGAGAAGTAAAATCTGTTGTCATATCATCTGTTCTGGATGGACGACCTCAATCGAGAATCATCGATATTATGGTTCAGGACGATGAGGGATTGATCTTTACAACCTGCAGAATCAAACCATTCTATCATCAGATAATAGACTCAAAAGAGATAGCCATTACATGTATGACACCAGATTATGTTCAGGTTCGACTGACTGGAGAAATTAAAGAGTTGGATCATGATGTGATGGATACTATTTATGAAAAAAATCCTGAATTCGAGAAACTCTTTCCCGAAAAAGAAAATATGGGACATTACAGGGTTTTCAGGGTCAATAAGGGGAAGGGTGAGATTTTTGATTTAAGCGGTAAAGAGGTGAAGATGCAGAGGCAGCGGTTTGCCTTCGGAGGAGAAACTGTCAATAAGGCTGGATGTGTTATCACTGAAGACTGCATAAACTGTGGTAAATGTTTTAAAGTCTGTCCCTTTTCCGCCATATCTTTAAATAAAGATTCTGGGATATATGAAATAGATAAACAGTATTGTGATGAATGCGGGATCTGTTATTATACCTGCCCTGCTGATGCCATTGAATTACCGATAGGATTATAACTTGCACGGAATAATCTATTCGTTATAGTAGCTTATTAGAAGTGGCTCGTTGATGTTGTGATAAACGGTCATACTACAGGAAATGAACCCCCAGATATGTGAGGGTTCTATTTATGCTTTAATATATGAGTTGCCCCATTGTTCGAGGGATTTTATAACGTTTTCTAGAGAAAGACCCCGCTCAGTTAAAGAGTATTCCACTTTTGGCGGAACCTGAGGGTATACATGTCTGTTTACGATCCCATCTTCTTCCAATTCTCTCAACTGTTTCGTGAGCATACGCTGAGTTATGTCGGGCAGTCTCTTTTTTAATTCGCCAAAACGCAGCACTTTATCGAGAAGCAGGTGGTAGAGTATTATTCCCTTCCATTTCCCCCCGATAAGCACAAGAGTGTATTCGACGGGACAACCTTCAACCTTATTTATTGGTAATTCTTTGGCCATTGTACCTTCCTGATATGTAAACTAATCCTAGGTATAAAAATATACTAAGTGGATTCTTAATATACTTATTCTTGATTGTACTATCAATAATAAGAATTTTTTGATCGATATTTCTTTAGTACATGGGGTTTCCGCAAAGTGTCTCTGTAGGTATCTTTTGGATTGTGTCCCAATGCTCAACAATTTTTCCATTAGTATCGAATCTGAAGAAATCCATAGTAACAAATTCTTCATTCCCAGGCCAGATCTGGTGAGTGTGGAGAGACACAAGATCTTCTTCTGCTATGGCTCGTACAAATTCAATTGATTTTTTCGGGTAATCTTTACCCATCAGTTCAAAGTACTGAACAAATCCCTCTTTACCATTTTTTACATCGGGATTGTGCTGTATGTATTCATCTCCTACATATCTTTCAACAGCTTCAGCCGGTTTTCCTAAATAGGCCATTTTGTAAAATTCAATGGCATTTTTTTTATTTTTTTCCATCTTACTCTCCCTGTACTACTTCTTTTGCCCATTAGTACCATTAATGATACTATCAACCTAATAAGTGCCTACTTGACATTAATGAATATACTGTTATCTTGTGTGTATTGCAATAGTTAGAGAACTTAAGAGTTGAAAGTGATCAAACATTTAACAATAAAGTGGAGTTTGAATAATGAAATATACAGGTACGACTTACAGACCGCCTATTAAAGCGGGAACAGTTCTGCTTCAGGTGACAGTGGGCTGTGCTCATAATAAATGCAGTTTCTGCACGATGTACAAAGACGTTTAGTTCACGACAGAATCTCTTGATCAGATAGAGAGAGAATGGTCAACCTTATTGATAATTCCATAAATAATACAAATGAAAATTTCTTAAACGGTGTAGCCGCGAGAAATTCACTTTAGAACGTAAATTAGGAGATAATAATGATAAAAGGTGTAGCGACTTTCTTTATCCAAAACGATAAAGAGGAACAATTCCTGGAACTGGCAAAAGAGATGATAAAAGCAACAGTAAAGGAATCCGGTTGTAAGGAGTATGTTTTGTATAGAGACAATGGAGAGCCAAATGTCTTTTCAATGATAGAAGATTGGGAAAGCCAGGCCGACCTGGATTCTCATGGCGAATCAGAACATATAAAACGGATTATTCCCCAGATGATGCCACTATTTGAGAAAGAGCCTGAAATCCGGTTTTATACCAAAATACAATAAGATATATAGAGAGAGGAGAAATATAATGGAAAATACTAAAAAAGAAATAATAAAGGCTTTTGAATTCAGAAGAGCTATTAAAGAATTTGATGAAGAGAAGAAGATTTCTGATGCTGATTTTGGTTTCATTCTGGAGACAGCTCGATTGTCCCCCAGTTCCTTTGGTTATGAACCATGGAAATTTGTTGTTGTCCAGAATATGGACTTGAGAAATAAACTGATGGAGCCGAGCTGGGGCGCTCAAAGACAGCTTCCTTCAGCCAGTCATTTTGTTATTCTTCTTGCGAGAAAAGCAAAAGATATGCGGCCGGGATCTGACTACCTCGAGTATAAGTCGCAGACCGTTGATGGCCTGACTGCAGATGTGGATAAAGAGAAGCAAACTTTTTTCGGAGGTTTTCAGCAGAATGAGTTTGACCTGACCGATGATCGGAAATTGTTTGACTGGTCCAGTAAACAGGTGTATCTGCCCTTTGCCAATATGATGACTTCAGCGGCTCAAATCGGTATTGACTCCTGCCCTATAGAGGGATTCGACAGAGAAAAAGTTGAAACGATTCTAGGGGAAGAAGGCGTTCTCGACAGAGAGCATTTAGGTGTCGCTGCCATGGTAGCCTTTGGTTACAGGAAAGCGGAATCTCCCTTTCCGAGAACCAGACATTCCATGGATAATATAGTCCAGTGGGTCAAATAAGATAATAAGAGAAGGATAAAAAAATGGATGCCATAGATATGATTAAAGAAAGAAGAAGTATACGTAAATTCAAAAATGAAAAAGTTAACAGAGAGACAATGAAGGACATTGTTGAAATCAGCCGGTGGGCGCCTTCATGGGGGAATTTCCAGGTTGCACGGTATACGCTGGTTGATGATGAAGCCACTATTAAAAGACTGTCGACAGAAGGTGTTAATGGGTTCGTCTATAACCTGAATACACTGAAAGAAGCCAAAGGAGTTGCCGTTTTAAGTTTTGTAAAAGGGAAAAGCGGGAAGCTTGAAGGCGATGATTATGCCACGTCCAAAGCCAATGTCTGGGAAGTTTTCGATGCGGGAATTGCCTGTCAGACATTTTGTCTGGCTGCACATGGCAAAGGTGTCGGCACAGTGATTATGGGTGTTATTAGTGATGAGTCAATTTCTGAGATAGTTAGTTTGCCTGAAGAGGAAACTGTTGCGGCTCTTATAGTTTACGGTTATGCCGATGAAACTCCCAATGCCACTCCCAGAAAAGATATAGATGATATTCTCAGGTTTGTGTAATAGTTAGATTCCCAGATTCCCTTTTCCTAAGATTGCAGAGGCGAACAGGAAGCTTGCTTCCAACCAGCCCTTTTGGTCCCTGAGCACTTGTCGACGGGGGAGAAGGGCCTGGATGTGGGCTCAAGTGTAGAATTTGATTTATTACCTCTCAACTAAGTTATTTCAAATAAAGTCTTGACAAAAGTTTTACATCAAACTATATTCCTCTTATGAAGAATGGACAAAGAGTTGTTGCGCTGATATCTGAAATCAGAGAAAAATCAAACAAACTTATTATTGAGGAATTAAAGAAAAACAATATACATGGTCTGGTTCCCAGTCACGGAGCTATACTTGTCCAGTTGTATAAAAAAGACAGCCTGTGTATGAAAGATATTGCTCAGTTGATTGGCAAAGACAAATCAACAGTAACGGCTTTGGTAAATAAACTTGTTAAACTGGGTTATGTGGAAAAGGTAAAAGATGTAGAGGATAGTAGAGTTACCCATTTAAAATTAACAGAACAGGGGTGGGGTACTGAAAAGACTTTTTTTTCGATTTCCGAAGATTTGATGAATCGTTTATACAAGGGGTTTGATGAAGATGAAAAAAGTCTTCTGATGGATGGGTTAAAAAATCTCTCGAATAATCTGTAATATTTTTTTTGATTAAATAGTTTTATGTCAAACAAAATAATAGATATAGAGAAAAGATTAATGATAGAGCAGCACAAAGAATTATCAACTATGGGGCTTTCTCTAGATTGGAATATATGGCCTGCATTCTGATTGCAAGGTTATTATATATAATTAGTTTGATAACAAACAAAAAAAGGAAAAATAATGAAAAATGTAAAGAAAATTGTTTTATTGATTGCACTAATGGGAACAGGTCTGCTGATGTCCTGTACTACTATAGAACAAAGTCAGGTTATAGAGAAAAGTAACAAAGTGAAAGTTGTAGAACTTCTCAACAGTATTGAAAGTGGAGATATGGCTCCCGTCGCTAATATAAACGCAGAAAATTATACACAGCATAATCTCGCGGTAGCCGATGGATTGGCTGGTTTCGGAGCCGCTTTACAAGCTCTTAATGGCACCGGTGAAGTTCGTGTAGTCAGAGCATTTGAAGATGGCGATTATGTCTTTGCACACACAGAATACGAGTTTTTCGGTCCTAAAGCCGGATTTGATATTTTCCGTTTTGAAGATGGTCTGATTGTTGAGCATTGGGATAACCTGCAGGAAATTGTCACTGAGACTGCTTCGGGAAGAACGATGTTCGATGGATCTGTGGAGATTACCGATCTGGACAAAACTGAAGAGAACAAAGAACTGATTAAAACATTCGTCAATGATGTTTTTCTCGGAGCTAATCCTGATGCCCAGATTACAGATTTCATCTCCACTGAGTCATATGCTCAGCACAATCCGGGAGTGAAAGACGGTCTTGCCGGATTTGGTGAAGCCATGGCTGCGCTGGCTCAGGCGGGAACCCCCATGGTCTATACTCAAAATCATATGATTCTGGGTGAAGGAAACTTCGTTCTTGTTGCATCTGAAGGCCAGTTCCTTGGAAATCATGTTTCCTTTTACGACCTTTTCAGAATTGAAGATGGTAAAATTGTAGAGCACTGGGATACCATTGAAGAAATACCTGCCGAGTCTGACTGGATGAATACAAACGGCAAGTTCTAGACTAATAAGAGCAAGAGAACAACCCTCTACACCCTCAGTCCCTGAGCATCTGTCGAAGGGGAGACGGGCCGGGGATGAGGGATCAATTAAAGAAATTTTATAGCGAACAACAAAGGGTATAAAATATGAAAACAAAAGAATATCTGAAAATTCTGGCTGAAGAAATACACTCGGTCGTTGTTGCGACAATTGATGATAATGGCCTCCCGACGACAAGAGTCATCGATATGATGCTCTATGATGATCGGGGTATTTATTTCCTCACAGCAAAAGGGAAGGCGTTTTACACTCAACTTATGAATAAAGGGTATCTCTCTTTAAGCGGGATGATCGGTGGAAAAGAGACAATGTCCCGAAAAGCCATTTCAGTATCCGGTGCAGTAAGAAATATCGGATCAGAAAAACTGGAGGATATCTTCAAAAGAAATGTCTATATGGCTGATATATACCAGACAGAGGAGAGCCGTTCTGCTCTGGAAGTTTTCCACATCTATAAAGGGCGGGGGGAATACTTCGATTTGTCCACAAAGCCCATTACAAGGGGTATAATTGTATTCGGAGGAACAGAATTGCAAAACTCCGGTTTCTCTATTACTGAATCCTGTACTAAGTGTGGTCTCTGCCTGAGGAAATGTCCCCAAAACTGTATCACTGTTGGCATTCCCTATAAAATACAACAGGCGAATTGCCTTCATTGCGGAAACTGTTATGAAGTGTGCCCTGTAGGCGCAGTAAGCAAGAGAGTTTGATTTTAAATCGATTACTTTAACAAATATTTCTTGACCATAGAGACACATGAGACTATATTTAATCTTACACGATCAATCGTGTAAGATTGTAGCTGTCAGGAGAATAAATATGAACATATATGATGTTGTTGTTATCGGCGCCGGTTCCGGTGGAATAACCGCTGCTGTCACGGCTGCGGGATTTGGAAAAAAAGTGCTGCTTATTGATAAAAATAAACCGGGAGGCGAGTGTACCTGGTCCGGTTGCGTACCCAGTAAAGCTTTAATTCATGAAGCCAAAAAAGTTCACACAATCAGAAGTGCTGTAAAAGAGTATTCCTATGACAGTAAAAATGCTCTCGATCATGTTCATGCTGTTAGAGATAATATCTATTCACACGAAACACCGGAAGCTCTATCAAAATCGGGAATCGAATATTTACAGGGTGAGGCAAGCTTTAAAGATTCACGCACAGTTCTTGTGGGAGAAAGAGAAATAAGAGGAAAGAAATATATAATCTCTACCGGTTCGTCTCCTTTCGTACCCCCCATCGAAGGATTGAACTCGGTGCCATATCTTACAAATGAGAGTGTATTTGAACTGGAAAGACTGCCGAAAAGTATGATCATTCTCGGCGGAGGTCCCATCGGAATTGAGCTTGCTCAGGCGATCAGCCGTCTGGGAACCGATGTTCATCTTGTGGAGATGATGCCGGTTCTGATTTTCAGAGAGGAAAAAGAGTTCTCAATGGCAATTGCCAAGCGCTTGTCCGAGGAAGGAGTTCAGCTTCATTTGGGAGCCAAAGCTAATCATATTTCACAGTCGGAATATAATATAACTCTTCGTTTTGAAAGAGAGGGAAAAGAGCAGACCATCGAAGCCGATGCCCTGCTCGTGGCGATCGGACGGAAACCAAATATCGAGGGATTGGAACTGGAAAAAGCGGGAATCAAATATAACCCCAAAGGTATTGAAGTCAATTCCCGTCTGCAGACCTCCTCTCCAAAAATATTTGCTATCGGCGATGTTGTCGGTCCCTATCAATTCTCTCATATGGCCAATGCCCAGGGGATTTTGGCCACACAGAATGCCATACTCCCATTCAAGCGCAAAATAAATTATGACCATGTGGCATGGGTAACTTTTACTGAGCCCGAATTGGCCAGAGCCGGCAAGACCGAAGCCGAAGCGAGAGAAACTCATGGAGATTCCATACGAATCTATGAATATGATTTCAATCAGCTCGATCGGGCCATGACCGGCGGGGAAACCATCGAAAAAATGAAGGTGGTCCTCGATAAGAAAGGAAAAGTTCTGGGAGTCTCTGTTTTGGCGGATAGGGCGGGTGAACTCATTGGAGAGGCTCAACTTCTCAAAACAAGAGGAATAAATTTTGCAAAATTAGGCTCTGTAATTCACCCATATCCCACCTACAGTGAAGTGTATTCAAAGATAGGAAAGAAAGTTCTGGTCGATAATATTCTGAACCATCCTCTTGTGAAGATGTTCAGAAAGTAGGAGTCCATATGAATGAAGAAGCACTCAGGCTGGATAATCAGATTTGTTTTCATCTGTATAAGGCGCATCGGACAATGACGAGGATCTATCAGCCTGTTTTGGAAACTTTGAATATTACCTATCCCCAGTATGTGACCATGCTGGTTCTCTGGGAGTTTGAGAGTATTGATTTTAAAAATCTGGGGAAGCGGTTAGACCTTAAAACCGGCACCTTGACCCCCATTATTAAACGGCTGGAAACTCTGGGTTTTCTCTACCGGGAGAAGAATCTCGAAGATAACAGACGAATCTGGGTTAAGATTACAGAAGAGGGCAGAACCCTAAAGGAAAATGCCCTTAAAATCCCGGAATTTCTCATGAATTATTTGAATATAGATATGGATCAGTATCTGAAGTACATCGGTCTCCTCGATGAATTGGGAGCAATCCTCGCTCAAGCGGAAACAAAACAAAAAAAAGAGGTTTAAAATGAAAGTAGTAATAGTTATTGTATCATTAATAGTATTGATGGTGCTTTTTATGGTTGTAAAGAATATGAAAACACCCTCAGATCTGGGTGTAAATCAAGGGAAGCTGGCTCCCATGCCCAAATCTCCCAATGCGGTCTCTTCGCAAAGCGATGATCCTGAAAAAAAGGTAAAACCCATTCCCTTCAAGGGAGATTTGAATGAATCAAAAGAGTGGATAAAAAAGGCTCTGGAAGCTTATGGCAATATTGGAGTTGTCAGAGAAGAGGAAAATTATATCCATGCTGTAAGCACTACCAGTACAATGAAATACCACGATGATCTGGAGTTCTATTTTGATGAAAAAGCCGCGGTTATACACTACCGTTCGGCTTCAAGAGTCGGTTATTCCGATATGGGTTTAAACAGGGAAAGATATGAGAGTTTAATCGAATTGCTAAAGTAGGGAGTATAACAACAATGGAAATGAGTCAGCAGCATTTTTGGAGACTAGCCGTTTTCGTTTCGGTTTTTATAGTCATGATGCTTCTCGAGGTGATCATCCCCCATCGAGCGGGAAAGCATAGTCGTCGAAAAAGATGGCCAGGGAATATTCTGACACTCTTTTCAGGGAATCTCATCCTGCGTTTTTTTACGCCTCTTCTTCCCTACAGTGTAGCTTTATGGGCAGAATCAGAAGGATGGATGTTATCCGGAGTGGGATCAGTCCCATTCTGGTTGAAAATCCTAATCACCTTTCTTGTTTTGGACTTGTGGATTTACATTCAGCATCTTTTGCTCCATCTTGTCCCGGGGCTAAAAGATCTACACAGAATGCACCATACGGATACTCATATGGATTGTACTACTGCTCTGCGCTTCCACCCTCTGGAGATTTTATTCAGCACTTTTTATAAAACCGTTCTCATCGCTTTGCTCGGCTTGCCATCTCTCGCTGTTTTGATCTTCGAAATAATACTCAATGGGTCGGCAATGTTTAATCACGGGAACATAGAAATCCCTTACAACGTAGATCAACTGCTGCGTCGGGTCATCGTGACACCCGATTATCACCGGATCCATCATTCCAGAGAATCTGTTGAGAGAAACAGCAATTACGGTTTTTTTCTAACAGTCTGGGATAAGTTATTTTTAACCTATACAAAAGAGCCTAAGGGAGATCGGAAAAGTTTTGCACTGGGAATTCCCGGGTATGACCATTCGAGGATCCATAGGCTTGACCAGTTGTTGATAGACCCCTTTCGCTCTTTATCATCTTTAATTAAAAAATAAAATGGTAGTTGATTGCTGATTTTATGTGTAAGCCTTATCAACTAAAACAGTGGGGAGATATGGTTGAAGCTATCCTTTAAAGCTTTGATTACGGTCTCCTTGTTCTCTTCATAATCCTTGTCTTCTATTTCCGCACAGATGCAATTAGAAAAGCCTGTCTCCTGAAGTGCATTTAAAAAATTCTTCCAGTCGATACCTCCTCTTCCCGGAATCCGGGGGTTCATATAATTGAGAGGATGAGTGAATATGCCATATTCGTTTATTTTCTTTTCATCAATAGAAATGTCTTTTAAATGAATGTGGAAAATCCGATCTTTGAAATCGTATAGGGGCTGTATTGCTTCAGAAAGCCTTGGATCGAACTCCGGAAGATTGATTTGATCTCTCTCTTGACTTTTTTCTAATTTGCCATAAATCTTTATATAAAGGGATCAGGTGGTTTTATTATAATATAATAAAATTAATCGGGCATAAGCAGCGATTTTTTCGCGGGACCCATTGAATTAAATTTGAATGGAGATCTCATTATGCGGAAGAAAGACACGCTATCAAATTCTAAAAAAAGATTAATAAAAGCAAACAAAACAACTGTTGCCGGGGCTTTGTTGAACATCGCACTAAGCCTTGTAAAAATTTCAGCGGGGATATTCGGCCATAGCCAGGCTATGATTGCTGACGGTATTCATTCTATATCGGATCTCGGTTCGGATATCATTGTCATTACAGGAATGTTCTTAGCGTCACGTCCTAAAGACAATACTCATAATTATGGCCACGGCAAGTATGAAACTCTGTCAGCACTAATTATTTCTATCATTTTAACAACGATCGGTATTGGCATCGGATATTCCAGCATTATCAAGGCGGTTGAAATTCTTTCATACGGCCAAACAGGGAAACCGCATTTATTAGCCTTCGTTGCAGCTCTTACATCCATAATTATCAAGGAAGGGCTCTATCGTTATACGATTAAAAAAGGCCGGGAAATCAACAGCCCCGCCCTTATTGCTAACGCCTACCACCATAGATCCGATGCATTTTCATCTCTCGGAACGGCCCTTGGAATCGGAGGTGCTATTCTGTTGGGAAATAATTGGGTGATCCTGGATCCCATCGCCGGTGTTGTTGTTAGCCTCATTATTATCGCGGAAGCAATTCATATCGGGATAATCAGCATAAACGAGCTTTTAGAAGTTTCACTGCCTCTTGAAATCCAAAATGAAATCTTGCAAATCGCCGCGTCAATCCCAGAGGTTCACAAACCTCACAATCTAAAAACCAGACGAATCGGCAATACTTTTGCAATAGATCTTCACATACTGATCAATTCCGGAATAAGCATTGAGAAAGGTCATTCTATAGCTCATCGGGTCGAAGAGGAAATCAAAAGCCAATTGGGTAGTGAAATCCTGTTCTCCATCCATATGGAACCCTATCGATTGCCATAGCTCTCCTATTTGCATTGAGCACGATGATTCTGAATCTTGGATTCATTCGGTTTGGAAAAAAATCTGCAAAGCCCGGCTGCCCTTTTCCCAGGTAGGAATATGAATTTTCTCATCGGGACCATGCATATTGTCTTCGGGTAATTGAAATCCCGTTAATAAAACTTCAACGCCCAGTCCCCGGTTAAAAAACTCCGCCATTGGAAGGGAGCCTCCGCTTCTTGTTAGCAGAGGTTCACATTGCCATACCGATTTCAGGGCATCTTTCAATCCCTTTGCTGCAGGTGAAAAGGGATCACTAACAGATGCTTTGCAACCGCTCCATCTCTCAAGTCGCCAGTCTACGGCTTCCGGAACAGTTTCGCGGAGATACTTTTCAAAAAGCTTCTTTATTTGCTCCGGATCCTGATCAGGAACCAGTCGAAAGAAGAGAAGCGCAGAAGCCTCAGGAGAAATTGAACTGGACATTCCGTGGACTTCCAGATCCACAACCTCCAGAATCGGACGCAGTACACTTCGTTCAATAGGAGTGTAACCCGGCTCGCCCCAGAGCTTTTTCACACCGGTTTCTCTCAGGAAAAAATCTTCGTCCATGGGCAGTTTTGCCAGAAGAGTTCTCTCTTTATCACTGCAGCCGGCAAGATCATCGTAAAATCCCGGTAGTGCCACCCGGCCAGATTCATCGTGGAGCCCGGCAATAATACTGCAGAGAGCATGGACTGGATTCTGCACGACACCTCCGAATTCACCGCAATGCAGGTCTTTGGAAGGACCTGAAATGATAAGCTTTCCTCCGGTAATGCCTCGGGAACCGTACACGATTGCAGGGGACTCGGGACCCACCATTCCCGCATCGACATTGAGAACAAGATCGCATTGGAGAACTTCTTTATTCTCCAGAATAAATCCCTCAAGAAGACTGCCGTCAAATTCCTCGCATCCTTCGAAGAGGAATCGGAAATTCCAGGCGGATACCTCTTCGGCCAAACAGCGATCCAGAGCGGCGAATAAAGCCAAAATCTGTCCTTTCATATCTGTAGTGCCGCGGCCGTAGAGATTATCACCGCGTCGTTCAGCAAGAAAAGGGGAAGAACTCCAGCTGCATTCCGGGCCAGTGGGCTGCACATCGTAATGTCCGTAGAGAAGCAGGGTGGGGGCATCGGGTTTCCCGCAGAACAGATCGGCCGTCACCATGGGAATGCCACGGTAATCGTGTATGATGATCTTTTCCGCCCCCATCGTGTCGAGGCGTTTTTTTAGCCACTTTGCCGCTTCCAACAATCGAGGGCGACAGTACGGATCGGCGGAAATTGAAGGTATAGAAATAAACTCGATGAGCTCTTTCATATATTTATCGATTTCACCAGCGTCGAATAGTTTGCTTTTGATCTCTGTCATGTCACTTTGCTCCTGAGAATTATATTTTTTCTGCGGTAACATTGCACATCACCGTGCAATGTTGTTATGCCAGGCTTCCTATGGGATCCCAGGGGCTTAATACAATCGGTTCCGCTTTCAGCATTTGCAGTTGTTTATCTGACAGATGTTTTTTATGAATGACAACCTGATAGGTGAACTGGTCAAACCAATCGTCGCTCATAACAAAAAAACCTTTGCACCCCTTTTCGTCTCCCCAACTGTTTTCCACACGCCAGCGGTTAGGGTTGCCCTGTTCGTCTATATTCACACCGGATATAACCATGGCATGAGTCATTAAACTCTCTCCAAAATCCAGCCGTTCCGCTTTACTCATAGAAAAATCAGTAGAGAATAGGCCTTCATAATCGTAGGTGTTCATCGCCATGGTTCCCGATTCTCTACTTGAATATTTACCCACATCGGAACCGAACCAGACACCTTCACCCTGCTTCAGCTGTTCAATTGCCAGCTTTTTAAGTTCTTCAGAGGGAAGGTTTAGGTACACAACAGGATTCCCCTCTTGTACATTTCCGAGAAATTGTACGGTAAAGGTACGATTATAGGGTTTGTCGGTGGTAGGAGCATTGATAAGACTGACGTAATTATCCAGTTCCAGACCTATATACTGTTCATAAAAATCCAGCGGTGTAATCTGAGAGATTCTGATAAATTTCTCAGTCTTATCCCTTGTCTCATAAGTAAAATTCAGAGGAGGTACACCTAAAGAGATGCAAAGTATTCGGTATATGATATTTAGCATGTCCTCTTTTTTCCGGCGCAACTCTTCAATTGAATTCCCCGACGCTTTGGCCTTTCTCAGTTCACTGGCAAATCCTCTCAGTTTGCTTGTCAGTAATTGATTCATCTCAGCTGTTTCAGAAGATGATTTACTTTCGGGCATAACTTCTTTCGGAACAACACCATATTTTCTGATTAGATTGCTGAACATATCCCATTGGCCTCCGTCGGCCAGGGGGTCCTGCAGAAGAAAACTCAAGATTCTGCTGTCGGTTTTCTCCTCCATCGTCTCAATTATATTTTCCAGGAAATAATTTGATTTTTCTAATTTATCCCAGAACAGGGGATAGGATTGAGACAGTTCCATCTCCTCGAGGTTCAGTTTTTTCATGACTTCCAGACGCATGATGTTTAATGCCGCAAACATCCAGCATCTTCCTGATTTTTTTTGATTCGTTATTTTTCCGACATTTAAGGATATGGAAAAATTGAAGCGGTTTTCTACTTCTGAATCCCTGTTGTAACAGCTATCCTGGATCCCGTTTTTGACAACGGAATTCAGTAGTACTGAATGTTTTTCAGAATCTGAAAAGCTTTTCTTAAAATTCTGTATCATTTTTAAATCTATTTTTCCAATCATATATTCCACCTAATAATTTAATTCGACCATGCTGTGCCCATCGATCTTTGGTATCACCAGCATCTGTTTTCCCTCTTTTTCAAAAAGTTCTATTTCAGGACCTTCAGGGACAACTTTCGCCCTGTTAATTTTTTCTTTCATAGAAAATGAGACCTCCAAATTGTAAAGTGGTATCGTATCTTCGATAATATCGAATTCTCTCGCGCTTCGCTCTGCAACATAACCCAGAGTATGAAGAACATATCTCTTTTGCTCTGTTTGTTCGTTTAAAGTCATCAAAATCCATGAGGGTCCGTTGTGAGAGAGCATCTGTTTGCCTATGAGCCTATCAATGGCATTCAATACGATCGTTTTGTACCATTTCGGGTGTTTTTGAGCATAAGTATGAAACAGGGGATGTATAAAATGGATATGTCCGCCATTCTGAACTACTGCGGGATATCCTCCTCTAAATGTACTTGGTGTGTGCTGATGAGAACAGAAATGCTCCCAGCTGCGGTTGAAAAAAGGTTCATGTACCTGCTCCAGAACTTCACCTGATTTGAGTTCTACACATTCACCCTGTTCATACATGGCATATTCCACATCTTCTAATCCGCTGTGCAATTTTCCTCCAGGTATTAAAAAATCCGGTGAAAAAGGAGCTGGTACCGCCTGTGAAAATCCCCAGTTTATATCTGTATTGTGAAGTGATTTGTAAGAGGAAATCAGTTTTCCACCTTTGTCGAGATACTCCTTCAATACCAGAGCAAATCCATCATCCAACTCTACAAGGTCGGGAAGTACGACCAGGGTATAACGGGTAAGATCCTCGGTCTGATCGATCACATTAAACTGTTGTCCCGTTTCGGTCAGTAAGCGGCAGACTCCTTCGATTTCCGCAGAGAAGTACCCTGTCTTATCACCCCAGAAGCCATCGGGAGAAACAACGGCCATTTCCACTACCGGTTCCGCTCCATAACACCATGGTTCCTTTTTCTCTACACTTTCATATACCTTTCCGATTGTATTATAAGCCGCGGGATCCAACTCTCCGAAAGGATGGAGCTGATCACCGATACTGCACCCGGCATCGAGAGCCAGAGACCTGAAACACTCATATTCCAGGGCCGCCTGATTCCGAAGGGAGTGAAAATCCCCCCATGATGTATGAAATTTTCCGGTCATACCGAGTATCGGAACATTTAATGTTCGAGCATAACGGGCGGTGATAGGAAAATCCATATAACCCCATCCTCCTGAAGGAAGTGATTCCAGTTCAAGGTGAGTAAATCCGTCGATTATATCCCTATGTGTTGTTCTGACATGGGCGTGGTTGTAATAAATTCCCATATTCGGATTGATCCGGCGCAATGCGGAACTGACAACTTCGGTAAACTCTTTTATCACCTGAAGCATATAGTCCTTTCTATCTGCTTTCACCTGCGGATTCAAACCGGCTTTGATCATACCCGCCTTGCAATAAGCACAGGAACACTCTTTCACATTGATAATGTCCAGAAAAATACCCTTGGTCACAGGATACATTTCCAGCACTTCTTCAGCTTGTTCAATCAAGAAATCTCTGTAGGGAGTATTGAGACAGAGTTGTTTATAAAATCCGGCTTCGTATGGCCCCGGTCCGACAGGCCGCCCCGTTTCATCCAGAACAAGCCATTCGGGATGCTCTGTGGCAACCAGGTGGTCCCACTGAATCGGCAGATATACGGGAACATTAATCCCTCTCTTCTGGCAGGCGCGGATCTGATCTCCCAATAAATCTTTGCATTTCAAATGTGGATGGATTTTCTCAGGGAATTTCTTTGACGGATAATAGAGCCATCCGTGGTGTCCCCGGGAAAAACAGGTAATAGAATTGACATGGGCCTGTTCTAGAGTCGCGGCGAACTCTTCGCCGTTAAAGTTTATTCCGATATCCGGAATTGATTCACTTGTATGAAAATCCAGATGAACTTGTCTTAAGAGTATATTTTTCATAAAATTATTCCTTTAGTTTCCTTATCCTTTGACTGCTCCGGCTGTCAAGCCGGATTGTATTTTCTCTTGAAAGAGCATATAGAAAACCAGCATCGGAAGGGTTGTCAGAATGATGGCTGCGAACATTGGACCCATATCGGTTGTCTTTTTACCGACAAAATACAAGAGTCCTATAGAGACCGTATACTTCGCTTTATCTGTAATAAAGAGAAGCGCGAAAATCATTTCATTGTAACAGGCCAGAAATGTGATAATGGCTGAAGTGGCCAATGCCGGTTTTGAGATTGGCAGCAGTATTCTAAAAAAGAGTTGCGGAGTATTACATCCGTCGATAATGGCTGCTTCATCGAGTTCCCGGCTGATTCCTCTCATGTATCCAGCCATAATAAACAGCCCTTCGGGTAGACAAATCGCGATATAAATCAATATCAGTGTATAGAAGGCATTGGGCTGGAGAATATCTATTTTCGATATCATTTTCATCATAGGAACGAGGGTGGCATAAATAGGGAGAACAATTCCCGTGAGAAAAATGGTGAAAATAATTTTATTGTACTTGTGTTTTTTACGTGAAATGACGTAAGCCAGCATACTTCCGAAGAGCAGCACTCCCGCTGTCGAACAAACAGCCAGAAATATGGAATTCATTATGGTATGCAGTGTTTTTGCTCCGGTTATGGCGACATAATAATTATGCCAAACAGGATCCCGGGGTAAATTGAGCATTGAGCCCAGGATTTCATCGTTAGTTTTGAGTGATGAAAATATTGTCACTATGAATGGATAGAGTGTGATAACGGCCCAGATAATGGCAAAGACACCCAATATCCAATAGGCGGTCCCTTTCCGTACGGTTTTAGATCTCTCCATCAATCATCTCCTCGTGAAAATAGTTTGTTTGTAAGCAGACTCAATGTCACCCCGGCTATTAAGAGAAATACACCAATAGCATTACCGACTCCGAAGTTCTTATAGACAAATGCCTCGTTGTACAGCATCGTCGCGGGCATTTCAGAGGCTCTGTTCGGTCCTCCCCCGGTCATAATGAAGACCAGATTAAAATGCTTTATGCATCCAGTAATACACAGAATCGAGAAGATTTTAAAATACTCTTTCATCATGGAGAATGTGATATATCTGGTTTGCTGCCATCCTGTAGCGCCGTCGATTTTTGCCGATTCAAACAGCTCTTCCGGTATTGCCACAATTCCCGCTGAAAAGATCAACATATTCAACCCGGCGAATGTCCATTCATTGACCAGAATGACTGAGATGATCGCCCAATCGGGATCTCCAAGGAAATTAATTTCCGGAAGATGAAACCATTCCATAAGAATTGGAACCAGTCCTATTTCAGGAAAGAGAAGATAGACCCACATTAACCCGACTGCTGTTAAGGGAAGAACTACGGGCATAAAAAAGGTCGTCTTGAAAAAACGCTTTAATTTGTATTTTTTGTTGATTATTATTGCCAGTAAAAATGATATCGGCATCAACACGATAAAACCACCGGCCATGAACAAGAGAACATTCACAAGGGAATGCCAGAAATATTCATTGGTAAATACCATCTGAAAGTTTTTTAATCCTACAAATTTCATCTTACTGATAGCAATCCCGTTCCAGGAAAAGAAGGATTGATATATGGATTGACTAAGGGGAATTATTAAAAATACCACAAAGAGAAAAAGTCCGGGAATGATGAAGGCGAGATCCCACCAATTTTGTTTCTTGCTTCCTACTACCATTGTTTACCTATTAATATCGCCGGGGTGAATTTTTCCCCGGCTTAAATTTTTATTATGGATTTTGTTTTAGCTTGTAGATTTTTGTATTAGTCTGCGTTTACAACGCGCATGATATTAGCAGCACACTTTTCAGGAGAATCTCCGACAAAGAGTCCCTGCAGGGCATTCCGCACTGTATCGAGCATTTTTGTATTGACATCATAATTCTGAATATCAGTTTTAAATACTTCGGAAGTTGCCATCTGTCGTGAAACTTCGGCAGCTAAAGGTGATACGGCGGAAGCATTACTTTCAAATTTGACAGGATATACGCCACCCTTTGCCGCAGTCTGTTTTTCAGACATCAATTGGGCAGAAGTCAGCATTTTTACGAGTTCTACAGCTGCGTCGATTTTACTCTGATCACCTGTATTTACGACGGAGACTCCACCGTTATTTCCACCCTGCCAATGACCGTAAAATTCTTTCTCTAAATAGGGGAAAGGAAAGAAACCGACAACATCGGCGATTTCACTTTCATCGATTCGGGGAATGGCCCATGTTCCGTCAAAATGCATAGCTGATACCTTATTGTGAAAATCAGCTCTTGCCATTCCGGCATCTTTGTTTATTGTGTTCTTGCCAAAATAACCCTTTTCATTAAAATCATAGATTAACTGATAAAGTCTCATCATTTCAGGACCGTCATAAGATATTTTTCTTGATCCCAGATCCATTACACCCTGAGCTCCCAGAGATTTCATCACAAGGTTATTCAAAAAGTGGCCAGCGCGATAGGGATCTTTTTCACCGAGAGACATAGGAGCGTATCCTGCAGCAATCAGTTTGTCACAAACTGCTGTAAACTCATCCATCGATTCGGGAATCTCAATATTTAGCTCATCAAAAATTGTTGTATTGTAGTAAATCCCAACACAATACATATCTGTAGGAACACCGAATTGCCCGGGGAATCCGTCATATTGCCAGTCGCCCAGTACGTTTACAAAAGAGTCTCGCCATTCAGTATCAGCATCGAGATAGGGCTGAAGGTCTACAAGAAGTCCGCTTTCGACATAATCTCTGTCTCTTGCACCACCGTAATCTTCAAAAATATCAGGAAACGCTCCAGTTGCGATTCTGGTTCTCAGTTTGTCATAATAGGACTTTTCTTCGTAAACGAAATCGGTTTCGACTGTAATGCCGTTTTCTGCCGCGGAAAATGCCAGAACGGAATCTCTTGTAACAACAGTTGCGGGAGAATCCCCTGCCCAGGTTGCTATAACGGTAATTTCCACATCTTTTGCGGTTTTAGTTTCAGCAGGATCTTGATTACCATTTGCAAAAACAGCCGCGGAAATGATTGTAAGACCCAGAACGATAGAACATAGTTTTTTCATCAATTGTCTCTCCTTGTATTTATTAGATTCAGTGTATCAATCAAATTTTTAGACAGACAGGGAAAAAAATAAGCTCTTATACTGAATTTTCTCAGATCAGATGATTTCTATAGTTGTTCTTGAGAGATATTGCTTTTCTGTATAGCTGTCGGAGATACCCCGAATTTCTTTTTGAAGCATTTTCCAAAATAAAACTGGTCTTGAAATCCTACCAGTTGTGAGATCTTCTTGCAGGACAGGTTTGTTGTTCCCAATAGATCCCGTGCTTTTTC
>JADGDJ010000301.1 GCA_016744925.1 Spirochaetaceae bacterium
GCTTCAGTGTCTAATAATATCTAATCTTCAAAACCTAACAATTCATAAATTTTGACAGGTCTCATTTTCCCTTTGACACGAATATCGTCGAGTTCTCTAGTTATAGCCCCATGATTTTTGATATGTTCATATGTTTTTTCACTGATTATAATTTCTGTTAAATACTGTTTATTTGTACCCTCAAGTCTTGAAGCCAGATTAACCTCATCTCCCATGGCGGTATAGTTCATACAACCTTCGCTGCCCATATTACCCACGGTTGCGATTCCTGAGTTTAAACCTATTCCTATATTGATTTGCTTATTTTCAGGAAGTTTCTTGTTTAATTCACGAAGAAGATCAATCTGTCGAACAGCACTTTTGCAGGCCAGTAAGGCATGGTCATCCTGCAATATGGGAGCTCCCCAAAAACACATTATGGCATCGCCGATATATTTATCTAAAGTACCATTAAAATCTATAATGCAGTCGGTCATTAATGTGAGATACTCATTGAGCAATTCTACTAATTCCTGAGGAGGCATGGTCTCTGAAAGCGAAGTAAAACTTCTAATATCTGAAAAGAATATAGTAACGTCTTTATCAAGTCCACCGAGCTCAGGAGGATTCTCCATCATCTGCTCAACGACTATGGGACTGACATATTTTCCAAACATATCTTTTATTCTACGTTTATCACCCTCTTCAGTAATAACTCTGTAAACGACGACAACAATGAATGTAAATAATAAGCCAATGGCGGGACCAGTAAAATTAATAATCAGATTCCGCATTTCAAAAATTATTGTAAAACTAAGAAGCATTCCGAGAAGAAGTACCATCGAAATCAACAAAGACCAACCGGTGGGAAGCCTTGAAGTGATGAATGCAATAAACATGATCATGAGAAATAGAATCAGAATATTATAAAATGGGGGGATTTCGCGAAGAAATTGATTCATTAAAATTGTATTCAGGGCATTGGCATGTACTTCTACACCGTACATTAACCCAAAAGGAGTTGTTTTCTGATCGAGTCCTAACGCAAAAGCTCCAACCATTAGAATTTTATTACCTACAGCTTTAGTTTTAGGCCATGTTGAACTGTCTTGACCGGGAACTCTGGAAGCATATCCCGAAAATGGCCGTACAGGATAAGTCTGATACCCACCACGGGCAGATTCAGAGGCTCCTCCCATAAAATTCACAAGGAGTTCACCATGTTTATTAATGGGGATATCAATTTTATCGAACTCTTCAACTTTAGCTTCCTTTGTGATATTTCCCAGATCATCATACTCTGCATAACTTTTGATGATGGAATACTTTTCCCATACCCCGGTTTCTGTATTGAACTTTTGAGGGTTAGGAATCCGGATATATTCACCAAGAATAACTTCTAAATCAGATAAATCTTTGTTGAAGTAATTCAGAGCCAATGCCAGAGTAATAGCAGGAAGAAAACGATCTTCATACTTGCGGACAACATAATAACTATCATCCGGTGTACCGTCATTATCTGTATCTTCAGCTTTGATTGGAGCAGATTTCTCCATTTCTATTTCAAGAGATTTTATAATCTCTTCTGTAAGAGGATATTCTATATCGTGATACAAACCTTTTTTGTCTATCCAGGCTAAACGTTCGTAATTAGTTAAATCTAAGGTAAAGTCTGTAGTTAATTTATCCAGACGGAGTTCCATTACAGACTGACTAGTTCTGGCAATAAGTCTTTGTTTTCTATATTTTTTATCATAATCTTCGTGAAAATTGGCATGACCTATACCTGCCATAACACTGGCATATGGTTTTAATGGAGGTTGAACGCTGTAATATTCAAAGAGATCATTAACATCGCCTTGTATATTTTTTATATGGCCCAATCGATCAACAAAAATATCCTGACGGGAATACATTTCGTCTGATAAAACACTTTCCATGGGGCTTGTATCTAAAACTGTTTCCAGATACACCTTACCGCTATTTTTTATTGATTCAGTCAGTAAAACATCATCTGTAGCTTTAGAATCAATATCAATGAAAAATATGTCGAGAAATAGGGAACTTTCTCTCTGATTTTGATCTTGTATTCGTGAAAATGCATCAACCAGGTTCGCTTCTCTATAACGGGGGAAAGGCCACTTTCCAAAATCATTCAAACTTTTGTTATCAATTCCAATGATTAGAATATCTGGTGATATTTTGGGATTCCGTTGCTCCTGTGTGACACCTTCTTGAGTCGAGACACGTCTAAAAGTAGATTTTAAATAGAAATGGAAATCCAGCATTTTCAATTCCAATCTATTATCGATATCAGTAAATTGCGCCAAAATGGCAAAAATAGAAAAAATAAAGACACCAAGTATTAAACCGAAAATTCCCGGTTCAAAAACTTTGTGTCTTTTTTTGATTTTATCACTCATAATAACCCCATATTCAGGGGTCATTTATATAAGAATTACTGAGAAACCCCTGAAGCTTTCAAAGAAATTATACGTGTTTTAGCTAAATTTGTCCAATTGCTTGAGGAATAAGAACTAACGAGATCTTCGTAGGCTTTAAGAGCTTCTACATCCATACCTAATGTCTCATTCAATCTACCTACATTAAAAAGAACTTCAGGAATTATAGGAGAATTCGTTCTATAGTCGCTTGAAATTGAGACTAGAAGATCTAAAGCAGCTTTAAGGTCTCCACCATTCTCTTTAGCAGATGCAGCATTGTACAGACTGACTGATGCCAAGTAACTTTCGGGAGAATCTACAGCAATTCGATTAAAGTCAGCAAAAGCATTTTCCCAATCTTCTTTCTGAAGATAAAATTGTCCTCTTAGAAAAAGGGATTTTTCTACTAGAATATTGGTTTTTTCTGATTCTGTAATGTCAGATATTTTATCAAGTAATACAGTTTCGACTTCTTCTTTATCATCATCTGAAGCATTGAGCCAACTCTGATAATCATCTTGTACTTCTGCAGCCATGTTGGCATACATTAGATTAGTTTCCTTGATCTTACTATCTACCACAGCAAAAACTACTACAAGAATTATCAGTATTGCTAATATACCCCAAAGTAATATTTTGTTATTACCAATAAAGCCTGCAACCTTATCAGCAATTGTCATTTTTGTTTCATCATTGTGATGTGTCACTATTGAATTCTCCTCAACGTTTTATATCTAAGTCTTTAATCAGTCTGGACAGATAAGTTCTCTGTATTCCCAAGGAATCTGAAGCTTCAGTTTGATTCCCCGAATGCTCCTCAAGTATTTTTTGAATAAATTCCTTTTTAAACAGATTGACTGCATCTTTCAGACTGCTGTCGATATATTGATCTTCAGGATTACTATTGTGATCAGGCAAAAGCAGATCCTGAGGTCGTATATTATCTGACGTTGTTATTATAACAGACCGTTCTACTGAATTTTCCAATTCTCTGACATTTCCGGGCCATGAGTATGATAACATAGCTTCTACAGAAGAAGAAGAAAAGCCTTTGATATTTTTATTATTTTTAATATTAAATTTGTCTAAAAAATGTGTTGCCAGCGGAAGGATATCATCGCGTCTCTTTCTTAGCGGAGGAATCTCAAGAGGCAGTACATTCAGTCTATAAAAAAGGTCTTCTCTAAAATTTGAAGAGTCAACTTCTTCCTTAAGTTTTCTATTTGTTGCTGCAACAATTCTCACATTTACTTTTTCAGAGATATTGGAGCCGACCTTCTCAAATGTCCCATGCTGTATAACTCTCAGCAATTTAGCCTGCATGGCCATAGGCAGTTCACCTATTTCATCAAGAAAAATTGTTCCCTGATCCGCCAGACCGAATCGACCTATATGATCATTTATAGCATCAGTAAATGCACCTTTTACATGCCCGAATAATTCACTTTCAATTAAATTTTCTGGAATAGCTGCACAATTGATACGAATAAAAGCCCGGTCAGATCTGTCACTGAATTTATGGATTTGTTCTGCAAAAAGTTCCTTACCACTACCACTATCTCCGGAAATTAATATAGGAGAAGAGGACAGGGCAATTTTTTTTACGATTTCAAGTTTTTCTTCAATTGCGGTACTTTTATAGATTAGTTCATGATATGTCGTGGAACTTTTAACCTGGTCTTTCAACTTGAACAGTTCATCGTTCATCTGTTGAAACTCTTTGGCATTTTGAAAGGCTAATCCGGCCTGTGTTGAAAATATTTCAAGCCATTCCAGGTCTTCATCCGTAAATGAACGCCCCGATTCTTTGTTGATCACTTCAATTACACCGACGCATTGATCCTTGATTCTCATGGGAACAGCCAATATTGAAGTTGTAGCATAACCAACTTTTTCACTGATTTTTGAGAAAAAACGCGAATCTTCCTCAACATCATTAACGATTAGAGATCTATTATTTTTGGCAACCCAACCGGCAATCCCCTCACCCATTTTAATTGAGAATTTTTTGACTTCAGAGCCTTTGGGCCCTAATGCTATTTCAAAGTATAATTCATCGGCTTCTCTATCAACTAAAAGGAGAGATGAAGCATCTCCCCCTGTCAATTTACTAGCCGATTCAAGGATTTGAGTTAAAAGAGATTTAACATCTGTA
>JADGDJ010000046.1 GCA_016744925.1 Spirochaetaceae bacterium
ATCAAAACCCGAGTAATCCAATCTTCTGCCGTTGCCTTCATAGGGGAGAAAGGAGAGATCACTACCTTTGGAAACAATATAAGCAGTTGGGGATTTCTCCCTGATGAATCCCGCGAGAGATGGAATGGATACGTGGCCCCTTGTATCGGTATTTTTGACGAGGAGATCTATACCGTTCTTCCCGAGTACCTGAACTTTCACTCCGGAAACCGGTAATCCTGTCGCTATTGATTGAACAAAAAGATCTCTCGAACCATCGGTGTTCTGTTTTACGAGAATTCCAAGATCGGTAATAATGACTAATCGCGAGTCTTTAATTCGACCAATGGAATTGGTGCGGGGATTCCATTCATTTATATTGAAAAAGAAGATTCCATTGCGCAGCTTTCCATTGCCTTCTGTTCCGAGAAAACGGGAAAAATCAAAAGAGAAATATTCAGCTTCTCCCGGTTCGGCGCCTGCAAGACTGATGTCTACGGATTGCCGTTCCGTGAGGTTGTCCTGATTGAAATTCCAGCCCTTGAAGCGCAAATTTGTAATATCACCATTAGTCTGGCTGACAAGATGATTGATGTGATCGGGCAGAACACGTCCGACAGTAGCTTTTACATTGGAGATGCCCCGAGACAAGAGTGATATTTTCTTTTCTCCCGACATGCTCAGAAGCGCACCGTCATGAAGAATAGAGAGTTCTTTAGGAAAATCCTCTATCAATTCTGTGCTCACAATATTTTTCATAAGCTCATAACCACCGAAAAAAGGAGCTCCTCTTTTGATGCGGATATAGAGATAACGGCCCGGTTCCGCTTTAAAACGATAGCTGTTGAGTGAACTCTGGTTTTTTTCAGAAGGTATGGAAGTCAAACTTATGCGACTGGATTTTTCCCGTTCCAGAGCACCGACAACCATGGGATCAGTCCATCTGAAGTTTCTTATCTCGTCACTTCCCTCGACTGCAGGTTTGTTTTGCGGTAGCTGATAAACCTCAATATACTTCATCAGTTCATTGACATCAGTCTCGCCTTTAGACTCCACAATAAGGACCTGTTCCAGTTCGTAGCGATCATTTCTGATATTTTGGGCATTGATGGAAAGGATTTTGACAAACTCGGCTTTACCATCGATAGAAAGGGACCGTGAAGACTGATTTTTTGTGGGATTTCCCCCAGCTGATGAAAAAACACCTTTATTCAGGACCAATTCAATACTGACAGAATTTTCGGGAATCTCAAGATTCTCAGAGGTGATATAAGCCTCGCTGAAATAATCATTATAGGCAACCGAAAAAGTAAAATCCCTGTCTTTGTACCAGCTCTCTTCCGGTTCATTTTTTACAGTTTTAATCGATATGGATTTTTCGAATGCTTCAGCATCCACAGGATGAGTAAAGCGGATAGTCGATACGAGCTGCTTAACAGCTGGATCGAGGGGATCTATGTAATATTGTATATCTGATATTGAAAGGGAAAAAGCCGATGTTTCAAAAGAATAATCGTATTTATCCAGCTGGATATGATTGGGAAAGAGATTCTTTTCAAGTTTTAAAGAATACTTTTGCCCAATGTCCCAGTCATCTATGGGAGTAAAAGCGAGAGTTCTATCATCATCCCATTTCCACTCTCCGCTTTTTTCCGGTGAAAGTATTATACCTTCAGCAACGGTTTTGCCAACGAGATCCAGTTTTACAGCTGAATCATTAAAAGAAAGGACCAACTTTTCTGGAAGTGATTCGGATCCGGGACTAACAGAAGAGGGAGAATTCCCTTTAAAGCGCACTGTTATTGGCTCCGGCAAGCTGTTTTTGTACATATTAAATGCGAAAAAACCTATGGGGATAAGTATGATAATAGCGATAATTGAAAAAAATATTTTTTTACTGTTCTTTCTGAAATCGTTGAATCGTCTCCAGCCGTTTTTTAAAAAAGCCCCCATTACATCACGAGCTTTTTTAATAAAAAGAGGAGGTTCGTATTGTATTTTAAAAGATCCGAATATAAAGATCAGAATATTTTTCAATGATCCCGGTTGTTTTTCATGATTTTCCATTTATTCTCCGCTGTACAGACATTGGGATATTTGTGATACGTATTAAATTAAACCATTACTTCAAAGAACACAACTTTAAATATTTTTTTCTTTTTTATAAAATATGAGCACATAGATTCTGCACTTATATTATTATGAGTAGGTAAGATTATAAAAAAAGAGGTGACAAATGCCGGATATGGATTTACCACTGGATAAACTGAAAAAGTATACAGGAACAAACCCCTGCCCTGCTGATTTCAATAAATACTGGCTGGAAGCGCTGAGCGAATTAGATGATTTTTCATGGAATATAAATCTAACCCCTTCTGAATTTGAAGTTCCCTATGCCGATTGTTACGACCTTTATTTTACAGGTGTCGGCGGTGCCAGGGTTTATGCAAAATATTTAAAACCCAAAAATACTACAGAACCTCATCCAGCCATTGTCGAGTTTCACGGCTACCGCGGGAATAGCGGTGACTGGGCGGGAAAGTTGAAATATGTCGCTGCGGGTTTTTCTGTAGCTTCCATGGACTGCCGTGGCCAGGGCGGAAAATCAAGAGATAAAGTCGACGCCTCCGGCCCCACGCTGGAAGGGCACATCATCCGGGGATTGGAAGACGGGAAAGAAAAACTGATGTACAGATCACACTTTTTGGACACCGTACAGCTTGCTAGAATTGTTATGAATTTCCCCGAAGTGGATGAAAATAATGTCGGTGCCACCGGGGCATCTCAAGGGGGAGGCTTAACACTTGCCTGCGCTTCACTGGAACCGAGGATAAAATGCGCCGCGCCCATCTACCCCTTTCTTTCAGACTACAAAAGAGTCTGGGATATGGATCTGGACCTAGACGCCTATGGAGAATTGAGACGCTATTTCAGGATGTACGATCCGCTCCACGAAAGAGAAGCTGATATTTTTTCAACACTGGGTTATATTGATGTTAAGAATTTAACCAGCAGGATAAAGGGAAAGGTTTTGATGGCCATTACACTAATGGATAATATTTGCCCGCCATCAACACAGTTTGCGGCATTCAACCGGATTAAATCGGAAAAGAAAAGCCTGGTGTATCACGATCATGGACATGAGAACCTGCCGGGAATAAACGACAGAATCTTCACCTTTTTTGTAGATACGCTGACTTAGGAGTCTATATGTCTTATACAGTAATTACTCATGATGGAAAGGCCCATATGGACGAGCTGCTCGGTACAGCTCTTCTGGCACTATATATTGGGGAGGAACCGGAAATCATACAGAGAATGGATCCTCAAATGGCTGCAGAAGCGGTAGCAGCGGGAAATATTCCCGATAATACCTGGTTTATAGACTGCGGTCTTGAATATGATATTGAGAAAAAGCTCTTCGATCATCATCAGGACAGGGAACTGGATTGTTCCGCCCTGCTCATATTTAACGATTTTTTCAAGCACCTTCACAATACGGAACTACACGATTATATAAAACTGGTCTCTAAAATTGATACAAAAGGAGCCATGAGTCTCGATGACTTTCATCTGGTCAGCGAGAGTAGAGATTATTTCTCATTCAGTCACAACATTCTCCTTCGCTCTTTTGAAGAAACTCCTCAACTGGTTCTCAAACTTCTTTTAATGGGATTACAGGATAAAATTGCTTTTGAGAAGGCAAAAAAGGTCGCTTCCCTTTGGAGAAAAGAGACAGGTAATATCGAAATTGCCAATATTGACGGCTTAAAAGTCCTGAGATATTTAAAGAAACCTCCATCGGAACTGGTTTCTCCTCTGCGATCAGAAATAAGTAAAGTGGTTGAAGAGCATCAGATTTCCGCGACATTTTCATTTGATGATAAAGTTCCTGAAGCGCGGACATTGTACAGAACGAATTACGGACACAACAGAATTGATTTTTCTAAAACACATCCCGACAAAACTCTTTTCTGTCATCAGGGAGGATTTCTCCTGAAATTCGTACCCTCCAGCGAAGGAGAGTGGGAAGAGTTGATAAAAGAATCGATGGTGCTTTAAGGAGGCCCCGTTTATTCCACTTTAAATAACTGGACAAGCTCCATTGTTCTTCTACTGATATCTCCCGTTTCTTCAGAGAGTGACAGCAGTTCCTGGATATTTTTCTTCACTTCATTATTACGCTTATTCACAGCAGTACAGTTTTCAAAGGACTTCCCGGAATTCTCTTCCAGCGTAACCATAGCCTTGAGCATACTGTTTCCCTGTGTTGAGATAGTCGATGTCTCCGATGAGAGTTTTTCCGTGATGTTTCTTGTTGTGGATAATTGTCCCAGAACCTGCTTATTCGCAATATCGTGTTCCACCATGGATTCGGCAATGGAATAGCTTTCATCAGCGATGAGAGTTATCCCCTCTTTCATCTCCGTAAAAATGGAACCGGTTTCCTCTGCAACCTTAAGGGACAGGTCGATCTCAGAGAAGATCTGTTTCAGGTTATCACTGCTGGTTTTTGTATGAATAGCTGTATTTTCAGCCAGTTTTCTTATTTCATCAGCTACAACAGAAAAGCCCCGCCCTGCGTCCCCGGCATGGGCCGCTTCTATGGCGGCATTCATTGCCAGAAGGTTGGTCTGAGCTGCAATTCCTGATATAAGATTGTTAATTTCAATAAGACTCTTGGAAAAATCGACAACATTGGATACAGAACGAACTGTCTGTTCTATTTTTTCCTGACCAGTGGAAAATATCTTTGTCAGATCACTGGTTTTATCTTTCACTTTAGCCGTCCTCTGCGAGACCTCACTGATCGACGCGATCATTTCTTCCACAGCGGCGGATGATTCAGAAACGCTCTCCGCCTGACTTTCCACATCTCCCACCACATCTGTCAAGTGACCTATAAGAGACTGCCCTGTTAGAAGAGTCTCTTTCACCATCTTATACTCTCTTTCTACATTTTCTGTGAGTGAGCTTATATAATCGGAAATGTCTGTCACACTGACAGAAGAAGTATTTATATTTTTAAATAAATCGTTCTGATTGTTTTGCAAATGTGCAAACATATTCCCCGTCTCTACCAGATGTTCCTGAATGATATCGCTGAACTGGTTGACCCGGCTGCTGAGAAGACCCATCTCATCGACTGAACAAATATTGATTCGCTTCGTCAAATCCTTTTCACTGGAAACCATCTCTCCAAGCCGTTTATTGACCAGTGTGTATAAGAGAGAGTTATTTTTCGCCCAAATAAAAACAAGGGGTAATTCAATTAGTAGGAAAAGGATAAAATAGGGTGTTGAAGCTTCTGCCAAATCGTTTATAATATCCATATTTGAAGCGAACACCAGATCGAGATTGAACATTTGCAGGACGATAAGAGAAGAGGCGAAGCTCAAAGACATAATCGAAATAAATGTGGGAATTATTATACTTTTACTTTTTTGTCTGGAAACCAGTAGCATCTGAGGAAATTCTGTCAGTGAAGCATTATCTAAAAACTTGATGATCAGCTGATCCAGCAGAACATAAGAAAAACTCATACAGAGCAACATAGAGGATAGAGCAAAACTGGAAAAAACAAACGATTTAACAATACCGACATCGGCCCTATTTATAAGAAAAGCGACGAGAAGTCCCGCATTGGCAATCCCCAACAGAACATAGATTATCAGGACTTTCAGAGGTGTCGAACCGAGAGATTTAAAATATCCATGATAGCTTTCTTTCTCTGCTTTTGAAGGGATTTTTTCCATAGAAAAAAGACTACGCAGTCTGCTGGAGAGAATGTTACCCAGAATCATTGTCACCAATGCTGCGATTGTTATAAAAAACATGACCTGAAAGGTTGATTTACCAATATTCTGCAGATATAAAATTGCTGAGATAATGCTGTAAAGGATTACAGGGCAGTCAATGATAATTCTAAATTTCATTTTGTAAGACATAAACAACTCCGGGTTTTATTCATTCCATAAATTTAATTCTCTTCTGAGGTACATCATGGGTAATATTCAATTATGTAGAGGGAAAAATCTACATTAGGTGCTTATTATTATTATAAACAATCCACTAATGAATTCAATAAATAATTTTTTATACTTCTATGCAGAGGTCTTCTGTGGGGCTCTTTTCCTTGACATGATTGTCGTTGAAGAATAAACTTTGGCTAGTCCACCTGTTAACCTTTATGTGGTTATCTTTAGAATTTTTTTACCGAGGCGTTAGTTAAAAATGAAAATTGTCAAAGAACCTATTTATCAGCAACTGATCAAAATACTCAGGAATCTAATTCAAAGTGAACAGTATGAAATCGGTGATAAATTCCTTACTGAAAATGAGATCAGCATCCGTTACGAGATCAGTAAAAATACTGTTAATAAAGCCGTTACCAGTCTTATCGGAGAGGGACTTCTCGAGTTCAGAAAAGGCTTGGGGACCTTTATCAAATTCAAAAATAGCCAGTACGATCTTCACTCTCTGATCAGTTTTACAAAAATGGCCGAATCAATAGGAAAAACAGCATCGACAAAAGTTTTGGAGTTTAAAAAAATCAAGGGGTTCGAAGTTGACAGAGAGGTAAAGACCGCCCTTCAGCTGGAGGACAACAGTTATGTCTATTTTATGAAGAGACTAAGGCTTCTAAACGGGAAACCCTCAATTCTTGAGTTCCGTTATGTGAATGCTCTTCTTTCACCTGGACTTCGAAAAAGTGATGTTACCCGGTCTATTATAGCCATGTGGATGGAGAAGTATGATCTCAAATTAGCCGGTGCAGACCAGACTCTCAGAGCAGTACTACTCAATGATGAAAACGCAGAACTTCTCGAAGAAAAATCGGGAGATCCGGCAATTCAGAGAGAATCGACAGGATTTGCCGAGGGTGAAAAACCGCTTTGGTATGAAAGGACCATCTTCTGCGGCAAAGATTATGTCTTCAGATTCAGAGTCGAATCACTCAATGTCGCTCATACAGCAAAAAGTGTATTTGTTGGGGAATTTGAAAAATAATAGTGAATAATTAATAATAGAAAGAGATTAGGAGGATTTTAATATATGAATAAACATGAAAAAATGGATGCCCCATTTGTGGCAGGATCAATAGATCATACTCAATTAAAACCAGATGCAACAATCGATAAGTTTGATTTATTGTGCGAAGAGGCTAAACAGTACAAATTCAAGTCAGTTTGTGTAAACTCAAGTCGTGTGGAATACGTTGCCGGAAAATTAAAGGGAACAGGTGTACTTATCTGTTCTGTTGTGGGTTTCCCCCTGGGTGCAATGACCAGCAAGTCCAAAGCCTTTGAGACAAGCGAAGCTGTCAGTGACGGTGCCGATGAGATCGATATGGTGATCAATATCGGAGCACTCAAATCAGGTGACCTCAAGATGGTTCAGGACGATATTCAAGCTGTCCGAGATGCGGCGACAGGTTCGACTTTATTGAAAGTGATTATTGAAACATCCATGCTTACTGATGCTGAAAAAGTTACAGCTTGTGAACTGGCTGAAAAAGCCGGAGCTGACTTTGTTAAGACAAGTACAGGATTCGGCGGCGGTGGTGCCACTGTCGAAGATGTCAGGCTGATGAGAAAAACAGTCAGTGATAAAATCCTGGTAAAAGCCAGTGGCGGAATTAAAGATTTTGACACAGCCATTGCAATGTTGGACGCAGGAGCCAGTCGTCTGGGTATAGGTTCCAGTATCGCCGTTATGACCGGTGCCCCGGTTGATGGAAACTATTAGATTAGAAAACAAGTGTTTTTCAGCCCTTATCAGTTCTAGAGGAGCTGAGCTGAAAAGCCTTGTTGAAAAGGAAACAGGAACCGAGTACATCTGGAACGGAGATCCCGTCTGGTGGACAGGATCGGCTCCTGTCCTTTTCCCCATTGTGGGCAGATTAAAAAATAGCGAATATATCTATGAGGGAAAGACCTACAGTCTTCCACAACATGGAATGGCAAGAACATCCCAGTTTAGTGTTTCACAAACAAATCGTGAAGAAGCTGTGTTTACTCTGGAGAGCTGTGAAAACTCACGAAAAATGTATCCTTTTGATTTTACCTTAATAGTGACCTTCCGAATGGAACCGTCCGGTTTAAGTATTCAATATGATGTAATCAATCGAAACAAAAAAAATATGTTCTTCTCCATCGGGTCTCATCCCGCTTTCAATATCCCCTTTGCAGGCGGAGTTTTGGAAGATTATTACGTACAGTTTTCCGAAGACGAGAACATTCCGAGATATAAAATAGAAGATGGATTAATTACAGATAAAACAGGACAGATATTATCTGAAAATGGGAAGATTCCCTTGAATGAAACTCTTTTCGATGAAGATGCTCTTGTATTCAAGAATCCACTATCTACAGAATTTTATATCAAGAATATAAATAATACTAAAGCTATCAGAGTCTCTACGGGCTCCATCCCCTATCTGGGAATTTGGGCAAAACCGGGTAGAGCACCCTTTTTGTGCATTGAACCGTGGTATGGATTAGCTGATCGCAGCGATACTGATAAGGATTTTGAGCACAAAGAGGGAGTTGTCTGCCTGAAATCAGGAGAGATTCATTCCAGTTCATATAAAATTGAAGCTTTGCAGGATTGATGATAAAAGGATTATAGATCAGCGACACGAACAACAGCATGATGACATTTCAGCTTCGCTTGTTATTAAATTCTATCAATTCCGATGGAGTCTCGAGAGAATACGACCCCTCTCTATATGTAAATATATTGAGGGCGAGATTCTTTGTACTGAAAAACCGATTGGCCGACGGTTCCATTCCCTTAGCATAACAAATCATCTTATTAATGCTTCCACCGTGGCTTATTATTAAAATCTTTCTCCCCTGGTTTTTCTGGCAGATCTCATCGAGTGCTGATGAAACTCTTTTGTGAAACTGACTATGGCTTTCCCCTTCGGGTATGACAAAGTCAGGTCCCTTTCGTCTGTACTGATCGTGAATTTCACTCATCTCATCTTCGATATAAGCCCAGTCGTGACCCTGAAAAACTCCGAAATTCATCTCACTGAGACCCTTGTGGAGATGAATTTCTTTATGAAGATCCCCAGTGAGAATTTCGGCTGTCTGCCTGGCTCGCCTTTGATGACTGCTGTAGACCACATGGGGATTCAAAGCGGTAATTTCCGCCCTGAAAGCTTCTGTTTCTGCAATGCCCTCTTTTGTGAGAGGACTTTCCAACTGTCCCTGAAGCAGCCCTCTCCTGTTCCATTCTGTTTCGCCATGTCGTAAGATATACAATGTTGTTTCCATAAGGTAATTCTTTCCTACATAAAGAAAATATTATTCTCAACACACTCTTTTCTATGATCTTCGGGCCATAGGCTGGCTTGAACTTCACCGATATGAGCCTTTCGGAGAAAAAACATACATAATCGCGACTGACCGATACCACCACCTATGGAATCCGGAAACTCACCGGCAAGAAGTCTTTTATGAAAATTCAGCTCTTTTCTCTCTTCTGCATTGCGAATTTTCAGCTGCGTTAAAAGAGAATCTCTATTGACGCGAATCCCCATGGAAGATATTTCGAAGGCTCTCTTCAAAAGAGGATTCCAGAGCACAATGTCTCCGTTCAGACCTTTTTTATCATCAGATGTAGCAGTACTCCAGTCATCGTAGTCGGGAGCTCGTCCGTCGTGGGGTTTTCCATCGGAGAGATTAGAACCGATACCCATTATAAATACAGCTCCGTATTTTTCTGCAACGATAGATTCTCTCTCAACAGGTGTCAGGTCGGGGTATTGCTGACAGAGATCCTCTGCGTGAAGAAATGTAATATCTTCAGGAAGAATCGGTTTGATTTCGGGATAACTTTCGTAAACCATAAATTCTGTGGCTAAAAGTGTGGCATATATTTTATTAACAATCCTCGTTAGAAATTCGGGAGTTCTGTTCTCTTCGGCTATGGCCATTTCCCAATCCCATTGATCGACATAATAGGAATGAAGATTGTCCGGTTCTTCATCGGGGCGGATGGCATTCATATCCGTATACAGGCCATACCCCTGATCGATGTTGTAATCTCCGAGCATCATTCTTTTCCATTTTGCCAAAGACTGAACGATCTCAGCTGTTTTTCCATCTAATCCGGCAGGATTAAAGGCAACGGGTTTTTCAATTCCATTTAAATCGTCATTCAATCCTGTACTACTTTCAAGAAAAAGAGGAGCAGTCACCCTTCTTAACTTTAACTGAGCCGAGAGATATGTCTGAAAAAAAGTCTTTATATCAGCTATGGCCTTTTCTGATTGTTCCAATGATAAAATGGATTTATATTTTTTCGGGAAATAGTATTGAGCGCTCATAAACTTTGTCCTTGTTTGTAAAATTTATCTTTCATCATTATTTAATCAGTTTTCTGCTTGTTTTTCCAGTAATGATGATTCAGTTTCTATATATAAAAACAATTTTAAACAAAAAAAACCAGAGATAAATCTCTGGTTTTATGAAGTTAAAAGTTCAGTACCTATTATTTATGGGCACCGGTTCCGCTAATTTCAGGAGCCGTTCTTCTATGCTCAGCATAGAGTTCACTCAATTTTTGAACTTTTGCCATAATATCTTCCGGTTTATTTCCATCTATAAAATCATTTATAACATAGTTGTCTTTCAGGACTCTTCCGCTTGCAACAACCGTAGTGATCTCACTCCCGTTGGCAGCCCAGATGACATTCTCCATTACGTTGTCCAGTCTTGTGGGCACCATATTGGGTTTGTCCAGATCGAGGAGAACAAAGTCAGACTGTTTTCCGACAGCCAGTTCTCCCTGATTTTTCCTCAGGATGGAAGCAGGTACAACAGTGATCATTTCGAGCAGTTTTTCCGATTTGAGCAGAGTGGCATCTGCATGGAAAGCCTTCTGGTATTGGGCTGCGGCTCTCGCTGCGGCAATGATATTCTGATTGTCCGCTGAACCGGAACCGTCTGTAGAAATGGCAACAGGAATTCCCTTTTTCATCATCTCGATGACAGGAGGCATTCCAGATCCGAGTATGGTATTGGCCAGAGGATTATGGACAATTTTTGTACCTGTTCTAGCCAGTATATCCAAATCTTCCGGTATGCAATTCACCTGATGAGCCAAAACACTGTTTTCATCGAGAATTCCGATGGAATCAGCGTATTGCACTGGGGTCATTCCCGGTTCGATCTCCTTCTTAAACCATGCAGTGGTTTTCGGTTCTTCCGAACTGTGAATATGAAAAAGAGTGTTGTTTTCCCGTGCCCAGGCTTTAAGAGGCTTGAGTACTTTCCGGCTGTTTGAGAACAACTGATCCGGGCCGGGACAGAAGGAAGTTCTTTTCAGACCTTCTATTTCAGAGGCTTTATTCAGCCTGCCAACAGCTTCTTCCGGCGTATCGAGCAGTGCTTCAAAGTAAAATCGATCCTGACCTCCGATGGCGACGATCATTGTCGTTCCGGCTGCTTCGTTGGCCTGGGCTATTTCCGCTGCATGGTATTTGCTGTAGTTGCAATGGTGCACCATACTGGTAGTGATTCCATAATTGATATCACAGATTCTCGCCATGTAGTAGGTCACGGACTGAGGAGACATTCCCAGCTCTTTTGTGAGCATTTCGTTATATTCGTTAATATATCCGGTGAAGGGATTAACCGCTTTGTCCAACCATTCAGTCAGCGGGACGTCTTTGGCAATACCGATCAGGGGCTGTTCGTGATCATGACCATGAGCTTTGACAAAACCGGGAAGCATCACTCTATTGAGACAGGGAATCTGGGACTCGGTGACAGAAGAGATCTCTCCTTCGAAACCGATTATTGTCAGATTATCTCTGTATTTTTTGAGAATAGCTTCCCCTTTTTCCTTTGAATAGGAACCGACATCGATGATTTTATCATCCTCAGTCAGGACAAAACCATCTTGGATTCGCTCTGCTCTATCTGCTTCCGATAGGGGGATTAAAAACTTAGATCTACATAAAATTCTTTTTTGACGGGACATATATTCCTCACTCTTTTATAATTTTTCCCTGATTATTCGGTTAGCCGAAATCCACTGAAGCTTGCTTCGTGGTGAAGGCTTTGAATATATCGCGGTAAAGCCGCAACACTACCGAACAAGAATATCAACTCCGAAGGTGCGGATATTCTTATTTTTTCAGATACTGAAGGGTGGGAGACCGATTCCATGGTACATCCGATAAAATGGGAAGTCAATTCAATTGTAATACAATCAGACTATCAATTTTCATTATTTTTTCTTTAAAGTGTTCTATTATTCTTTTTGAAACCTTAAATGCCCTATGTAAATTCATGGTACAATAAACTCTGATATTAACTTTCTGGAGCACATAATATGCCTGACAACAAAAATAAAAATATATTAGCTGTACAGCCCGGGGAACCACTACCCTTTGGAGCATCAAATCAGAGTAAAGGAGTGAATTTTGCTGTTTTCAGCCGACACGCCACATCAGTAACTCTCCTCTTATTCGATGATGAAACAAAAAATATTCCCATGGCAGAACTAGTACTGGATCCCATTCTCAATAAGACAGGCGACGTATGGCATATACGCATAAACGGCATAGGTCCGGGAACCCTCTATCTCTACCGGGTCGACGGACCCTACGCTCCCGAAAAAGGTCATAGATTCAATCGGTATAAGGTTCTTCTCGACCCTTTTGCTAAAGCTCTCACATCAATCTCAACCTGGGATTTGAGCAAAGGCAGAGGGTATGACTGGGATTCTCCCGACAAAGACCTTTCCTTCAGCGAATTCGACAATATCATGCACATGCCCAAGGCCATTGTCGTTTCAAACGATTTTGACTGGCAGGGCGACCGGCCCCTGAATTTTCCCCTTCGCCACAGCATCATATACGAGATGCACGTCGCCGGACTTACAAGAGATGAATCGTCGGGGGTCAAACATCCCGGAACCTACAAGGGGGTCATAGAAATGATCCCCTATTTCAAAGAGCTGGGAATCACCAGTCTCGAATTGCTTCCTATTATGGAATTCGACCTGTTCAGTGTGAACCGTGTCAATCCACTTACAAAGGAACAACTGGAAAACTACTGGGGTTACGACCCTATCTCGTTCTTCGCTCCCAAAGGTCGTTACTCCAGCAATGGCAATAATGGGCAACAGGTACAGGAATTCAAGGAGATGGTCAGGGAACTTCACAAAGCGGGACTTGAAGTGATTCTCGACGTAGTGTTCAACCATACCGGTGAGGGAAGCGAGTTGGGACAGACCATATCTTTTAGAGGGTGGGACAATCAGATCTATTACATTCTCGCCAAAGACAAACGGTATTTTATGAATTATTCAGGTTGTGGTAATACGCTCAACTGCAACCATCCCATAGTCAGATCTCTCATAAGAAGCTGTCTCCATTACTGGGTCATCGAGATGCATGTCGATGGTTTCCGCTTTGACCTGGGGTCCATTCTCGGACGGGATCAGGATGGAAAACTCATGGAGAATCCTCCCATTCTCGAAGGGATAGCCGAAGATCCTGTTTTGCGTAATACAAAAATCATCGCTGAAGCCTGGGATGCTGGTGGAGCCTACCAGGTGGGGAGCTTTCCCGGAGGACGCTGGGCTGAATGGAATGATAAATTCCGCGATGATGTGAGAAGTTTCTGGCGGGGAGACCGGGAGATGGTTCACAAGCTGGCCACAAGACTGACGGGAAGTTCAGACCTCTACCTGAGAGATGGGAGAAAACCTTTTCACAGCATTAACTTTGTCACTTCCCATGACGGTTTCACACTTTATGATCTTGTTAGTTACAACCACAAACACAATGAAGCCAATGGTGAAAACAACCAGGACGGTGGAGATAATAATATCAGTGATAACCACGGAGAAGAGGGTGTTTCACATAATCGGGAGATCGTTAAACTGAGAAAGAGGCAGGTGAAAAACTTTCACGCCACTCTTATGCTGTCTCTGGGCACCCCTATGCTGCTCGGAGGAGACGAATTCCTGAGGACACAAGATGGGAATAATAATGCCTATTGTCAGAACAACACGATTTCCTGGTTTGACTGGAAGCTCAAAGAGGAAAATCGGGAGAACTTTACTTTTCTGAAAAAACTGATCAAATTCAGACAACGCCACCCCGCTTTGCATAGACCGGAATTTTACCTGGGAAAAGATTCCAATTTCAACGCCATTCCCGATATCACCTGGTACGACCGTTTTGGAGAAAAACCCGATTGGAAAGATACAGGACACTGCCTGGCTTACAGACTCGATGGAACAGAAGCCGATAATGAACATGACATCGACGATAACGATTTTTACCTCATGTTCAACGGGAGTGTTAAAGATCACCCGTTTAAAATCTGCCCTCCTCCCGAAGGAACTCACTGGTTTAGAGCCATCAATACAGCACTGCCAGAAGGTGAGGACATCCCCTTATACGGTAATGAAAAACTTATCGATGAGCAGACTATCTGTAATGTCAAAGCCAAATCAGTCGTGGTGCTTATATCCAGAGAGATTTAGGATGTAAGAGTCTATAAAATCCTTTTCTCTGTCGAAGGTCCGTTCGGTCCAATCAAGCCAGGCAATTGAAGTTCGATTCAGAATCTCTCTCCCGAACCGAAATACATAGTAAAATTTTGTAAAAGTGTGAATTTTAACCGGATCTCCACTGCTTATTCCCGCAAAGAGATGATATTGGTTGGCAATGCCCTCTTCGTCAGTTTTAATTCTGATGGCAACCAGCTCTTTTAACTCTTTTGTGGGAATCCTGAACTTTTCCCGCACTGATCCGGTCAGCTTATTCCTGATAAAAAGGACTAGTTCGGAACCCTGGTCATCCATTGTCAGTTCAGAACTGATTATAAGTGTTTTCAACACTGCTGCCAATAAAACGGCAGGGATCGTCAAACCCAGGATGACTAAGGTTATAAATCCGAAGACTCCCTGGAAATTGGCCGCTTCGGAAGCAAAAAACACTGGAGCCGTAATCGAAATGTAGAAAAGAAGAGAAATAATCAGAGCTGATGAGAGGAGCACCGTAACGATCTGCCCTGTAATTTTATAACTTTTTAGTTTGATTGTAATATTGTTGTTTCCCATATTAATCAGGAGTATAACATAAATTGAAACTAAGTTTGATCAGAACCCCAAGGAGATAGACGAAATTTCAATAAGTCGATAGGATTAAATTATGAAAGAAATCAAAGCCTGTTTTTTCGACTTAGACGGCACTTTAGTCCGATCGGATCATTCCATTTCACCTTCTGTTATTGAAGCGGTACAACGTTTAGAGCGTCAGGGAATCGCCCCTGTAATAGCCACAGGCAGAAGTTATGAAGCACTTCTTCCCATAAAGGATAAACTGGGGATAAAAAGTCCGGTTATTGCCTACAACGGGGCCATGATCGTCGATGGTAAAGACGGTTCTATCATGACTCACCACACTCTTCCCGAAGAGGAATCTCGAAAAATCATAAAGATTGCCCGTGAATTGGACTACTTTTTACTGGCCTACAGAGATGGTGAACTGATTTACGAAAAAAAGCGTACAGAATCGGAAGAATACTGCAACAGAATTAATATAAAAGGGAAACTGATCAATTTTGATGATCTGTCTATCTTAAATCTTACCAAATTCATAATTATCAACGACCACGAAAAACTCAATCCTGTACAGGACAGAATACTGGAGAACTACGGCGAAAAACTCAATGCATTTTTCTCTGATTCCAGGTTTCTGGAAATAGTTCCCGCAGGAATTGATAAAGGAAAAGCGGTTGAAGAGGTTATGCGACTTCTCGGAGGAACAGTGGACCAGACAATGGCCTTCGGCGATGGATTTAACGACCTGCCCATGCTCGAATCCGTTAGATGGGGTATCGTGATGGAAAACGGTCTTCCGGAGCTGAAAAAACTATTTCCCCCGGAAAGAACTGCTCCCTCCTGTGAAGAAGACGGTGTGGTCACCTATCTAGCAGATTTCTTTAAATGGGACTGATCAAATCCTTATAATAAACAACTTCAAACTTCTCATAAATGACAGGGATCTGGTAGGAAAAGTCCGCTCCGGGGGGTCCTATGGAGAAATCATGCGATTCCCCCAATAAAACTACATACCCATAAGAATGGATAATTCATCACCCGTCACTGTCTGAGGTAGTTTTCCGTCCCATTTCTCTATCCACATAGCTCTGAGAACCTCTTCAGTGTAAGATTTCTGCCGAAGTGCATTGGATTCTGCTTCAGCTTTCGCCCGTGCAATTTGAGCTTGAGCATCACCTTCTGCCTGTGCGACTTTTTTCTTTGCCTCAGCTTCTGCCTCTCGAAGTTCATTTTCTCTTTGAATAGCCTGCTGAGTGGCTTTTATTTTCTCTTCAATTGAACTGATCACTGTCTGAGGATACCTAGGAGCTCCAACGAGATATATATTATCAACTAATATCCCCTTCTGAGAAAAGTACGCCTGAACAGATTCTTCAACATTATCAATCATTTCAGAAATCTCACTTTTTGAGATAAACTGCTCCATATTGTGGTATTTATTAGCTGAATCAAGAATGGAATCTCTTACAAAGTTACGCATAGGACCATCTGTAATGCCCTCTAGTGATTTCCTATATTCGCTATATATCTTCGCTACATTTTCTGAATCGACAGAAAACTCAATTCCAATATCGATATTTATTGTTAAACCCTCGATGGGAAAAGTGATGGACTCATCTACTGGTGACCCCTCAGCCCTGTCTTTAGTCCATACATAATTTTGTTTAAATATGGGGAATTTGTGATATTCCTTCTGTAACCCTAATGCATAACGGCCAACTCCGAGAGTATCAACTTTACCGGCATTCTGACCGAGGGTCCAAACTCTCAATGCCACATAACCCGGTTCGACTTTTGTGCAACTACTGAGAACCAGCACAGCAAAAAACAATAAAAATCCTTTTTTCATTCATCCCCCCAAAAGTGTTTAATAATAAATAATTAATTATATGGTATACTTTCCGGATAATGCGAGGAAAAAATCTAATTATAATCGATCAAATTTCCGACGAAAAATGCCGGGGCTATTTAGATTACCCACTTCATTATCCTTTATTAGCAATCGCTTCGATCTAATCCTTAAAACAGAACTAATCCGAATCAGCAAATAGATCAAAAATGGTTTCATTTGTTTTTAAATTTCGCAATCAAACACAATATTCCTCTTTACAAATCGATAGGGACATTATATTTTATAGTTATGGATTCATTCGTATTTAGAAGCAAAAGGAAAGCCCATGTTGTTTTATGAAAAAAGTGGAAGGGATATTTCTCTGACTGATGAGGACTTGCGATCGGGTTTGAAAAAGGCTCTGGAAAAAGTATCACCAGAGGTTAAAACGGGAAAAGTGCTCGCCTTACCCCCGGACATTACCAGACTTCACTCCAAAGCCGGTGTTCTGACTCTGGCTGCGAGGGATTATTACAAAGAGAAACTGACCGACATTATGCCTGCCCTGGGCACACATTATCCCATGTCTTCCGAAGAGATTGATGAGATGTTCCCGGGAATCGATCACAGCCTCTTCCGTCCGCACAAATGGCGAACAGACCTTCATACATTGGGGATAGTTCCCGGTGACTTCATTAAAGAAGTCAGTGGCGGAATACTGGACTATCAATGGCCGGCACAGGTCAATAAACTGCTTGTTGACGGAAAATTTGATCTCATATTGTCAATCGGCCAGGTTGTCCCTCATGAGGTAATCGGTTTTGCCAATCACAATAAGAATATTTTCGTGGGAACCGGAGGCTCAGAGGGGATTCACAAATCTCACTTTCTCGGCGCCGCATTCGGTATGGAAAAAATAATGGGACAAGTGGACAGTCCTGTGCGAAGAGTTCTGAATTATGCGTCTGATCATTTTGCCAAAGATCTGCCTATCCTTTATGTACAGACTGTTGTTTCTCCCGATGCTTCAGGAAAACTCCATGTAAGAGGATTATTTATAGGGGATGGTTATGAGTGTTTTGAAAAAGCCGCCGCATTGAGCAAAGAGGTCAATTTCACACCAGTGGAAAAAGCCCTAAAAAGGGTGGTTGTTTATCTCGATCCTAAGGAATTCAGAAGCACCTGGCTTGGAAATAAGTCTGTATACAGAACAAGAATGGCTATAGCCGACGGCGGTGAGCTCATTGTCATTGCTCCGGGTTTAAAAGAGTTCGGAGAGGATAAACAAATTGACGCTCTTATCAGGAAATACGGGTATTTCACAACTGAGGAAACTCTGGAAAAAGTGGATAAGAATGAAGATCTGCAAAATAATCTATCAGCAGCAGCCCATCTGATACACGGCTCCAGTGAAAATCGGTTTAAGATTACTTATGCCCCTGGACATCTGACAAGAAAAGAGATCGAGTCAGTGGGTTATGAGTATGCAGACCTGAAAGAGATGGAGGGACTGTACAAAATAGATGATAAAAACAACGGTTTTCACCTTGATGAAAAGGGAGAAGAATTTTATTTCATACAGAACCCCGCCCTGGGTTTGTGGGCCTCTTCGATAGACTCAGAAACCGGCATGAATGGAAAAAGTGATATAACCAAGGATAAATAAGGAGCTGATAATGAATAAAGCGGATTTAGGATTAATAGGACTGGCTGTTATGGGTCAGAATCTCGTATTGAATATGGCAGATCACGGATACACTGTAGCGGTATACAATAGAACGACTAAAAAGATGACTGATTTTATAGAAGGACCTGCCAAAGGTAATGAGAATGTCATCGGAACCGAAACAATTGAGGAATTCATCTCTGAACTTAAACTGCCTAGAAGAGTTATGCTCATGGTAAAAGCAGGTGAAGTGGTCGATAAATTTATTGAAACAGTCCTCCCCCATCTCGAAGAGGGAGACATCATAATAGATGGTGGAAACAGTCATTTCCCCGATTCTAACAGAAGAACCAAAGAACTTGCCGCCAAGGGAATTCAGTTCATCGGAACCGGTGTTTCCGGAGGTGAAGAGGGCGCCAGAAGAGGTCCCAGCATCATGCCCGGCGGGAATATATCAGCCTGGCCTCATGTCAAACCGATCTTTCAGGATATCAGCGCCAAAACGGAAAGTGGTGAAGCCTGCTGTGAATGGGTGGGAAATGATGGAGCCGGACATTATGTCAAAATGGTTCACAATGGTATTGAATACGGAGACATGCAGTTAATCACCGAAGCCTACCAATTGCTCCACGAAGGGATCGAGCTCGATTACGATGAAATGCATCAGGTGTTTGCAGACTACAACAAAGGTCCTCTCGATTCCTATCTGATTGAAATAACAAGAGATATTCTTGCATTTCGTGATGAAAATAACGAACCACTCGTTGAAAAGATTCTCGATACAGCCGGTCAGAAGGGAACGGGAAAATGGACAGGCATTAGCGCTTTGGATTTGGGCATGCCCGTTACACTCATTGGAGAATCGGTCTTTGCCCGTTGTCTCTCTGCTCTGAAAGAGGAAAGAGTCGCCGCATCAAAATTGATAAAAGGACCTGAGAGTTCATTCTCCGGAGACAAAGTATCCTTTATAAAAGATCTGGAACAAGCGCTGCTTTTCTCAAAAATAATCTCTTACGCACAGGGATTTATGATGATGAAAGAAGCGGCAAAAGAAAATGAATGGAAACTGAATTACGGAGCCATTGCCCTTATGTGGCGGGGTGGATGCATTATCCGATCAGTTTTTCTCGGCAAAATTAAAGAAGCTTTTGACAATAATCCCGATCTTTCCAATCTCGTAATAGACGATTATTTCAGAGAGATTCTTCAAAACGCCCAGGGATCTTTGAGAAGAGTTATATCAACGGCCGTTGAATTGGGAATACCCGTACCAACCCTTTCTACTGCATTGGCATTTTTTGATGGATACAGAGCCGCCAGACTTCCCGCTAATCTACTTCAGGCACAGCGGGATTATTTCGGAGCCCATACTTATGAGAGAATCGATAAACCGCGGGGAGAGTTTTTCCATACCAACTGGACCGGTACGGGCGGAGACGTGTCCTCTTCCACCTATGAGGTATAAGAATGGGGAGAAATCCTCGTCACGATAAAATACTGAGTCTGCTGCAGAATTTTCGGCAGATTTCAGTTGCTGACTTGACCGATAGATTCGGCGTATCCCAGGTGACCATAAGAAAGGATCTCACTCTACTAGAGGAGCAGGGGCTGATTCTTAGAAGCCACGGAAGCGCCAGACTGGCCCAGGCCATCAATCAACTCTCCACTGTCGCCACTCGAAAAGAGCTGTATTACGATGAGAAAAAGCGAATAACAGACAAAGCTCTCGAACTGATACAGGAGGGAGACTCTGTCTGTATAGACGCCAGTTCAACCAACTTGCTGCTGGCGGAAAAAATGAGATCGCTGCCCATTAGAGTCGTTACCAACAGCCTGGAAATAATGAACACCTTATCCCAATCGTCTGATCTGACACTCACCACTGTCGGTGGTTCTTTCCGTCAGGAGGCCAGTTCTTTTATCGGACCGATTGCGGAAGATGCCATAAAGCAGCTTCAATTCGATATCGCTTTTATCGGAGCAACAGGTATTACGAAAGAGGGAGAATTCCTCACACACAACACCATTGAAGGCAAAGTGAAAAAAGCCATGCTTGAGGCGTCGCAAAGAAAGGTCATCCTCGCCGATTCCAGCAAATTCGAAGCTCGTTCTTTTAGTAAATTCGCACATGCGGAAAATGTAGATATTTTGATTACAGACAATAAATTCACAGAAGCTGAATTGTTCAGAGACCTGGGAATAGAGGTCATTACTGTTTAATAAAGGAATATGAAATTATGAAACTGAAAAAGAATTACAAATACGCTCTTCTTACACCGACAAGTATGGGGGTCAGGATTACACCTCCCAATGGCCAGCCTGTTCACGCAAGCCGTAGTTTTGAAATGAGAGCTACGAGCGCAGAATCCAATGTACTCTCAATTTCATCATTTCTGGGGATGCCCGCTAAAGTACTGACCAATTTCGTAAAAGGAAGTCCCATCGCGCAGATAATCAAAGACGATCTCGCATCGAGACACATAGAATACGAGGGTCCGGAAATAGAACAAGGTGGAGCCTGGGGATATCGACATCAGATCAATATTGCCGATTCCGGATACGGTTCCCGCGGGCCGAGAGTCCACAATGACCGAACGGGAGAAGTCGGTCTTACACTCAATGTTAAAGATTTCGACCTCGACAGAATCTTTGGAGAAGAGGGTGTCGCCATAGTTCACCTCTCCGGTCTCAATGCGGCACTGTCTCCCGAAACGGGAAAATTCAGCCTGGAAGTAGCCAGGGCGGCGAAAAAATATGGTTCGCGCATTTCTTTTGATCTGAATTACAGAGCCAGTTTCTGGAAGGGAAGAGAAGATGAACTGAGCGCTATATTTAAAGAGATAGCCGGTGTATCTGATATATTGGTTGGAAATGAAGAGGATTTTCAACTCTGTCTTGGGATTAAAGGTCCCGAAGCGGGCGGAGAAGGTCTCAATGCCAAAATAGACAGTTTCAAAGAGATGATAAGCCGGGTAAAAAAGGAGTATTCCAATGCTTCTGTCTTTGCCACGACACTACGCGAAGTGGTCAATACCAATACTCATCAGTGGGGAGCTATCATGCTTTCCGGAGAAGAGTGGCATGTCGTAGAACCGCGCCCCATAGGTGTTCTCGACAGAATCGGCGGTGGCGACGGTTTTGTAGGAGGTCTTCTCTACAGTATTCTCAAAGAGTGGGACGCAGAAAAGTGGATTCAATTCGCTTGGGCAACCGGAGCCCTTGCAGTGACTCTCTATACGGATTACGGACAGCCTGCTGATGAAGAGCAGGTATGGAGTATCTGGGAGGGAAATGCACGAGTAAAACGCTAAACAAATGGGAAATGGCTTTTTCTGCATGAATTGGCTATTTCCTATAGATTTCTATCCTGTCTTTTCCTGCTCTGTTCGCATTGTACATAGCGGAATCAGCTTCGTCAGATAAAGTCTCGAGTTTTCATAGAGGAGTTTTCTTCAGAATGGTTTCTTGAGGTGATGCAGAGGCTGACCGTTACCGGACTGATCGTTTATCCTTTTAAAAAATCGATATCAAGCATTAAAACACTGATAAGAATTTGATAACGAATTGATCTTATCAATTCACGCCGGCTCCAATCATAAAGATACTTTCTGTTGTACAAGTTGGTTAGACTGCCTCTTTCAACTAATTTTTTATTGATTTTCCGTACAATATCTTTAATTATAATTTGTTTTTTATCATTTTGTAACAAGCTTCTCTGTTTAACTGAAATTCAAGGATGAACCGGGGCGTTTGAATTATACTGATATTGATTATGAATATATTAAAAAGCAAAATACACAAAGGTATATATCTCATAATATCAATTTCCATAATAATCCTGGAAGTTGCCTTATCCTTTTTCGGGCCCATGGCGACACTCGATAAAACATCAGTTATTGTCTCACCCATTTACAATTCCAATAATGCCCATGATAAGCTTATAGAAGCTCTTACAGATATTGTAGAGAGCCATATGGTTCGCACAGGATCTTTTACAATAGTGCGGCAAATCCGATTCGAAGAGTATTTCAACAAACATCCCGATGAAGTGAAACAATACCAACCCTATAAAGATTACCTTTTAATTGCCTACGAAGCGGGAATTGAAAAACTCCTTACAGTTTCGTTCTATGGTTCGGAAGTTAATGGATACACTGCCAACCTCTCACTGAGAGATTCAGAAACAGACATAATGATGAAACGAGGCTCTTTCCGATTTGATTCCCTGGAAGAACTCGATGAATCACATGAAATTATTGAGACCTTTTCTTTTAGCGCCAAAAGGATCAGTATATTCGATCTCTTTTTTATTCTACTGCTCTTCCTACAGTTAATTATGACAATTCTCATCATTTTTAATAAACAGTGTGTGACTCTGCTGGAAATCACCATCGTTCTCAATCTGGTTTTATTTCTCTTTTCGTGGTTTTTTGCGAGAAATGCCAATATGGATTACTTCCAGAAATTCGTGGCTACCAAAGGACAAGTGACTATAGCCCAGGATACCAGTACGGAGCAGCTCTATACATTTATCCGATTTTTACCAACATTTATCATCAGTATTTTTATCTATTTCTTGAGAGAGGGAAAGAATTATTTTGATAAATACGCCCTTCTTCTGACCCTGGCTTCTGCA
>JADGDJ010000302.1 GCA_016744925.1 Spirochaetaceae bacterium
CATCAACACCTTTCTCCCCATAAGCACCGAGTGCAAATATTGCTTTCGTTTGATGATAGGATCCTTCGTCAGAAGCTTCTCGCAGCAGATCTTTCAGCAAAGCCGGACGGGGATGGCTAAAAAGGGATTTTATGGCCTCACCTTTTCCCGGAGAGAGAGGAGAAGCGAGAATAGACCTAAGCTCTTCAGTCGCTATGGAAGCATCATTCTGGCTTATGGACATAATAACAGTTCTTTTTTTCACAGGATCTTCAGTAGTGTTCAATTTCCCGATATCACTATAGGCTCGTAATCCTTCGAGAGAAAAGAGAATCTGTGCTGTTTCTTTAGCCGAGAGGCTTCCCTTATCAATTATCAAAAGGCTTAAAAAAACAAGAAAAAGGCTCAAAATTAATGCCAGAAAAAATAGGAAACTGAATTTGTTGGGCAAACCAAACGATGAGTTCTGCCCCGCGTCAATCAGCAGTCCTCCGAGAATACCGCTGAAAAAAGAAAAGAACGCCATTATGAAGTTAATCATGGCATTGTATCCGAAGGAATCTTTCTCAGGCATGGTGTTTACCAGGACTCTGGCTCCGAGGACATTGGTAGACAGGAGGAAAAAGTTGGATAAAAATCCCAAAAGGAAGTAGAAGAGCACGGGAATTTGTGAAGTTTCCGATACGGGCAACAGCATCCAGGTGATATAGGTGAGGCAGAGAAGAATACTCATGCCGATAAGCAGTGGTCGACTGCCGATTCTGTCGGCAAATGTTTTGGCAAATAAACCCGATGAAATGCTGGCAAGAGATATGACCATGGTATATAAAAATACAAAGTTCGCATCGAATCCCGCCTCTTTTCGGACAAATACAATGGTCAGACCATTGAGAACCATAACAGCGATTGAAAACCACTTCTGGAGGAGGGGATATCGCCGTTCTTTAGTCTTGAGAGCCTCGAGAAAAATAACAAATAGATTGCGGCTTTTCTGATATTCCACCGTCTCGCGGCAGGGAATCTTAGACAGTTGAAACGCCGCTGCGGTATTGAGAATAACACCGAAAACCTGAAGCAGAAGGATTCCCGCCACACCTGAAAAAAAATGAAATGATGTTATGATGAAACTGATCAGTTTTGATAGGACTGACGCACTCTGGTTGGCTATACTCCCTTCGGCGAGTACCTGTCCCCTATTCTGAGATGTTGTTATCATCTTAATGAGAGGATTCCAGATAACCACACCGACCATTCTGGCCGAACAGAAAAGCGTATAGGCAATCAAAATCAGCAGTACTGCCGGACGTCCTTCCAGAAAAAATAAAAGCAGATAGAGAAGTACAAACATACCTCGGATGAACCATGCGGTTGATTGCACTTTGATCAGGTTTTTTCCCGCCAGGAGTCGCGGAAGAAAAACGAGAATAAAACCGGTGAGAAAAATGACAGAAGAGATGTATCCCAGTTCAATATTACTGGCTCCGAAGTGTATTGCCAGAAGGTAAACAGGAGTTTCCCCCATAAAGTTGAAACCCATTCCATTGAGCCCCTGGAATATGTACATTTTTTTGCGGCCTTTCTGCCGCTCTTCTTCGGATAAAAACTTTGTCAGCATAAAATCTCCATGTCCTCCTAAGGATATACTTTTAGCTGATTTTTACCAAAAGAAAAAATCTCGATTATTATATTTTTGCAGCAATTTTGTTACGACCTTTCTCTTTGGCTTCATAGAGAGCTTCATCAACTCTTTTAAAAAAAGATTCACAATCATCTCTTACACCCATTTCCGTAACGCCTATGCTCGTGGTCAGTTTTATTTTTTGCCCTTTATATGATATAAAGTTTTTTTCAAGTTTCTCCCTGATTTTTTCTGCAATTAATTCAGCCTGAACAATATCGCAATCAGAAAGGATTAGAAAGAACTCATCTCCTCCCCATCGGCAGAGCACATCGGATTCACGAATCTCCTCACGGACTTTGTCGGCAAAAATCTTTAAAACATAATCTCCGGCCTGATGCCCGTAATCATCATTGATTTTCTTAAACTTATCGAGATCAAAGAGAATTGCCGACAGTGATTCTTTTCTCCTTTTAGAGACTTTAAACGATTGCTCACAGATCATATCGAATACCTGTCGGCTGGCAGCACCAGTCAGTTCATCTGTTGAGGCCATTTGTTCCAGTTTTTTTTGATAACCGCCAATTGTCAGATAAGCCAGAAACAATATTATGACAGAGATTAAAAGACTTAAGATTATGTTAAAAAACAGTGTTTTCTGAATACTTTTTTCAACCTGATTTTCAGTCTGTTCTACAATTAAATACCAGTCGAACTCAGGGACATAACGACTGTTTAAATAAATAGTCTGTCCTGATTTCTCATATGTCCCTTTATAGCCGGGAGAAGTGAGTATATTCGTGGCGATATTCCCCATCCCCGGTTCCTGCCTGATATTTGTAGAAACAGTCCTGTCAGAGCTATCTAGATTGATAAATCCCTGGCGATTAATAAAATAGACCCGTCGTCCATATCTCGCCTGATAAGTTTTAATCATCTCTTTAACCGAATGGACGGCCAGACCAACTCCCGTAACTCCGATAAAATTACCGGAATAGTCGTAAACTTTATAATTGATAAAAATATTTATCGAGTCCCGATTTGCCGTATCGGTATCTACATTGATTTCGTATTCGTCCTTCATTTCCTTAATGTTAAAATACCACCGATCCTGAGGATCATCTTTTGATATTTTTTTTAGAATGCCCTTGGGATGGTAATAATTCTTTGTTTTATCGGAAACAAAAAAACTTGTAACGGCATTGTATTCTTTCTGAATTTCCGACAGATATTTAACTATTGAAAGTGATTCAATCTCTCCATTGATTGTCCAGTCCCGCATAAATGTATCCTGAGCCATTAACGATGAGATGAATATGGGATTGAGCAGATCTCTCTGTATTTCCGAATAGATATTATCACTCGTTAAAGGAAGAGTCGTTTCTTCGGTTTGAACCTTCAGGGTTTTATGCGCTGCGTAATAACTGATGAGACTTGTTGTTGAAAATCCACCGATGAGCAAGATCACCAATATACTGAAAATTTTTGTTTTTTGATTCACAAGAAAAAGCCTCCTCTAATTCCCAAAAATGACATTTTTACCGTAAAAAGACAATACAGGGGAATATATATATTTATATATTGGTTATTTATTCTTTTCGCATACAAAGACCCCTTAGGTCCGATGATATAAAAATGATTTTTCGAGAGTTGGAATTTTATTCGGAAATGCCTCTTTGAGTTGATGCCATTCTTTAATTTTTAAATTATGCTCTCTTTTATGGTAAATCTCTCTAATATAAAACTGGCATACGGTGAAAGAGTCCTTTTTCAAAATGGTACATTTCTCGTACGCCCCAATGATAAAATCGGACTTGTCGGTCCAAATGGATCGGGCAAAACATCAATATTCAGAATCATCTCCGGCGAAGAAGCTCCTGATGAGGGAACAGTCTCAATAGATCCGGGAAAAAAAGTGGGTTATTTCTCTCAGGATGTGGGAGAAATGTCCGGGCACAGCGCCTTGACGGAAGTTCTATCGGGAGCGGGCAATGTCTTCGAGATCGGTGAAAAGCTCACGGAGATGGAGCATCAGATGTGCGAACCCATGGATGATGAAGCCATGGATAAACTTATGAATCGATACGGCGAACTGCAGATGGAGTACCAGAATCAGGACGGATACACTCTGGAAAACGACGCCAAGACAATTATCAACGGATTGGGTATAGGATCGGACCGATGGGATGAGCCGGTTGAGAACTTCAGTGGTGGATGGAAGATGCGAATATCTCTTGCGAGGATTCTACTACTCAACCCCGATGTACTTCTTATTGATGAGCCGACCAATCATCTTGATGTGGAGACCATCGTCTGGCTGGAAGAATGGCTCAAAGAGTTCAAAGGAGCATTGGTCATGACCTGTCACGACAGGGAATTTATGACGAGAATCTGCAACAGAACCATTGAAATTGCCACAGGTGCCATAACCATGTACAGTGGCGATTATGATTTTTACATGAGAGAGCGGGTCATCCGGAGAGAACAGCTGGTCGCCTCGAAAAAGAAACAGGATGCCATGCTGGCCAAAGACGAAGAGTTTATCGCCCGCTTCAAAGCGAGAGCCTCTCACGCGGCTCAGGTCCAATCTCGTGTAAAAAAAATCGAAAAGATTGAACGGGTCGTCATACCACCGGAACCAAAAGTAATGAAAATCAAAATGAAAGAGATTAAGAGGAGCGGAGATATAGTCGTAGCCATGGATAAACTCGCCAAATCATGGAAACTGAAAGACGGATCTTCTTTTCCCGTATTCAGCGGTATTACAGGCATAGTAGAAAGGACCGACAAGATAGCCCTGACCGGTGTAAACGGAGCTGGGAAATCGACCCTTCTCAAAGTGATAACAGAACAGACCGATTCAACAGAGGGAAGCTGTTCACTCGGGGCCAGTGTGAATTTGGGTTATTTCAGCCAATACTCCAGTGATTTACTCAACAGTACCAGTACAATATT
>JADGDJ010000047.1 GCA_016744925.1 Spirochaetaceae bacterium
GAAGAGACGGGGTTCGAACCCGCGATCCCCGGCTTGACAGGCCGGTGCGATAACCAGCTTCGCTACTCCTCCAGTTAACGAAATGAATATTAACTATGTAGTAATTTTTTGTCAACAGTTTGCCGATAAATCTTTTTTATTTTCTATTTTCTGGACGGAGTGTTGATTAGGGCAAAAAAAAAGAACTCAAAAATGAGTTCTTTTATTGTTAACGGAAGAGACGGGGTTCGAACCCGCGATCCCCGGCTTGACAGGCCGGTGCGATAACCAGCTTCGCTACTCCTCCAGTTATCGAGATGCATATTAACTATGTAGTACTTTTTTGTCAACACTGTTGGCAAAAAAAATACCCCGGAGACGATTTGAACGTCCGACCTACCGCTTAGGAGGCGGTTGCTCTATCCCCTGAGCTACCGGGGCAAATATGCGAAATAATCCTATCAGTAAGAAAATGGAATGTCAATGAAGATGATTCGTACAAATAAGACTATAAATAAATCATTTTTCGTTTTATTCTTTTAATATGAAAAAATATGACAAAACAATTGAAGAACAAGTTCAGGAGAGATTCCTCCGCTATGTAAAAATATGGACAACTTCAGATCGTGTTGCGGCTGAAGAAACGACTCCATCAACAAAAATACAGTTCGATCTATTAAATCTTCTTGAAAAAGAGATGAAAGAGATCGGAGTCAAAGATATATTCTACAATGAAAAAGGTTATCTGATCGGTAGAATTCCAGCCAATGCCAAGGCTGACCCCATAGGATTTATGGCTCATGTTGATACGGCGTCTGACGCACCCGGGAAAGATGTGAAACCTCAGTTGCACACGAATTATGACGGTTCTGTCATAAAGCTTAACGAAACATTGAAGATTGATCCTGAAGAAGACCAGGACTTGTCCCTGTATATTGGCAAAACAGTTATTACCACCGACGGTACGACACTTTTAGGGGCTGATGATAAAGCCGGTATAGCCGAAATCATGACCGCCGCATCAATAATATTAACCGATGATGATATTAAACATGGTGAAATTGAGTTAATTTTCACTCCTGATGAAGAGACGGGCTGTGGAATGGATAATTTTCCTGTTAATGAGCTCCACTCCAAGGCCTGTTACACAATGGACGGCGGCCGGGAAGGAGAGCTGGAAGATGAGTGTTATTACGCTTATGGCGCCAATGTTACATTCGAGGGAATTGTAATTCACCCCGGTTCCGCTAGAGGGAAACTTGTCAATGCCGTCACCATGGCATCTAACTTTGTATCCATGCTGCCGAGAAATGAAAGTCCCGAGGCAACTGATGAGAGATACGGGAACTTTTGGGCACAGAATATCTCCGGATCTCTTGAGAAGGCTCAGCTTCACATTCTTATGCGCTCATTTGATGCAGATGATATTCAGAGACGTGTTAAAGCTCTTAGTGCTTTTGCCGCTGCTGTAGAAGCGGGATTTCCCGGTGGAAAAGTAACGGTAGAGACCAAGAAGCAGTATGTGAATATGAAAGAAAAGCTCGATCAGAATCCGCAGGTTATGGCCAATGTGGAAAAAGCCTTTGAGCTGGCTGAAGTTGATCCTCTCAAAGTTGTCATCCGAGGGGGAACTGATGGTTCGAGGCTTACAGAAATGGGAATTCCCACACCGAATATTTTCACGGGTGGTCACAATTTTCATAGTAGAAAAGAGTGGATCGGTTTACCGACTATGGTGAAAGCGACCACTGTTATACTTCATCTTGTACAGGTTTGGACTGATTAGTCAGATATTACCGCCTTGAAGGTGTTTTCGTGGCGGTTTTTCATACTCCAATTGGGGATAATACTTTTTTCGTGCTACAATTAGAGCAGAATTGTTATGAAAAAGGTATTGACCCTGTCTCTTTCCATTTTAATCTTCCTCATTTCCTGTGATGATGTTTCAGATTTTCTATTTGAAACTGATCAGGCAATAACAGTTCGCTCAATTGATAATGGGGCCATGTACAACGGCGGGACTTCTATTCCTATCACAATCACTTTTGACAGAACAATTGTCCCCGAAAAACTTTCGATAACCATATTTGATGATGACGGTATTAACTGGGGGGAAACTGAGGTTCCAATCCCCACCAGTGATGAGAAGTTTACCACATCGCTTCTGGTTCCCGATCTGTTGCCCGAAGGGAAATATATTTTTCATATCAGAGTTTATGAAAGCGAACAGGAAATTTCTTTTAAAGAAATAATCATTTTTAAAATCGACAGTGATTATGTCATTGAACAGCTTCTCTCTACTCCCAATGAAACAGAAGCGGGGAATGATGTGCTGGTTCGTGCATTTCTCCAGTATCCAGCAGCAGGTGATCCGTTTCTCCGGTGGACAGTGAATGGAACTTTACTGAAAGAAGGATTGTTGTCACAGGGACTCGATTCTCTTCACTGGTTGGCTGATGATGAGAACGGATTGTATAAAATAAATCTTGAAGTCTTCCCTGAGAGTGTTGGTGTCTCAATGGTTTCATCTGTTTTTGCATCAACAGAGATTGTTGTGACAGACCATCCTCTGATGGAGCCGAATTCCCTTTTTCCCGAAGAGGCGTATTCCTTACTCTTTCATTTTAATGGTGATTTGGAATCAGTTTCAGCAAATGATTTTTCGGTGCTTGAGACGGGTCAAGTTAATGTCGGATCTCTTAATAATCAATTGGTTTATGAATTTTCTGAAAATAGCGGTATTACTGCTACGGGCTCTATCATTCCGGCACAATCTGGAGTGATCACACCTTTCTCGGTGAATGGTAGAATCTTACTTTCTGAATTGACTGCTCCGGGAAGTTTTCTGGTATTGAATGAAAATGGACAGAATCTTTTTTCAATTGATGTGAGTGATTCTGGAAATCTCATCTTCTCCACTGGTGATCAACAGAGTGTCAGTCTATTTTCATTGACAGAAGTGACTGATTTTTCTCTTCAGGTTATTCCTCTTGTTGATTTGATTGAGATCCGTTGGTTTTACAATGGAAACAATGGTGGATCAGATGTTTTATCAACGGAATTCCCTCTCATTAGTAATACCCAGACGCTCATTATCGGTGGTGATGAATCGATAATCGGGGCACCTCTCATTCTCGATGAACTTGGTTTTTATGTGGGAGATTGGGAAGATTCATCTGTAGACAGTACTCAGTTCAGTAGAGTTAAAGAGTATTCTATAAAAGAACATCTCATCGATGCCGAGGGATTTGACAGTATTGATGGAGACCGGATGATTGAGCCCGGTAGTGAATTCTTTCTGAGCAATTTCCCTCTTTCGATCAGGGACACAGAAATTGTTCTCTCTTTTCCTCCCGTGGATTCTGAAGATTCGTGGAAGGTGACCTTTGTAGATGACAGTGGAAATCACCTGTCGGAAGTTTCATCTGTTTATAGCATTGAAGAGATCGATAGCAATACCGGCCTCGTTTCGAGAAAACTCAGGTTATCACTCGAATTTAATGAGCAGGAAAATGTTTTTGAGTTGAAAAGAGCAGGAGAGCTTCATAAAGTGCTAAATACATTCAGTCCCGGTGATATGTTGTCTTTATTTTTAGAAACAAATGTCGAAAATAAAAGTAGTTATCCACTGGATTATTACATTATTTATACAAATATCGGGTCTGTTGTTTCCGAAATGATAGTCTCCAATGAAGATATAGAGAATCTTTTGTAATTTTTCAAAAAAATATAGAAAAAATAGACAGTTCTTTTTATTATTAAGAGATTATATTAATATTTAAAAATGAACGTTTCATATAATTCAAAGAGGGGCTACCTGTACATGAGGTCTGACAAATTACTTCTAAGCATATTATTGACATTCCTTATATTCGGTTGCGCCTCAGCTCCTGACGGTGAAAACATAATCCCGGACTGGTATATGAACCCCCCTTCAGATAATAACGAATTCCTATATTTTACAGTCTCTGCTCAGGCATCTATATTGAAAGATATAGAAAAGCTTGCCGGGGAGATTTTTTATAAAGATTTCACCTCTTCATTGGGAATGAGTGAAGAGGACTCTATGCTCGATGACTTAACTGATTTCAGAAAGGACATCAGCGGCATATTGAGAGACAGGAAAGTGCCCGGTTTTACTCTGATTGAAAAACAAATCAATCATCTGGGGTCTGAGAATGTTCTCTACGCTTTGATTGAACTTAGACGGGAAAATCTTGAGGAAGTAGAAGATACTCTGGCTGAAGTACTCAAGGCCGGATCTTCAGCTACGATTTATTCGGATCAAGCCGATGAATATTTGGAAAATGGAGAGATTTACAATTCCGCTCTCTACTACATAAAAGCAGCACTCGAATCAGCTGAATCAGCCAACAGCTTCATCACTGAGAAAAACCTCTCTTCAGCCATAGAGCAGCTCAGAAGAATCTATCTGAAAAAAATGGCGTCTCCCTTATTTATATCGGTGGGGAAAAACGGTATTTTTTCTGCATCTTTAAATATTGAAGGTAGTAACGAGGATTTCTACTGGGAGGATTCTTCGGTAAAAGTCACTTTTCGTGACAGAAAAAAGGGTTCTATTATAGGTGACCGATTCGCTGAGCTCAGATCTGACTTGAATGGGCTGATCACTTTTGTACACCCCTCGCCGGGATTTACCGGTGAAGGTCGTGTGGATATCTCTCTAGATCTATTCAGAGATACCGGCTCTCTTGATATTTTAGAAGAGAACCACAGGGAAAAACTTATTGAAATTCGAAAAGTGGTAGAATCAGCCGGTGTCGTGTTTGATTTTGATATTATCTCTTCCGCACCATCTGTTCCTACTGGAATTCTCATTGTCGATTCTGATTTTCTCAGAAAACCTCTTTCTACTTCCAATACTGCTGAAGGTATGTTTAAAAGCCTCAGTGATGGGGGATTTTCTGTTACAATACTCTCGGATGTGGAAAGTCAGATTAATAAAACTGAGCTGGAATTCTTAAGAGATATTCCCTATATGGTCGGATCTGATATTAAAAGGGTCATTTTCGGTGTTGCCCAGATTACAGAGTTTGATGATTCAGCAGCAGGATTTACCGTTGTAACAGAGGCAGAGGTGAAGGTGATAAATGTTGAATCCGGTGAAATTCTTTTTGCGGAAACTCTGAGCAAAAGAGTTCAGGGGGGAGAGTCTCAGGCGACTATTAATACATCTTTCAAAGAACTGGGCAAAAGTTTTTCAGCTCTTTTAATCGATAAACTTCCCTGATTCAAAATAATCTCCCCGGTTAGTACATATTCCGTCAACATTCCATCGAACCAACTTTTTGAATATATCCTCATCATCTACAGTCCATGTCATCACGTCATATTTTTTTTTGAATTTTTCAAATAGTGTTTTATCGAGCAATCTGTGATCCGGTTTCATTCCTGTTGGTCCGGCTATATATCGTCCCTGCCCTTTGCGTAAATAAGCGGGAACTTCATTATTTTCTGAATATATTAAGGATAGTGGTATATTGCGGTTCTCTTTTCCAAATCTCTTTAGGGTCATGGGATTGAAGGAAGAGATTAAAACTCTCTTTTCCAGGTTAAAGTCCTGTATCATATGGTTCACTTTTTTCTCGAGACCGAAATTTTTCAGAGTTTCTGTTTTAAGTTCAATGTCGTAAAATACTTTATCTCCCAGGAGCTGGAGTACTTCTTCAAAGAGGGGGATCTTCTCCCCTTTGAATTCATCAGAAAAAAATGATCCGTTGTCCAGTGAACGGATCTGAGTGAGATCGTGATCTTTAATGAATCCATCAAAACCAGTGGTGCGCTTCATATTATTATCGTGATAGACCACTAGTTCTCCGCTTCTACAGATTTGCACATCCAGTTCAACGCCTGGAACACCGTAGTCGAGGATTTTTTGAAATGAAGAGAGGTTGTTTTCCGGGGCGAGCTTCGGGCAGCCTCTATGCCCAAAAAGTAGAGGAGCTTTCTCCCCTCTGAAAATATGAGATTCTGTCATATTATTGATTGTAGAGTAATAGGCCGCAATTGAAAACTATTTTGAATAAATGTATTCTGATTGACTATGAAAGATGTTAAATACGACCCCGATGATCTGATAGCCGCCCTGGCAACACCCTGGGCTGAAAGTGCTCTGGCTGTTATCAGAACTTCAGGACCGGAATGTATAAATGCTGTGGCGGATATATTTTCCGCAAATAATAAATTGAAAAAAGCAGAAGGCAATACCATTGTTTATGGTCATATTGTCTCAGATAATGAAAAACTCGATGAGGTGATGGCTGCCGTATATCGGGCTCCCAAGAGCTATACGGGACAGGATAGTGTTGAGCTATTTGTTCATGGAAGTCTTCCGGGGATGAAAAAAATCCTCGAGCTGCTTTATCGGTCCGGTTTTAGAGAAGCCTCTCCAGGTGAATTTACTTTTCGCGCGTTTCTCAATCAGAAAATGGACCTGACAAGAGCCGAAGCTGTACAGGAAATAATCAGTGCCAAATCCAGGCAGGCACAATCTTTAGCACTCAACCGCCTTTCAGGATCTATTGAAAATTCCATAAACTCCATTAAAAGCGATATGACCGATCTTCTTGCTTCTGTTGAGATCCAGTTGGATTACCCGGAAGATGAGGTGGAAATGCCCGATGTCACCGCTTCGGAAACAAAACCCATAGAAGAAAAAATGAACAGGCTGCTGTCCACCTATCAAGCCGGTAAGATTTATCAGGAAGGTGTTCGAGTCGTATTGGCCGGAAAAACTAATGCGGGAAAATCTTCTCTTTTCAACCTTTTCCTCAAAGAGGACAGGTCTATTGTTTCCGACATTCACGGAACGACAAGGGATTACCTGGAGTCGTGGATTTCAATCGGAGGAATTCCTGTCCGCCTTTTTGATACTGCCGGTCTCCGGGAGGCCGAACATCCTATAGAAGTCGAAGGGATAAGACGGAGCAATGAAATTATTGACGGCGCACATGTAATTCTCTATCTGGCCGATGCTCAGGAAGGCATAACAGCTGACCTTAAGGCATTTATGGAACAGTACAGAGAGGATCGCCGTTGTGTTTATATCTGGAATAAAATTGATAAATCAATCGTATCAGCTCCCGATGAGTTTATTCCATTGAGTGCTTTAACCGGTGAGGGCTTTTCCATCCTCGAAGAAACAATCAGAGATATCGTTTTCCGCGATCAGTATGTTCCTCACAACGAGCCGGTACTCGACTCGATGAGACAGAAAAAATTACTGGAAGCCGCCAGGGATTCCATCGATAAATACAATCAGGCTCTAAAAGACGGAATGCCTATGGATATGGCTGCAGTCGATCTGACAGATGCTCTCAACTCACTCGGTGAGATAACCGGAGAAGTGACATCCGCTGAAGTTCTCGAGCGGATGTTCTCCAATTTTTGTGTAGGGAAGTAATATGGATTATGATGCAATAGTCATCGGTGGTGGTCATGCGGGGATAGAAGCATCCCTGGCAATTTCCCGACTGGGATTTTCAACTCTTTTTGTGACTCAAAACCTGGATAATATAGGAAAACTCTCGTGCAACCCCGCAGTGGGTGGATTGGCAAAAGGAAATATTGTTCGTGAAGTGGATGCTCTCGGTGGTGAGATGGGGAAGCTGATAGATGCTTCTATGATCCAATTCCGCATCCTCAATAAAAGTCGGGGTCCTGCCGTTCAGGCTCCCAGAGCACAGGCCGACCGTTTTTATTATCAGCAGCTTGCAAAAGAAACTGTAGAGAGCGGAAAAAACCTTCATGCTTATCAGGATACAGTTGTCGATCTGATACTCGACCATGAAAAAAACATATGCAACGGTGTTATCACCGAGCGTGGAAGAAAAATCACCTCTAAAATTGTTGTTCTCACTACAGGAACTTTTATGGAAGCTAAAGTATTCATTGGAGAATACAGACAATCATCAGGTAGGCTGGGAGAGCCGTCTGCGATTGGTCTGGGAACAGCTCTCCGTGCACATGGTTACCGACTGGGAAGACTGAAAACAGGAACACCGGCGAGAATTAAAAAGAGCTCCATAGACTTTTCCAAAATGGAAGAACAGTCCGGTGACAACCCCATGCTTCCCTTTTCCTTTTCCAATGAAACAATAGAGAGGCCTGATCACAGTTGTTTTATCACTTATACAAATGAAAATACCCATAAAATCATCACTGAAAATATGGCTAGATCTCCTCTCTATTCTGGAGAAATTGTCGGTGCCGGACCGCGGTACTGCCCATCGATAGAGGATAAAGTCGTACGATTTCCCACCAGAGATCGTCATCAGATTTTTGTAGAGCCCGAAGGAGCCAATTCAGAGGAGATGTATCTCAATGGAATTTCCTCATCACTGCCCGAAGAGGTCCAGTATGATTTTCTGAAAACAATACCGGGTCTGGAGAATCTGCAGGTCATGAGACCGGGATATGCTGTTGAATACGATTATATCGATTCGACTCAGCTCCTCCCGACTCTGGAGAGCAAAAAGCACAGTGGGCTCTATATTGCCGGTCAGACAAATGGTACATCCGGTTATGAAGAAGCTGCTTGTCAGGGACTGATTGCCGGGATAAACGGTGCTTTAAAGCTGCAGGGGAAAGATCCCATGATTCTGACTCGCGACGAAGCCTATGCCGGTGTTCTCATCGATGACCTTGTCACGCTGGGAACCAATGAACCTTATAGAATGTTCACATCGAGAGCGGAATACCGATTGTCCCTCCGCCATGATGACTGTGACATGCGTCTTTTTCCCAAAAGCCGAAATGTGGGACTTCTCAGTGATAAGGCTATCGAGTTGTTTGAGAAAAAAAAGGAGTCCCTCGAAGAGATTAAAGAATTGTTGAGAAACCGAAAGGTCAAATCTAAAGACCTCACAGGAGATCTCGAAATTCTCAGTAATCATGTGGGAGACACGCTCTACAAGACAGTAAAAGATCCTACTGTTTCAATTTCGCAAATGGCACAAATTGAAAAATCTATTGGAGATTATAAACCTCAATGGGTCAAACACGCCGAACTCGATGTCAAATATGAAGGTTATATTGCTAAACAGCAGAAACAGGTCGCCCGTTTCAAGAAAATGGAAAACCTGAGAATCCCCTCTGAATTCGATTATGATTCCATAGAGGGAATCTCTTCTGAATCGAGGGAAAAACTTAAAAACATAAAACCGGTTTCTGTCGGTCAGGCTTCGAGAATCTCCGGTGTGAGAACTCCCGATATCGCCGTCCTGTTAGTTCTACTGGGAAAGGTTAAAAATGAAAGTACTTGAAAATGGATTGGAAGAACTGGGCATTGAATATACAAACAAACAGCGGAAGCTGCTCAACAGATACATCAGTGAGATAGAGATGTGGAACAAGCGTTACGGCCTGGTGAACGCAGAAGGTGATACTCTTATTACAAAGCATATTCTCGATTCCCTAACCGGGGTTAAAGCAATCGGTGAGATGAAAAGGGACTCTCTTGCCGATGTGGGGTCCGGTGCCGGGCTTCCCGGAATCCCATTGGCCATTCTGCTTCCGCATATGAAAATCACTCTCATCGAGCGGTCGGGAAAAAGGGTGCGTTTCTTAAGAAATGTTCAGGCTCTTCTGGGGTTGGCGAATGTCACTGTTCTCGAAGCTGATCTTAAAAATGTCACCGAGAAGTACGATCTGGTCACTTTCAGGGCTTTCAAGCCTGTAGAACCTCAGATCATGAACCTGCTCATGAATATCCTCGGTAAAGACGGCCGCTTGGTTGCCTATAAGGGGAAGATGGAAAACATCAATCAGGAAATTGAATTGGTTAAAGAGATGGCTTCAGTGGGCGAGATTATACCTGTTTCAGTTCCCGGTTTAGATGACGAGAGGAATCTGGTTATTTATTCGCAGAAACCTGTTTAGAATGCATCCACTTTATTCCGATACTGAATCAGTTTGTCTTTAGATATAAGATCGATCAGTCGGGCTTCCACCCACTGTTCGGCATTTTCAGTGAAACCACCGGCAGAAAAGCAAAATCCTCTTCCCGCATGGAGTTCCTTTATCTGCTCGTAGAGATCGCGAACCATCATCTGTCCAACCATCCCTTCTGTCCGTACATATCTGAAGAGAATGAGATCCTCCCATTTCTGTGCACGGACTTCTGCAATAATATCAACATATTCGGAATTCTCAAATGAAACATCGACGATATTCACTTTGGTGTTTTTGATAACAATCGCGGTAATATTGCGGCATAGGGAGACAAAGTCCGTCGATGGAGCGTTTAGGTAGATCTGCAGGTTTTTATTGGAACTCAACTCTCTAAATTTTCTAATTTGTGGTTGAATGTCCTTGTATGAGGGATTAATTCTGGTTATGTCTCTCAAGACTTCCAGGGCTTTTTCCAACTGTCCCTGTGAGCTGTAAACACCGGCCAATCTGTATTTCAATTCCAGAAGTATGTCATCGGGGATATTTTCATGTTTAAGACCGATTTCATAATCGATGATGGCTTTATCGAATTTCCTCATTTTAGTGTGTAAGGTTCCCGAATAGAGGGTTGCTTTGGGACCCCAGACAGGATCGGGTCTCAAATGAGAGAAAATTTTCAAAGCGTGCTCAACCCGTCCGCTTTCATTGCAGCTTATAGCCAGAGCAAAGAGGGATTCCTTGTCGTCTGGATGCCCGCTCACGGCTTTGTTGAGGCGGGAAACGGCTTCTTTGTACTTTTTAACCTTGAAATAACTCATGCCCAGAAAGCGGAGCGATTCAGTATGATCCGGTTTTATTCTTAGAGCATAGAGTAGATAGCTGATGGCTTTATCGTATTTTTTCATCATAAATTCTATCTTTCCGAGATAGGCATTGGTCTGAAAATCTTCCGGTTTAGTACTTCTTGCCAGCAGAAGACTTTTATAGGCTTCCTTGTATATTTTTTTTTCCATGGCGCAAATGCCGTAGTGAAGATTGATTTTGTATTCATCGAGATCGGGATTTACACCACATAAATCTACGAGCATTCGATAGGTTTTCATAGCTTTGCTGAAATTGTTGTCTCCGAAATTGACATCGGCAATAGCCATAAGTGCGTTGGGATCTTTCGGATTGGATGCCAGTTTTTTATTGGCATCTTTTATTATGGCGGTTTTAGATTTACCCTCATATTTTCGGCGGTTTTTTTTACTGTCTGAAGACTTAACCATAATAAGGCTGAGGATTGATCCGAGTATGACAACAGCAATTATAGCAATAAAAGGTAAATAGGACATCATGAGGTCATTATTGTTCAATTGGCTATACTAGTCAAGTTTTTACCCTGAGCCTTTAGACGGTCACAATTTAACCGATTGCAATTGACAAGTTTTTTCTGCTAATTTAGATTCTTCTATAATCAATATGAAAAAATATCTATATTTAATAATATTTTCACTTTTTCTGGGGAGTTGTTTTTCATCAGAATCAGACCAATCCCACCTCTGGAATATGCCGATCGATGAGTTTGAATCCAATCTGGCATTAAAAAAATATAACTTTCTTAATGAGATCGACTTTGACAGATTGGAGAGAAAAGGGTTATTGGATGAAATCTTCCGCATTCATCCCGGCGGTGCCTATTATCTTTCATTTATTTTTGAGCTGATGGATCAGAGAGAAAACAGCCTGCGGTTTTTAAAGATCGAAATGACAGAGGGCCAGCTGGGCAGAGAAGCTGCCCTGGAAATATATTCTCATTTATCCGCCGATGGAGAGTGGAAACTTCTTTCGGAAATTCTTGAAACCTATATGGACAAAACTCCGGAAGATTATGAGATGCATTCATTCTTTATAGAGGCTCTGTATAAAAGCGATCAGTTCTCCAAGGCTGTTTCGCTCAGTTCTCCGGGCTTTGTATCGATTCATTCTCTTTTGGCGTTTATTGAACTGAACGATGATCGAGCTCTTAAAGATTTAGGCGCTTTCTTATTCAATGGGGCATCTCCCGAAGAAATTGAAAGTGTATACAGTGCTCTATTGAGAAAAGAATTATTTTTATCGGCAAATGAGTCTGAACGGCTATATATGCTGGCCATGTCTTCTTTTTATAAAGGGGAGAGGGGTGATGTTCAAGAATTTCTCAAGGCGCTGAATCTCACCGGTGATACTTTAGAGACCTATCCCTCTTTGTATTATACTCTCAGGCTTCCTGTCCAGGATGCCGGTCTAGAGCAATTCTGGGGTGAAACCTTTTTGGAAATGTCTAGCTTTTCATCAGTTTTTACAGCAGGGCGTCTTTTTCAATGGGACAAGGATTATGCTCGGGCAGACCGAGCATTCCGGGAAGCCATTACACTAGCGGAATCAGATTTTGAAGAGGATAGAGCCCGATGGTATCTGATGAATCTCTATAAAAATAATTTGATTCGTTTATCAGCTCTCATAGAAGAATTCGCACCGCTCTGGAATGATCCTTTCTATTTTTCAGATTTGCTGGAGGAATTTTTAAATCTGGCTGTATCCCGGGGAGAGTGGGCTCTTTTTGACCGTCTCTATCCCATGGTGGATTTATACAGTAGTAACAACAGCACAGCGGCCTTCAGCTGGGTCAAATACAATCATTCGTCTGGTGAAAGTCAGACTGTTGAGGAACAAAAATTTCTGATCGATAAAATGATAGCCGGGGACCATATGAGCTTTTACAACCTCATGGGAACACTTCTGGCAGGACAAACCCTTCAATTTGACAATTATGCAGAGAGCACTTCCGATTTCTCCCGAGGTGATAGGCTTATTTCGGGTTTTCTGGATTTCTCTCTGACCACTTTAGCTGTTGATTTTACCCGAGGGATTGAAAGAGAGTTGAGCAATGAAATCTTGAGACAGGTTTCTCGGCTGGCACTTGAAGAAGGAGATGAGCTGAGATCTATTCAATTAGCCGGGAACCTCTCTCTAGATCCCGGGCAGAGACATTCTCTTGACGACATAAAGCTCATTTACCCCCATGACTTTGGGAATTTTATAGATCTCTATTCAGACCAGTATGATTTTCCGGGAGAAATCCTCTCGGGGATTATCAGAACTGAAAGCGCGTTCACAGCGGATATCGTCTCCTATGCGGGAGCAGTTGGACTATCACAACTTATGCCTGAAACTGCGGCAGAGCAGGCTCGGAAGTTGAACATTCACAATCCTGATTTAACCGATCCGGAGACCAATATACATATCGGCAGCGCCTATATTCGATGGATTCTCGATAGAGATTGGACAGATAATGCCTCGCAAATGCTGATCGCCTATAATGCGGGAGGTGGAAACTTAAGGAAATGGAAGCGTCTCTTCCCCCGTTATAGCGATGAGCTCTTTGTTGAAGCGCTGCCCTATAAAGAAACAAGAAATTATGTTAGAAAGGTGCTAACATCTTCAGTAGTGTATGGATCCCTTTACGGCAGTAGAAACCCTGAAGATATTATCCGTATAATATTTCCCGATTTTAGCACTATAAAATCACATCAGAACAAATAAGGAATAGTCATGTCAATTTTAAAAGCAGTCATCCTCGGCATTATCCAGGGAATAGCAGAATTTTTACCGGTATCCAGTTCCGGTCATCTACTTGTAACGAGAAACCTAATGGATTTGGGGGACGTTCCTGTTTTATTTGATATATTACTTCATGTTGCCACATTGATCGTCGTGATTTTTGTTTTTAGAAAAAGGGTGTCTGTATTATTTCTATCACTCTTCAGATGGATTGCAAGAAAATCTGATTCCAGCGATCGTGATAATCTTAAGATGATTGTTTTGATAATTGTTGCAACGTTTTTTACAGGTGTTCTGGGTATTGTTATTTCCGATATGGAGTTCTTTCAAAACCCGAGAGTTGTTTCGGTGTTCTTTATTATCACTGCTATTATTTTGTGGATCACAAAATATGTAAAACCTCGCAGTGAATATTCAGTTCCCGGCCTAAAAGAGGGTGTGATACTGGGGATTGCACAGGGATTTGGTGTCATTCCGGGAATTTCCCGTTCGGGCATAACCATCTCTGCAGCTCTCTTCGGGGGAGTCGACAGAGAAAAAGCCGGAGAAATATCATTTATCATTTCCATCCCTGCTATTGTCGGGGCTTTGCTGCTGGAATTAAAAGATGGAGCGGAACTGATCTCTTCCGTTTCACCTATAGCCATCATTTTTGGATTTATCACAACCATGATCGTGGGGTATTTTTCACTGATTCTCCTTATGAAATTGATAAAAAGCGGTCGCTTTTATCTCTTTAGTTTTTATCTTTTGCCTTTGGGGATAATCGGTCTACTTTTTCTTTCGTGAGTGATTTTTTAATCCGATAATGAAGTTTTGGGAGGGGAGATGTGAATTATCATTTTGATTATAAAAAATTATCCTATTTCTTTTTTGGAATGGGATTGCTACTGACTATATCTCTGATGATGGCTATAGCCGGAGTTCAGAGCTCAGTCGCTTCAACGGGAACCTTTTTGTTCAGTTCATTCAGCTTTCCCGCTTTTTACCTTCCTTTCTTTCTTTTTCTCTACGGCTATCTGACATATAAAAATGAATTGTATACCAGCCGGATCATTGTTCTTTCCCTGACGGTGATCCCTTTTCTTACGGTATCTCTATTATTCAGAATTCTCTTCTCAGCTGACGGGTCGGCAGTGACAGTTGCCATAAGCAATAGTCTCGGCAAATTCCGGGCCGCTTCTGCTCTGGGGCTGCTTGCGGGGTTTGAGCTGTTTTTACTGTATTTTATTCCCCGATATTTCACCTATTACGACGTGTCTGAAGAAGATCACGCAGAAAGTCCTGTGGATAAAAAACGGACCGGGTCTGAAGAGGATGCTTTTAAAGAGTATGCTTTTAAATTCCCTGAGCCCGATGACGATGTGGATTTTTCTCACGAAGTTAATCCGGGAGACTCAATAGACGATATTTTTACAACAATTCTATCGGGAGGAAATGGAGAAGAGACTTACGTTCCCCCTGCAAGACCCACAATCATTGAGCCTGTTAAAGAAGATAACCCTTTCGAAAATCTTGAATCACCCCTTATGGATTCAGATCCGGCAATAGCTGTTTTATCTGATGAAGGGGAATTCGATTCACCATCGGATATGGCTGGATTGGGAGATTATACTTATCACAAGCATGAGGACCGAGACTCGCAGGTCCGAACAACAGATAACTCCCACGATGAAGCTGAAATTAAAATAACTGAAATCATGGCGGAATTGGACAGTGTGTTATCAGCAGATGATGATGACTCGGGAGATTGGCCGGAGCCGGAAGAAACCTTTGCTTCGAACCAGAATCAGGACATTAGAGACGAAAGCTATGAACTGGAAGAACCGGTCTTTGATGAACCTGAAGCGGCAGACGATGATGAATACTCCGATGCCGGCTATCTGGAGGATCGTCACGAAGAGCTCGATGATTTCAGAGATATTTCAAGCAAGTTAGCGCCTGTAGATGGCGAAGAGGGTGGTGTTCTCAGAGAAGTAAAACCCAGGCAGAAATACGCGAAGAATTACTCGGTTCCAGTGAAGGGAGTTCTGGCTGAATACCCTGATGACAGATACAGTGAAATCGATGAAGATACAAGAAAAGCCGCCAGGGTCCTCGAGATAACTCTCGAAGAATTTAAGATCTCCGCCAAAGTGACGGGGATTAAAAAGGGTCCGGTTATTACAATGTTTGAACTGCTGCCGGCTCCGGGTGTAAAAATCTCCAAAATAACCAATCTCGCTGATAATATAGCATTGAGACTGGCCGCTTCCCGTGTTCGAATTGTCGCTCCGATACCCGGAAAACACGCAGTGGGTATCGAGGTTCCCAACAAAACGAGAGCCATAGTCTCTTTTAGCGAAATGGTTTCCGCTCCTGAGATGAAAGATCAGGATATGGCGGTTCCCATCGTTCTTGGAAAAGATATACGCGGGGGAACACAGGTTATCGATCTGACGAGAACTCCTCACCTGCTTATCGCAGGTGCAACGGGATCGGGAAAATCAGTTTGTGTGAACTCTCTTATTTGTTCCATACTCTATGAGCGATCTCCTGCTGATGTGAAAATGATCCTCGTCGATCCTAAAATTGTTGAATTGAAACTCTATAACGATATTCCGCATCTTCTGACTCCTGTAATCACCGATCCCAAAAAGGCGATTCAGGCCATCCAATGGTGCCTGTATGAAATGGAAAGACGTTATGCACTTCTCGATGCTCTTGGAGTTCGAGAGATTCGAAGTTATAATAAACGGGTGAAAGAGAGAAAACTTGCCACTACGGAGCTTCCCTATTTGATTCTGGTAATTGATGAGTTTGCCGACCTTATGGCTACGAGCGGAAAAGAGCTGGAAGCTATGATTGCACGGCTTGCCGCCATGTCCAGAGCTGTGGGTATACATCTTGTTCTTGCTACCCAGAGACCTTCTGCTGATGTCATAACCGGTTTGATAAAAGCCAACTTTCCCTCAAGGGTCGCCTTTATGGTAGCCAGTATGATGGACTCGAGAATCATCATCGACTCAGGAGGCGCAGAGAAACTGCTCGGAAAGGGTGATATGCTTTTTACTTCTGCATGGGACCCTTTCCCATCGCGGGTTCAGGGTGCTTTTATGTCCGAAGAAGAAGTGGAGCGGGTTGTAGCGTATGTGAAGACTCTGGGAGCCCCCGAGTACATTGACGATGAAATCTTTATCGATGATGATGGAGACGATGAGCCTTCACATTCCGCTGGAGGATCATCTGATCCCCTCTTTAACAAGGCTCTGGAAATTGTCGGGTCCGCAGGTAAGGCTTCTGCTTCCTATCTTCAGCGACGTCTTAAAATCGGATACAACCGTGCAGCGAGACTGGTTGAGCAGATGGAGGATATGGGTATTGTGGGGCCTCAGAACGGTAGTAAACCGCGTGAAGTCATCCATATGCCCGACTCCTCTAACTACTGATATTATTGCTAACTCTTAGAATTGTCAGATTTTCGATCTCTTTAAAAGCTTCTTCCACCTCTAAAAAGAGGGCATGGGAGAAGATTTTTTTTCTGTGATAATAGCGGGCGAGATCCATCAATCCCTTGGCTCTCAGGTAGTGCTCAATGTCGGCAGTCTGATTGTCCGATAGGATTATGGCGTCCGTATATGTCTTCAAAAATTTCAAAATATCCCGGGCAATTCTCTTCTTGTTCATAACACTATTCTAGCACATTTGAAGTTTGTTAAGTTTGACTATTCAAAATGGCCGGTTAATTTTTTAGAATTAATTTGACATACTTGTGGCAAAGACCTATATTTATATTGTACTAGTAGTTTAGTACAAGTATACAATAGGAGAAAAGCTTGTGACTGATGCAATAGTAAAGAAGTTGGAATTCAATCTCGACCCGAAAAGCGGAGTACCCTTTTATAAACAGATAATTCTTCAGGTAGAGATGGCCATTGCCGACGGTCGGCTGACTAAAGGCGAGCAGCTACCGACAGTTCGCAGTCTCGCTGTAGATCTGCGGATTAATCCCAACACTGTGGGGCGTGCATACAATGAACTGGAGATTCGGGGCATTGTCATGACCCAGCAGGGAACGGGAACTTTTATCAGCGGTAAGGAGATAGAATTGGATAGTGTGGAGAGAGAGCGAATCCTTGCGGGAATAACAAAAACATTTATATCGAAGGCGAGTTCCTATGGATTCAACCTCGAGGAGATCATAGTGTATATCAATGAATTGAAAGCTGAACTAATTCGCGGAGGAGAATAATTATGAACTTGGGAAAAGAAAAGGTTGAACGAATTAAAAACCTTAAAACATACAAAATTCAGAAAGATTTTCACTACAGTTCCGTATCCTTTCTGTTTCTGGGAATATTTATACTGGCCGGTTACATCCTTCAGGTCAGATTTGGGTACGATTCGGAATTAATGCCCCTGGTGCAAATTTCCAGTGGAATACTCTTTGCAGGAGTTGTCTTGACAATCGTACCTCTGTGGTCCGTTACCATCCTTATGATCATAGGCCTCTGGCTTGGTGTTATTGCTCAGATTGAGGGATCATATGTCTATTTGCTGGGGCTCGGTTCTTTTGGGATCATATTTTCAGCATCTCTCCAGCTTGTCTATCAATGGGATAAGGTTGTAATCCTCAGAGCAGGAAAATTTAAAAAAGTACACGGTCCGGGTCTCTTTCTTCTGATTCCGCTCCTCGATAGAATTGCTGCCTTTGTCGATACGAGGATCCGGGTGACGGATTTTACAGCTGAAAAAACTCTCACCAACGATACTGTTCCTGTCCATGTAGATGCCCTGGCTTTCTGGATGATCTGGGATCCCAGACAGGCCGTGCTGGAAGTGGAGGATTATTTTGAAGCGGTATCGCTTTCCGGTCAGACGGCGCTGAGAGATGCCATTGGAAAACACGATTTAACGACCTTATTATCCGAAAGGGATGAACTGGGAAAAGAGATTCAGAAGAAGCTCGATGCCAAAACCAACCCCTGGGGTGTTTCGATACTATCTATTGAGATTACAGAAATAATCATTCCTCAGGGACTGGAAGATGCCATGAGTAAAGAGGCTCAATCGGTACGGGAGAAGAAATCCCGCATAATTCTGGCTGATGCAGAAGTGGAAGTGGCTGCTAAGTTTGAAGAAGCCGCAAAAGTGTACAGCAAAAATCCTACGGCGCTCCAGTTGAGGGCTATGAATATGGTCTATGAGGGGCTGAAACAGAATAATTCTCTGATGCTGATGCCCTCATCAGCCCTGGATAATATGAACCTCGGTACTGTAATGGGGACTGCGGCTCTGGATCAAGTAAAAAAGTTTTCGGAGAATGATCCGGCAGATGAAAAGGAATAGGGGGAAGAGAGATGATTAAAGTTGAAAATGTTGTAAGAAATTATCATGCTGGTGAAACGGTGGTCAGAGCGCTGCGAGGAGTCTCTCTTGAGATCCTGAAAGGGGAATTTGTCTCAATAGCCGGTCCTTCCGGTTCCGGCAAAACCACGTTGCTCAATCTTATTGGATGCATCGATCAGATGGATGGGGGAGAAATATCGATAAAAGACGAAGTTATCTCCACTATGAAAAAAAAGGAAAAGACAAATTTTCGAAGAATCAATCTCGGGTTTATCTTTCAGACATATAATCTTATTCCCGTATTAACCGCTTATGAGAATGTCGCCTTTGTGCTATCACTTCTGAATCTTCCGGAAAAAGAGGTGAATGATAGAACAATGGCCATTCTCAAAGAGGTGGGGCTCGAGGGGATGGAACACAGAAGACCCTCAAGGCTTTCCGGCGGTCAGCAGCAGAGAGTTGCCATTGCGCGGGCCCTGGTGAAAAATCCAGAGATTATTTTAGCGGATGAGCCGACGGCCAACCTTGATTCTGAAACGGGAAAAGAGATACTCGATCTGATGAAAGAGATGAATGAAAAACATAAGACTACATTTATCTTTTCTACGCACGACAGTATGGTTATGGATTATGCCAGCAGACTGGTGATGCTTCACGACGGGCAGATTTTCAGTGACAAAAGGAGATAATCATGAAATTCCTTATTTCTCTGGCCTTTAAAAACCTGACCAGATATAAAAGAAGAACATTGATCACAGCCGGTGCGATTGCCGTAGGGCTGATGATGTATATATTTATAGATTCTATGCTCATGGGTGCGGAGATTGAATCGGTGAGAAACCTCAAATGGTATGAAACAGCTTCAGCCAGAATTCTCAATGAGGAATATTGGGAAAACAGACATCAGAAGCCTTTGGATATCAGTATAAAAAATCCCGATAAAATTATTCGTAAACTGGAAGAGAATGGAATAATGGCAACAAAAAGAATGACCTTTTCCGGCGACTTAATTCTCAATTCCGATGACTTCGGTGAAGATGGGAACCTTCCTGTGAGTGTCACAGCTATTGATCCGGAAAGAGACTCTGATGTCTTTGAATTCGGATCAACCCTTATGGATGGTCGCTTCCTTGAATCCGGTGAAGATGGAGTTTTGATTGGGTCGTGGTTTGCCGAAGATATTGGAGCCAAGGTGGGATACTGGATAACCTTTGTTGGCCGGGGAAACGCCGGATATGTGGCTATGGACCTGGAAATTGTGGGAATCCTCAATTGTCCAAACCCCAATGTCAACAGAACTCTGCTCATGATGCCCATAGCCACAGCCGACGAATACCTCGCCATGGATGGAGCGGCTACTGAAATCAATGTCGCACTACCGGAAAATGCCGATGTGGACAGTGACGTAATTCGGATTCAGGAGTTGCTCAACGGCGATAACCTTACTGTTATGAGCTGGAAAGCTATGGCTGCTGATTATCTCGCGCTTGCAGAAGCGAAAAGAGGTGGATCGGGAATGATTCTGTTCCTTATTTTCATCATTGCTGCCGTGGGAATCTCCAATACAATGTTAATGGCGATTTTTGAGAGAATCAAAGAATTGGGAATGATGAGATCTCTGGGAATGTCTGATGGAAAAATATTGCTTGCTTTTATGATTGAAGGTGCGGGAATCGGAATAATTGGATCTGTCGTAGGCGTTCTGCTGGGAATAATTGCCAACTTCATCTTAATCAATGTGGGAATTGATTACAGTTTTATTTTGAGGGATATGGATATCGGATATAGGATTCAGGCAATTTTTCGTGGTGTCTGGAATCCGGGAACTATGATAAAAGCCGCTATTCTCAGTGTGTTATTTTCAACCCTATTTGCTGTCGTTCCCACTTTCCGGGCAATCCGAACCGATATTCCAGCATGTCTGAGACATCAGTAAAGGAGTAGAATTATGAAAATGCATTTAGCAAAAACAGCCTTAAAAAATATATCCCGGCACAAGGTCAGATCTATTCTCTCGGGCACTGCCATCGGGATTTCTGCCATGGCCATCGTTGCTCTTTTTTCCCTGATTCAGGGGATGTCTGACGATATGGCTTATAATCTGAAGACCTATTATACGGGAGAAGTTCGGGTCAAACATGTGGATTATGAAATTAATGAACGGTATAATCCCATGCATCTGACAGTGGACTGGGAATCTGTGAATGACGCTCTCGAGCAGGATGAATCTGTTGATACATATGTTCCGAGAATAACATTTCCCTCTATTTTTTATGGTTCAAATTATGGAGCGGTCGGTGTCGGGGCGGATTTTGCAAGAGAAGCTGAATTTCAGGACCTGGAAGGATCTCTCAAAGCGGGGCGACTGCCGGAAAATGGAAAAAATGAGATGATGATGGGCGCTACACTGGCAAGGGACCTCAAACTGAAGCTTGGTGACAAAGTTACAGTCATGTCCACAACAGCAGCGCGTGGAACCAATGCCATCACGCTGGAAATCGTCGGATTGTTCGCCTTTCCTGTGGGATCACTCAATTCAAAATACTTCTGGGTACCCCTGGACAGGACTCAGTATTTTCTGAGAATGGAAGGGAGTGTGCAGGAGGTTCTCATCAAATTAAAAGAGGGAGTGGCGTCTAAAGCGGCGGCTCCTCTTATCAAGGAAGCCGTTGAGGCCCGTGCCGGTGTTGAGATGGACATCAGATCCTGGGAAGAGCTGAGTACCACCTACGGCATGTTGAAAATGGCACAGATGGTCTACAATTTTGTCGCTATGTTTTTCTTTCTGCTCGGAAGTACGGTCATTATAAACACGACCATGATGGTTATTTTTGAGAGGATGCGTGAGATCGGAACTCTCGGAGCACTTGGGATGCATGGAAAAGAATTGATCCGTTTGTTTTTTCTCGAGGGAACATTTATCAGTATGATCGGATCAGCTTTTGGTGTTGCAATAGGTGTTGCCCTCACCTTGTGGCTGAGTAAAACGGGAATTGATTATACGGATGCCATGTCGGGTATGGATTTTGAAATGTCATCAATTGTTTATCCCCAACTTAGTGTGGGAAGAACCGCATTTGTATATTTCTATTCAGTAATTATTGCTTCGGCGGCAACATTTATCCCATCGCGCCATGCAGCAAAAATAGAGCCTGTTGAAGCTCTGAGATACGTTTAGGAGGAATTCTATGAATAATAAAATAATCGTTTTAATAATATTGTTAACACTTGTTGTAGTGGGATCGGTTTTTGCCCTTACCGGTGAGGAGATCGTGAGAAAAGCTGATGATATGCAGATTTTTGATACATCGGAAGCAACAGGGGAAATGAGAATCAAAGACCGTTTCGGGATTAAGGTGAGTACTTTTAACTCCTGGTCCAGAGGTGCCGACGAATCATTGATCGAATTCACCAGTCGTGCCGAAAGAGGACAGAAAGTTCTGAGAACCGAAGATGAGCTCTACCTGTACTTTCCCGATGCAGAGGAGATTATCAGGATGCAGGGAGCTATGCTTCGCCAGTCTATGCTCGGTTCCGATGTCTCCTATGAGGATATGACCGGTGGTAAGGACCGGGTTTCCCAGTACGATGTGGAACTGCTCGGAGAGGAAACGGTAAGTGGTCATGAATGTTATGTTCTGATGATGGTTGCCAATGTGAGAACTGTTCCCTATCCCAAAGAAAAAGTCTGGATCGACAAAGAGACATTTCTCGGTTGGAAAGCAGAATATTACACTAAATCGGGACGATTGCTGAAAGAGATAGAGATTCTTAAAGCGAAAGAATTTGATGGAAGGCTGATAGCCACAGAAACCAGAATCTCCGATAAAATGAAAACAGATACGGAGACCATTATGATTCTTGAGGATCTAAAAATCGATATTCCTCTCGAAGACGATTTGTTCTCTCTGGAAGAACTCTCATGGTAAAAAGAACTTTTGCGGTACTGCTGCTTCTGGCAGCAGTATCCGTCCTCAGTGCAGAAAATAATATCTCGATTGAGATGGAGCTGTACAATACGGTAATGCGCACAAGAGAGGTGGATTACAGTGGTTCAGATCCCGTTGACGGAGAAAGTTACTGGGCCTATGGCATGGTCGGTTCGGCGGGTTTGTCCTTCAACTCCACCGGTAGTCGTAATGTGCGGGCCGGCTTATCTGTAAATTTTAACTTCCCCGATCTTTCCGGTATACCTGTGGTGACTCTGGATAAGGCCTATGT